>NZ_JBFAAE010000047.1:0-69072 GCF_040639575.1 Streptosporangium sp. NPDC023825 | reverse complement strand
CGCCTGGCCGCCCGCGCCCGCGAGCTGGTCGACCAGGGCACCGCCCTGGAGGCGGCCTGCCGCATCATCATCCTGGAAGACCAGCTCGCCGAGGCTCTGCGCATCAACACCGAACTCCAGCAAGCCCACGACCGCCAACGATCGGACAGCACCGACCGCATCTCCGCGTGAGACCGGTGACCGGTGCCCCAGCGGCACCGGTCCGGGTCCGACCGGTCCAGATCCGGTCGAGCCGAGCCCGGTCCGGTGACCCAGGTCGCCTGACGGAACCCGTGACGCCGGGACGAGGGCGAACCGGATCGTCGGGCGACCCGGCCGGGGAACGATCCCCGGCTGTTCCGCCCAATGGTTAGAGGTCGATCTGGTAGAGGATGAATCCCCTGTTCACGCCGACCTTGTCGTAGAGCCGCCGGGCGGCGGTGTTCGTCTCCTGGGTGGACCAGTAGACCCTGCTGCAGTCGCGGGCGCGCGCCCACTCGGCCACCTCCTCGATCAGCGCCCGCCCCGCCCCCCTGCCCCGGGCCTGCGGCGCGGTGAACAGGTCCTGCAGGTAGCACACGTCCAGCGCCGTGGTGCTGGAGTGGATGAGGAAGTGCGCGATGCCGACCAGCTCGCCGTTGAGCTTCGCGCCGAGGGCGTGCATCCGGACGTCCTCCCGGAACTCGTCCCAGGCGCGGTCGTACAGCTGGGGCGTGAGCGTGCGCTCGTAGAAGTCGTTGTAACCGCGGAACAGGGTTTCCCATTGGGGGCGGTCCGAAGAGGTGAGCTTGCCGATCCTGAGCATGCGATGTCCTCCGAGCGACGATCGGGAGTTCAGCCCCTATGTCCCCCGTGGGAACCACCCCGAACGTTGACCGGGTGTCGCTTCCCGACAACCTGCCACCGCTTGCCGTCCCCCTGACGGTCGGCCGCCACTCCCCGTCCCTCCGGACCACGTCCCCGAGATCTTCCTGACCGGCGACGGCCCCGGTGTCCCCGGGGCCGTTCGCGGTTTCCGCCGGGCCCGGTCACCGTTCACCGGTACGGCTGCCACCTGACCGTCTGGTCGCGGGACCTGAAACTGCGCATGCGGTGTTCCCACTGCGGCCGGATGCCTGGGTTGCTGCGCAGGACGGGCACGACGCTGGTGACCAGTTTCAGCTCGCGCAGGCGGCGCAGGACCGGGAAGCCCGGCCAGCGGGTGACGTCGAAGCCGTAGCCCTCGGCGAGCGGAGTGTGCTCGTCCCAGGGATAGTCCATCCGCAGGCGTCCGACCGCGACGGGAGCCAGGTCCCACTCGCGCGGGCCGATCGCCGTACTGTCGAAGTCGCACAGCACCGGCCCGGCGGGACCGGCGATGACGTTGCCCATGAACACGTCGCCGTGGATGACCCCTGCGGGGAGCACGTAGTCGAGTGCGGCGAGCCGCTCCTCGACCTCGTCGCACTCGTCGAGCAGGAAGGCGTGGTCGCCCGGGGGCAGGTCCTCCGGCTCGTCGAGCCGCTGGCGGACCTCGGTCATCGGGGCCCACTCCGGCAGGTCCACCGGCGGGTCCGCGAGCGTGTGAAGCCGCCTGAGCATGGCGGCCAGGTCGCCGCCGCCAGGGCGCGGCCCCACCTCGGGGGTGTTCTCCCACAGGGTGACCAGGTGGCCCTCCACCTGGAGCGGCTGCTCGCAGCCGGGCAGCAGCCGCACCGCGGGGAAGTCGTGGTCGGCCAGCCAGCGGGCGACCCGCACCACCGTCGGCACGCGGGAGCGGGCGGCCGAGGATCCGGCGACCCGCACCACGACGGGCGCCCGCCGCAGGCGGAAGACGGCGTTGTTGGTGAATTTGATCAGCTCGGCGTCGCCGGGTACGAGCCCCGCCCGGGCGCAGACCGTCGCCAGCAGCGAGTGGAGCCGGTCGCGGGTGAGCCCGCCGGCGTGGTCGGTGGTCATCGTCATGCGGCGCGCACCGCCGAGATCCGCCGGGCGAGGTCCTGCGCGTCGCCGCTGTGCGCCCGCATCATGGCGACGGCCTGCAGCGGCGCGAGGCGGTCGATGATCCTCGCCGAACGGATCTCGGTCGCCAGGGTGACGGCCTCGTCGCCGTTGGCGAGCCCCGAGGTCATGTCGCCGGCTCTGAGCTGCACCGTCGCGAGGGCCGTCAGCTCGAAGGCCCTGCTCCTGGCCATGCTCGGGTCACGCTGCCCGAGCGCGTCGGTGAGGAACCGCTCGGCGATGCCGAGGTGGCTGTCGAGGTGGGTCACGGCGAGGTCGGCGTGGACCATGCCGCTCGTGGCGTCGAGGTCGGCGGTGCCGAAGAAGCTCACCCAGGCGGGTGACTCGCGGTCGCGGGCGCGGGCCAGCTCGTCGCTCGCCCTGTTGATCGACTTGAGGGCGAGGTCGTTGTCGCCCAGCAGCGCGTAGGCCCACGCCTCGTTGGCGAAGAGCATCGCCACGGTCCGCTCGCAGCTGGCGTCCTGCGCGCAGATCTGCCCGAGCTGGAAGAACCGCAGCGCGTCCAGGATACGGTCGCAGTGGAGGTGGACGCGTCCCATCCGGTACAGGACGTTGGCCGCGAGCGAGGAGTTCCTCGCGTACTTGGCCTGCTCCAGCGCGCGGGCCAGGTGACCTCTCGCCGCCCCGTACAGGCCGACGTCGAAGGAGGTCCAGCCCGCGAGGTTGTGCTGGTCGGCCAGCGCCTGGTGCAGCCGCAGGGTGACCGACTCCGGGCACGTGGCCCGCAGCAGCCGCTGCGACCAGGTCAGCTGCGCCACCACCGCGTCGCGGCAGACACCGCCCCCGTGCCGGTAGTCCAGGGCGCGCAGCGTGCGGGTCACCGCCTCGATCTGCTCGACGTCGGCCATGCCGATGCGGTACGGGACGGGAGTCTCCGTGGGCGTCAGCGGCTCGGCCCACTCCTCGGCGTCCCCGACCGTCGCGCCGATGGTCACCTGCGCGGCGTGCGCGAGCAGGCGGCGCACCTGCTCGTCCTCGCCGGGGTCGTCGCGGTGGTCGGCCGCCGCCGTCCCGGCCAGCGCCGTGGAGGAGGCGTCGTAGGCCAGCCCCATGTAGCCGCGCGGGATTCCCAGACCGTCGGCGATCCGGCCGAGCACCTCGTACGCCATCACCTGGCGGCCCTTGAGGATCTCGGAGATCTCCGACTGGGACTGGGCGGTGAGGGCGGCGATGTGACGCTGGGAGACCCCGATCCGCTGGAGTAACCGGTATACGGTGGCCATGTCGCGGGCGGCCAGAGCCTGGCGCATCTGCGGGCGTTCCCAGAGCGCGGGGTCGATTTCCTGCGCGTTCCCACTGCTGACGTTCATGCCGACCTTCCCGGCCGAATTCCCCTGACGGGTTGCCTTGACGGGTTCCCTTGACGCCAAGGTAACCGGCGACCCGGCACCGCCGAAGCCGTATCGGTATGACCGATCATGCAAGGTGATCGGCCTCGCCTATCGCCGAACCGATCTGCGGACAGTATTGGTCCTGCGACTCTCCGTATATCGGTCTTGTCCCGCACCATGGGTAATTCAGACCAGCGAGCGGCCGGAAACCCCGGCGACACCGTGCCCCTGGTGCCCTACGCGATAGGAGCGACGATGCTCACCGAGCGCGCTCAGGCTCTGGACTTCGGCGTGCACGGCAAGATCCACGGCCGCTTCCGGATGACCGCCTGGTGCCTTCCGCAGGGCGACGCCGCCCGCCGCGCCCGCAAGCTGCTCCGCGACCTGCTGTCCCGGCCGCCTTTCGCCGCCCACGAGGTGGCCGAGCTGGAGGTCGTGGTCACCGAACTGGCCACCAACGCCAGCAGCTACGCCCCGGGCCCGTACGAGCTTCGCATCCTGCACGACGACGACCTGCCGATCAGGGCCGAGGTGGCCGACGCCGGTGGCGGGGTCCCGCTGATCGAACGCCTGCTGCACCGCCCGTTCACCGCCCCCTGCCGCGTGGACGATCTGGAGCTCGGCGGGCGGGGCCTGCGGATCGTCGACGAGTTCACCGCGGGCCGCTGCGGGGCGCGCTGGACACGGCTGTGCGGCACCGGGCAGATCGGGACCGGCGTCTGGTTCGACCTGCCCGCGCACCGCCCCCGGACGTAACCCTCACGCCCCCGCGCCCCCTGGGCATACGCGCGGCCACCGCCCGCCGGCACCGCCTCCGCACTCCCCTGGACACACCTCCGGGCACCGCCTCCGCGCCCTCGGACGTACGCGCGGCCACCGCCCGCCGGCACCGTCTTCGCGCCCCCGTCTCACACCATCCCCGCATCGCCGTCCCCCTGCGATGTGGTATTAATTAAATGACCATATGAGGACATCTGGTCAAATTTACGGGAAACGGTGGGGACCGTGAAGCGGGAAAGCAGGAAGGCGGGCCGACCGCCGCAGGACGCCTCGCACCGGCTCGCGCGGGCGCACCGCATCCTCGACACCGCCGCCGACCTCGTCCTGCGCTGGGGATACGACAAGACGACCGTCGAGGACATCGCCCGGCGGACCGGGGTCGCCAAGGGCACGATCTACCTGCACTGGAAGACGCGCGAGGAGTTGTTCGCCGCGCTGGTGCGCCGCGAGCGGGTCGAGATGATCACCGAGGTGCGGCGGCGGCTCGGGGACGGTCCGGCCACCCTCCGCGACCTGCTCAGGTCGCTCGCCTCGGAGGTTCTGGGCAGGCCCCTGATGCGGGCGAGCATCCTGGGCGACTCGGAGGTGCTGGGCAGGCTCACGCGCCAGAAGCGGGACGGCACGGCCGGCGCCGAACTGGGCGGCGACTTCCAGGCCTACCTCGGCACGCTGCGGGAGCACGGCGCGCTGCGGAGCGACCTGTCGCCCGCCGAGCACGTGACCATGCTCGTCTCCGTCCTGTACGGGTTCCTGCTCGTCTCGCCGATGATGCCGGGCGGGTACAGGCCGTCCGACGAGCGGCTGGCGGAGCTGATCGCCGACGCCGGCGGCAGCGCGACGGAGACCTCGGGCCCGCTTCCCGCCGACGTCACCCGGGTGGTGACGCGGGCCACCCTGGAGTACGTCGACGCCACCGTGGAGGCCGCGCAGCGAAAACTGCGCGTCTCCCTCGGCCTCGAGGAAGAGGAAGACGGGGAGCCGGAGAAGTCCGGGGAGTCCGGAGAGTCAGGGAAGTCAGAGAAGTTCGAGGAGAACACGCGGTGAAGACCCTCCCCCTGGACGACGAAGCGGCCGACCTCGCGCTGGCGGGCGGCAAGGGAGCCTCGCTGGCCCGGCTGGCCCGCGCGGGCCTGCCGGTTCCCGGCGGTTTCCACGTCACCACGGACGCCTACCGAGACTTCGTCTCGCGCGACGGCCTGCACGACCAGATCATGGAGGCCGTCTCCGGCATGCCCCCGGAGCAGGCGTCGATGCGGATCGCGGCGCTGTTCTCCGGCCGGGAGATACCGGCGGAGACCGCCGCCGAGATCCGCGCGGCCCACGCGAGGCTCGGCGAGGACGTGCCGGTCGCCGTACGCTCGTCGGCCACCGCGGAGGACCTCCCCGACATGTCGTTCGCCGGGCAGCAGGACACCTACCTCAACATCCGGGGCGACGGCCTGCTGGACGCGGTCCGGCGCTGCTGGGCCTCGCTGTGGACCGCGCGCGCCATCGCCTACCGGGCCGCGAACGGCGTGCCGCAGGACGACGTGACGCTGGCCGTGGTGGTCCAGGAACTGGTGGCCGCCGACGCCGCGGGCATCCTGTTCACCGCGAACCCGGTCACCGGCGCGCGCGACCAGATAGTGATCAACGCCTCGTGGGGCCTGGGCGAGGCCGTCGTCGGCGGGCAGGTGACACCCGACACCGTCACCGTCGCCAGAACCGGCGGCGGAAAAGGCGGGAACACCGGGAACACCGGCATCGGCGACATCGTCGAGGAACACGTCGGCGACAAGACCGTGATGACGGTGCGCACCCCCGGCGGTACGCGCGAGGAACCCGTGCCCGAGGACCTGCGCCGCCGGGCCGTGCTCGACCCGGCCCAGGTCGTCCGGCTCGCGCGGCTCGCGACGGAGATCGAGGATCTGTACGGGACGCCCATGGACGTGGAGTGGGTCAGGCGCGAGGGGACGTTCCTCGTCGTGCAGGCCCGCCCGATCACCCGCCTCAGGCAGCAGGTCGAGGAGTGGAACGACAGCCTGACCGGCGACTACCTGTGGACCGGCGCCAACCTCGGCGAGGCCATCCCCGACGTGATGACGCCGTGCACGTGGTCACTTGTCCAGATCTTCATCGGGGAGGCGATGTCGACGTCGGCACTGCCGGGCTTCAACATGGTCGGCAACATCGGCGGCCGTTTCTACATGAACCTGAGCGTCGTGTTCTCGGTGGCGCGCGCCCTGGGCATGCGCAGGCGGCTCGGCGCGGTCGAGCAGGTCTTCGGCAGGCTGCCGCGCGACCTGGACGTGCCGCTGCTGCCCGCCTCACGATGGCGGATCGTCAAAAGCGTGCTGCCGCTCGCCTTCACCCTGCGCAGGCGGATCGCGGCCAACACCCGGAGGATGCCCGGTTTCCTCGCCACGACGCGACGGCGATGCGAGGAGCTGCGCGGGCGGATCGCCGTCACCGCGACCCCGGGCGAGCTGGCCGGGCTGTGGGAGGCCGAGCTGCTCCCGTACTTCGTCGAGGCCTGCCAGACCTTGGAGGCCGCCGGGCGGCAGGGCGGCAACACCCTGGTCATGACCCGCGCCAGGCTGCGCGAGATGGTGGGCGAGAGGGACGCCGAGGCCATACTCACCGGCGCCAACGCCGACGGGGAGCT
The DNA here is from genome assembly GCF_040639575.1 of Streptosporangium sp. NPDC023825. Classification (NCBI taxonomy): domain Bacteria; kingdom Bacillati; phylum Actinomycetota; class Actinomycetes; order Streptosporangiales; family Streptosporangiaceae; genus Streptosporangium; species Streptosporangium sp. NPDC023825. The sequence continues at coordinate 62,337 of NZ_JBFAAE010000047.1, read as the reverse complement.
CGCCAGCCTCGGGACGATCGTCGGCCTGGAGAGGCTCGCCGCCAAGGAGATCGACAGGGAGACGTTCGCCCGCCTCTACGGGCATCGGGGCGCGCACGAGTTCGAGGTCTCCATCCCCCGGCCGGGTGAGGACCCGCGGTGGATCGACGCGCAGCTCGCGGCCGTTGCCGAGAGCCGCGGGCACACCGGTGCGCTGCTCGACCGCCAGCGGGAGGCGCGCGAGGCGGCCTGGAGGCACTTCGGGGAGCGTTACCCCCGCAAGGTGGCCGGGACGCGCCTGCGGGTGGCGCGGTGGAACGCGATCGTCCGTGACCGGGAGTCGGCCCGCTCGGAGGTGATCCGCGCCTTCTGGGCGTTGCGCTCCTTCGTCCTGCGGGCCGGGGAACTCACCGGCCACGGTGAGGACCTGTTCTTCCTGTCGATCCAGGAGATCCTCGCCGTCCTGCGCGGCGACGACGCCCCGACGGCGAAGGTGGCGGTCCGGCGGGCGACGTACGAGCGGTACGCGGCCCTGCCCGCCTATCCCACGCTGATCGTCGGCCGGTTCGACCCGGAGCGCTGGGCCGCCGATCCCGGACGGCGCGGGGACATCTTCGACGCCAGGGGCGGCGGCGCCCCGGTGAGCGACACCGTGACCGGCTTCCCAGGAGCGCCGGGCGTCGTCGAGGGCGTGGTCCGCGTCATCGCAGGTCCCGAGGACGGTGACAGGCTCGCCCCCGGCGAGATCCTCGTGACGACGCTGACCAACATCGGCTGGACGCCGATGTTCCCCCGCGCCGCCGCCGTGGTGACCGACATGGGCGCCCCCCTGTCACACGCCTCGATCGTCGCCCGCGAGCTCGGTATCCCGGCCGTGGTCGGTACCGGCAACGCGACCATGCGCCTGCGCGACGGCGACCGGATCAGGGTCGACGGCGAGCGCGGCACGGTCGAGCTGCTGGAGCGATGATTCCCCGGCCCGCGCACCGGGTCACGGGCTCTGGGGCCGCACGGACCGGCCCTCGCGGTACATCCGCGGGGGCTTGTTGCCGGCGTACTGGCCGCCGTCGATGGGCAGGACCACCCCGGTGATGAAGGACGCCCGGTCGGAGCAGGGCCACACGACGGCGTCGGCGACCTCCTCGGCCCGGCCGACGCGGCGCATGGGGGTGGCGAGACCTGCCATGCGTTGAGCCTCCTCGCCCGCGGCCCTGAGGTGGTGGGTGAGGATCGGCCCCGGGGCCACGACGTTGACCCGGATCCGCTGGTCGGCGTAGTCGAGCGCGGCGGAAAAATCAGCGGTGCGAGACGGCCCGCTCTGTTAGCGTTGACGGAAATCCGCCGGGCGAGGTCCGGCGACGAATGTGGAGGAAGCCATGGCTGCCCGGGATCTGACACCGGGCCACCGCATCGCACCGGCCGTTCCGGCGCGGTGACGATCGAGACCGACGCCTGAGACGCCCCAGTGGTGCCTGAGTGGCGATCGGCCTTCTCCCGTGGTGCCCCGGTGATGTCGCGATCATGTTGACGCACGACACCGTTGGAGCTTTCCCTTGTCACACGACATCTCATCCACCTGGTATACGAACTTCTTCACCGAACTTCCCAACGAGTTCTGGCGGCGCGCGGCGACGCCGGAATCCACCGAGGCGGACGTCGACTTCGTCGAACGTCACCTCGGCCTGCGCCCCCGGGCCCGCATCCTCGACGTGCCCTGCGGCAGCGGCAGGCACACGCTGGCCCTCGCCGCACGCGGCCACCGCCTGACCGGGGTGGACATCTCGGCCGAGGCCATCGGGCACGCCCGGCGGGCCGCCGCCGACGCCGGGCTCGACGTCGATCTCGGCATCGCCGACATGCGGGACATCCCGCGTGACGGCTCGTTCGACGCCGCCGTCTGCATGGGCAACAGCTTCGGCTACCTCGAACCCGAGGAGACCCGCGAGTTCGTCGCCGCGCTGGCGGACGCGGTCCGGCCGGGCGGGGGGCTGGTGATCGACTTCAACGCGACGGCCGAGTCCGTCCTGCCCGGCTACCAGGGCGAACCACGCCAGATGCGGACGGGCGACATCACCGTCACGGCGACGACAGGGTACGACGTCGCCCGCAGCCGCCTGATCAGTGGATACCGTTTCACCCGGGGCGCGGAGGAGCTCGAGGTCACCGCGATCCACCACGTCTACACCAGCGCCCACCTGGGCCAGATCCTCACCGACGGCGGGTTCACCGGCGTCGAACGGTTCGGCGGGCCTGACGGCTCGCCCTTCGAGATCGGCGCCGGACGGTTGCTGCTCACCGCGCGCCGGGCGGAAGGTCCGCCCCCGGCGGGAGCGTGAGCACCGGCCACGCGGGCTCCCGGCACGAGCCGGACCCCGGGCACCGCGTCCTGACCCGCGTCTGAGACAGCCCCCACCGCCCGCCTCCGGAAATCGGTTCCTTTCCGGGTTTTCCGGTCTTCCGGCGGCGGGCGGTGGGGGCGATCGCGGCTCAGGCGCGGGTGACGCGCTCTCCGGCGTACGACGCCCGGACCGGCGAAGCGGCCCGTCACGTGGCGCGGCGGCGACGTCCTGGAACGGCGAGGGACGGAACCGCCGTGTGTCGGGGCGAAACGGCGAGGGACGGAACCGCCGCATGTCCGGGGCGGAACGCCGGGGAACACGTCAGAGCGCGGGAAACCGGGGAAGGACCCGGTACGAGAAGACGAACCACCGAGGAAGGCCATGGCTCATGAGGATCACGCTGGTCCATGGGGACATCACCACGCAGGACGTCGACGCCGTCGTCAACGCCGCCAACTCCTCGCTTCTGGGCGGCGGCGGGGTCGACGGGGCCATCCACCGGCGCGGCGGCCCCGCCATCCTCGCCGAATGCCGGGACCTGCGCGCCTCCCGGTACGGCAGGGGACTCCCCACCGGGCGGGCCGTGGCCACCACCGCGGGAGACCTCCCGGCCCGCTGGGTCATCCACACCGTCGGCCCCGTCCACTCCCTCACCGAGGACCGCACGCACCTGCTGGCCTCCTGCTACCGCGAATCCCTCCGCGTCGCCGACGAGCTCGGCGCCACCAGCGTCGCCTTTCCCGCCGTGTCGGCGGGAGTCTACGGCTGGCCGATGGACGGCGCCGCCCGTACCGCCGTCGATACCGTGCGGGCCGCTCCGACACAGGTGAAGGACCTGCGGTTCGTCCTGTTCACCCCGGAGGCCTACGCGGCCTTCGAGAAGGCCCTCGACACCGCGGGATCGTGAGCCGCCCCCGGCCGAACGGACCCGGGACGCGACACCGGCGCGCCGGAAGGCTCGCCGGTCGCCGCCTCCCGGCGCGTACCGGCCCTGCAGTATTCCGACATATCCCGATGTATCCCGCAGTACGTCGGCGCGCACCGGCGGACGCCCCGGTCGTCAGGCCGGTTCGTCGCCGAGCGCTCCCTCCAGGCCCGTGTCGCCGTCCGGACAGGGCGTCGCGGGACGGCGTCCCGGCAGGAACCGCCGACCGGTCCCGCGGCGTGCCCGCGAGGCGAGGGTGAAGGACCCGGCGAACCAGGCGGCGAGCAGCGCGCGGTCGATCAGCGTCAGGCCGGTGCCCGCCGCGCACTCCCTGGCCGGAGCCGTGAAGGTCGCCGAGGTGACGAGCACGCCACGGTGGCCGGGATAGGCGTGGAGCGCGCCGAGAAGGTCGCGGATCTGGGGCGATCCCACCGAGGTGCCCCAGCGCTTGCACTGGACGACGAAGTGTTCGCCGCCGGGCGCGGTCGCGACGACGTCGACGCCGCCGTCACCGCTGCCGCCGATCCTGCGCACCCCGCGGAAGCCCTCGCGCCGCAGCAGGGCCTCGACGAGGGCTTCGAACCGGTCACCGGTCATGCGGTCGACGCGTTCGAGGCGCGCGTTGTCCTCCAGCCATTCCCGCTCCCGGGCCTCGATCACCCGACGGCGGAGCAGGAGCGCCCCTGCCAGACCCGCGATCAGCACGATCGTGCCGCCGATCACCAGCGGCCAGTTGGCGACGACGACGTCGACGAGCCACACGGCGGCCGCGAAGAGGCCCCCGGCCGCGACCGCCCACAGCGACCGGTCGCCGCCGCCCTCGCGCCCGCGCGGTCTTCGTCCGCCGGGCGCCCGCCGTCGTACCGCCTTGGCGGGTGTCCGTCGCCGTGCCATCGCGCACCTCCGGGGGACGAGGGTGGAACGTTGCCGCTGACCCTGCCGACTCTGACAACGGGCACCGACAGTTTCCACGGCGACGTGCTTCGGGGCGGCCGGCGAACGCGGAGAGGAGCCGGGCGACGGCGCCTCAGTTCGCCCGGTGATGGCAGCACACGACCAGGTCCACGGCCTGCCGCATCGCGTTCCGCACCCCTTCGGGCGAGTCGCCGCGCCGAAGGCTGGCCAGCGTCGCCGCGCTCACCGCGCCGACCATCGCGCCCACCAGGGCAGCGGCGGCAATCGGGTCCAGCTCGTCCGGATACGCCTGGTGCAGCGCCCGGGCCAGCTCGGTCTGCGCGGTGACGTACAGCTGCGACAAGCGTGCCTGCAACACCGGCGCCGACTCGGCCAGGCGGACCCGGAGTGCCGCGAGCCCGCTGGTCAGATCGCTGTCCCAGCTATTGGCGATCATCTGTTCCATCGCCCGTACGAGGACCTCGGGAAATCGCTCCTCGGCGCGGCGCTCGGCGACCGCCTGCAGCGCCAGGTCGATCCGCACGTCGGCGTTGGCGAAGAGCACGTCCTCCTTCGTCTGGAAGTGCAGGAAGAACGTACGGGTGGACACCTCCGCGGCCTCGGCGATCTCGGCCACCGTGACGTGTTCGAACCCCTTCCGCTCGAACAGGCGGACCGCCGCCTCGATCAGTGCCTGCCGTGTGCGCCGCTTCTTACGCTCCCGCAACCCCGGGCTCTCCGTCATGATCCCAGCCTATTGCATTCCATGCATCGCTTCATGCAATGTATTAATGCATCGAGTGTATTGATTGAGAGGGAGTGGTGCACGTGGGAAGCCTGGACGGACGCGTCGTCCTCATCACCGGCGGCGGGCGCGGCATCGGGCGGGAAGAGGCGTTGTTCTTCGCGGCCGAGGGCGCCAGGGTCGTCGTCAACGACCCCGGCGTCGCCGTCGACGGCACGGGTGGCGACGCCGGGGTGGCGGCCGCGGTGGTCGAGGAGATCGTCGCCCGCGGCGGGCAGGCGGTCGCCAACACCGACAGCGTCGCCGACTGGCAAGGCGCCCGGCGCATGGTGGACGCGGCCCTGCGGGCCTTCGGCGACCTCCACGTCGTCGTCAACAACGCGACCATCGAACGAAACCGCGGAATGGCCGACCTGACCGAGGAGGAGTTCGACGACGTCATCGCCGTGAAGCTGAAAGGCACGTTCGCGGTCGCTCGCTGGGCGGCCCGTCACTGGCGCGAACGGTTCGAGGCCGGCGACCGCGTCGACCGCGCCGTCGTCAACACCTCCTCGGGCTCGGGCCTGTTCAACCCGTTGCCCACGCAGGCCTCCTACGCCGCGGGGAACGCCGGAGTCGCGGCCATGACCATCGTCGGAGCTCTCGAACTCGGCCGGTACGGCGTGCGGGTCAACTGCGTCTCACCCTCCATGGCACGCACCCGGCTCACCCTCCAGGTCCCCGGTATGCGCGAGGAGCCGCCGGCAGGACGGTTCGACCCGCTGCACCCCTCCACCAGCGCGCCCGTCGCCGCCTACCTGGCCACTGCGGCGTGTCCGCTCACCGGTCAGGTGCTCTCCGTCCGGGGCGGATCGGTCACGGTCGACCACGGATGGTCACGTGGCGCGCACATCCACAAGGACGGCCTGTGGACGGTCGACGAACTCGCCGAGCGGATGAGGGAGCTGCCGGTGGACGACCCCTTCGAGAAACTCGCCGACGCCCTCGGCGGCGCCCTCGGTCCCACCGGGCGTACGCAGCTCCAGCAGATGGTCAACGCCCTCCTCGATCAGGGAGCCCGTTCCGGCGGCACACCCGGATGACCGGCATCGGAGGACCCGCCACCGGTCCCACCGCCCGCTGCCGCCCTCTCCTCGCCCCGGCATGACCGTCCACGCGCTCACCCCGGTCGAGAGGGTGCCACGGACCGCCGGCCCCTCGGCCTCTCGGTCCCTCGGTCCCTTGACCCCTCACCCCTCGGCCCCTCGGTCCCTCGGCCTGGAACCGCGCGAACTCGTCGGCCGGGTCGAAGGCACAGGTGCTCGGACGGCCGACGAGGAGCGGACCGGCCGGGCTGTCGCCGATCGCGATCGTGACATCTCTTCCGCGCGCGCCGGGAACCTCACGCGTGCCGTGAAGGAGCGGGCGAGTCCTCGCGGAACACCTGGCCGACGTCCCCGACGTCCGCGAGGCGCTCCGCGATGTCGGCGACGAGGTCCGCCTCCGCGTCCGTCGGGCAGAGGCGGCCTCCGGGAAAGGTCCGCAGCTCGAACCCGGAGCCCGCGACGCGGCTCCAGGCACGCATCTCCCCGTGGCTCACACGCGGATCGTCCGTCCCCAGGTAGGCGGTGACGGGAGCGGTGACCAGCGGGGTGAACGCGGGCCGGTAGGCGTGCAGGAGATCGTGGTCGGCCCGCAGCGCGATCATCGCCAGGTCCATCAGTTCCGGGAAGCGCAGGAGCGTCGGATTCGCGGCGGCGGCCTGCTCGGCGAGCTGGCGGTCGCCGACGGGGATCCTTCTCGCGTCGTCCGCGCACAGGTGCGGCGCCGCGTGCGCGGACACCAGCAGCGCCGCCGGGGAGATCCGGTACCGTCCGGCGAGCCTGACCGCGACCTCGTACGCGACCACGGCGCCCATGCCGTGCCCGAACAGGGCGAGCGGCCGGTCCGCCAGGGTCACCAGTGCCCGGCAGACGTGGTCGACGAGGGTTTCCATCCGGTCGATCGGCCGCTCGTTGACGCGGTTCTGCCTGCCGGGATAGCACACGGCGGAGAGCTCGACGTCGGCGGGCAACCGGTCCTGCCACCCGTGGTAGGACATCGGGGCACCCCCGGCGTGGGGGAAGCAGACGAGGCGCGCGCGAGGCTCGGCGAGCGGGCACTGCCTGCGCAGCCACACGCGGGAGTCGGCCGGGATCGTCTCGGTCACGGGAGGTCGTTCCTTCCCGGGGCCGCGTACGGGCCGGCCGCCTCCGGTTCTCCCTCGCCCCCGGCCCGGGGGGTCGCGTCTCCGTACTCGCTGGACCCCCCGCCCGCCGCCGGGGTCCCGGCGAGGTGACGCGGGCGGAGGGGCTGTGGCCGGGCGTCCGGCGCCGGGGGCCGCCGGGTGGGGTCCGCGTCCCCCGGCGGGCGGGAGGAGACGACGACCTGACCCAGCGAAAGGGCGGCCAGGCACATCTCGAAGAACACCGGCCCCTCCTCGGGGCTCAGCCCTCCGGGGAGGCTCTCTCCGGGAAGCTCGCGGTGGCTGCGTTCCGTGTCACGGGCCGTTCCCACGCCGTTCCACCGGTCCCAGTCGATCGACAGCACCGGTACGCCTCCGCCGTCGCGCCGCGCGCCGAGGGCGAACGTGTCGAGGAAGGCGCCGGCGGCCCCGTGGCAGGTGAGCCCCGGTCCCCCGGAGAACGACGCCAGCGAGGAGAACAGCACCACGAAATCGGGAAGCGCGCCCACCTCCCGCAGGACCGAGACCAGGGTGGCGGTCCCCTCGGTCTTGGCCCGCAGGGCGGCGGCGACGCCCTCCTCGGTCAGGGACTCCGCCATGCCCTCCCCCGGCCCGCCCGCGGCGTGGATCACCCCGTGGATCTCGCCGAACCGTGACCGCGCCTCTTCGAGGACCTCCCTGAGGCGCCGGGCGTCGGCGACATCGGCACCGCGCACCAGCACGTCGTCTCCCCGCTCCGCGAGAAGGGTCCTCAGCGCCGCACCCTCCCCGCCACCGGAGCCGGAGCCGTCGAACCCTCCCGGGCCGTTCTCCCCCCGGAAACCCGCGGCCCCCTCGGAGCTCTCGAAACTCTCGAAGGCGCCGGCCCCTCCGGGACCGTCCGAACCGTCGGGATGACCCCCCTGCCTGCCGGGACCGTACGGCGGGAACGTCCCGGGTGCCTCGCGCCCGATCAGGACGAGCCGCGCCGAGTGGGTGGCCGCGAGGTGCCCGGCCAGCCGCAGCCCGATCCCGCCCGTCCCCCCGGTGATCACGTAGGTCCCGCCCCGGCGCACCGAAGGACTCCCGTACGTGCCGGGCGCCACGTCCAGCGGCTCGAACCCGCGCAGCCAGCGGTGCCCCGCCCTCAAACCGACCGGGTCCCCGTACGGCGGGCGGCAGAGCTCGGCCAGGAGCTCCCCGGCCCGGATCCCGTGGTCTCCGTCGTCGCCGGGGTCCAGGTCCACGAGCCGGACGCGTGTGCCGGTCAGCTCGTGGCGGAGCGGCCCGGCGGCTCCGACCGTGAGGGCCGCCCGCGGGTCGAGCCGCTCGCCTCCGGTGATCTCCAGGGCTCCCCGGGTGACAAGGCAGAGATCGCTCTCCGGCCGGCCGCTCAGGGCACGGGCCAGGCCGGTGACGTGGCCCAGCGGCGGGCACACCTGTGCGGGCAGCGTCGCTCCCCAGAGGCAGACGATCCGCGACGGCCCGTCCGCGTCACCCTCCACCGTCTTCAGGAGCTGCTCGTAGTCCTCCCCGCACCGGGGGTCGATCGTGATCCGGTCCCGGGCCGCGTGGTGGAACGCGCGCCCCGGGGTGACGACGACGGCCGGGGCCCCGTACTCCTCCAGCCTCGCGGTGATCGCCTCGGCGAGGGGTGACGAGTCGGAGAGCAGGATCCAGCGGTGTCCCCGCGCGGTGGGGCCGGGATCGGCCGGGGGCACCTCCACGGCCCGTTTCCAGGTGATCCCGTACAGGCCGCCGGACGAGCGTTCCCGCCCGGTGACGGCGGGATCCGCGACGCGCGGCCGGTCCGGCGGGGAAACGGTGGTCTGCCGGATCAGCGGGTCGACGACGGTCGGCGCGAAGGGGTGGGGCGGCACGGGCGGCCTGAGCCGCGGCTCCGGCCCCGGGGAGGGCAGGTCGGCCTCGACGCCCGCCTCCCGCAGCCGGGCCAGCGCGCCGAGCAGCACCTCCCCGTCGGTTCGCTCCTCCGCCGGATGGCGGGTCACGTTGACGACGACGGAGTCCGTACCCGCTCGCGCCCGGGCCATCGTGGTCAGGGTCGTGCCCGGTCCCACCTCGACGAGGATCTTCGGACCACCGGCCAGGACGTGGCCGAGCCCGGCGTCGAAGCGGACCGTCGCCCGCAGGTGGGTGACCCAGTACTCGGGATCGGCGAAGTCGGCGTCGCCGGTCCCCGTCACGCCGGAAACGAGGCGCAGCGAGGGGCGGCGCAGCGGGACACCGCCGAGGAAGTCGCGGAACTCGTCGATCACGGGATCGACCAGGGCCGAGTGCGCGGCGGTGCCGAGCGGCAGGAGGCGGCAGGCGATCCCGCGCCGGTCCAGGAGTTCCCTGACCTCGGCGACGTGGGCGGCGGGACCGGCGAGCACGCAGGACGCCGGCCCGTTGACCGCCGACAGGCACACTCCCTCCCCGAGGAAGGGCTCGACCTCCCGCTCGGAGGCCGGAACCGCAAGCGTCGCCCCGTCGCGCAGGGCGGCCAGGAGCTCTCCGCGCCTGGCCACGACGGCGAGGGCGTCGCGCAGCGACATGACGCCCGCGACACAGGCCGCGGCGTACTCGCCGAGGCCGCTCCCCATCAGCAGGGAAGGGCTCACCCCCCGTGCCATGAGGAGCCGGGCGAGTGCCATCTCCATGACGAACACGGCCGGCAGCGTCTGCGAGGGATCGGCCTTCCCGGTCTCCTCCCCCGCCGCCCCGTCCGGGGGCACACCGATCCCGCCGGCCTCGTCCGGGAAGGCCGGTGCCGCGCCACGGAGGACCGGTGCCGCGCCCTGGAGGGCCGGTGCCACCCCCTGGAGGATCGGTGCCACGCCCTGGAGAGCCGGTGCCGCGGCCGCCCACAGGGCGTGCAGCCGCTCGGCGGAGCGGCCGGGCAGCAGGTCCAGGCACTCGTCCACGACCGCGCGGAAGACCGGTTCGTCGCGGTAGAGCTCGCGGCCCATCCCGGGATACCACGTCCCCCCGCCGGGGAACATGAACACCACGTCGCCACCCGTACGAACGGCGGGGACGGGTGCGCGGGGAAGGCGGCAGGCGATGCCGGCGGCCGCGGTGCCCGCACCCGGAATCCCGAGGTCGGGAGCGCCGGGATCGGGCATGCCGGGACCCCGGGGGCCGGGATCGGGACTCCCGGGGCCGGGGACGCCCGGACCGGGGATTCCAGGGCCGGGAACCCCGGGGCCGGGAATCCCGGGGCCGGGGACGCCCGGGTCGGGAAGACCGGGAGTGCCCGGCCTCGGGGAACCGGGCCTCGCGACGCCGCCGGTCCCACCGTTCTCACCGGAGCCGTCAAGGCCGCCGAAGCCATCGGGGCCGCCGGAGCCGTCAGGACCGTCAAGATCGTCGGAGCCGCCGAAGCCATCGGGGCCGTCAAGGCCGTCGTGGCCGTCAAGGCCGTCAAGGCCGTCAAGGCCGTCAAGGCCGTCAAGGCCGTCAAGGCCGTCAAGGCCGTCGGGGCCGTCGGGGCCGTCGGAGCCGTCGGAGCCGTCGGAGCCGTCAGGTGGCTCGCCGTTGGCCGGTTCAAACCCGTGCATGCTTCCCCTCAGCGGTCATGGATGGCCGCTCGGCGGCTGCGGAACTGTTCGGTGAGCACCGCCACGTGCTCGCGCCGGTAACCCTGCTCCATCGCCCTCAGCACGCGCTCGCGCATCACAACGAGGTAGGACTGGTCGATCCCCGCCCGCTCCGCGACGCCCGCCAGGTTGTTGAGGACGGCCAGGTGCGAGGTGAGCGGAGCCTGCTCGAAGGTGTAGTCACGGCGCGCGATGAGACCGAGACCGACACCGATCGTGTTCTGGAAACCGGGGTCGTAGAGCGGCACGGACTCCGCGAAGTCGTTGAGGGGGACTCTCATACTCTCCGCGATGGCCGAGCATTCGAGGAAACCGCTGACGAAGGCGTAATAGAAGGCGCTGGAGACGACGTGGTAGGCCTTGGCGTAACCGGGGTCGGGGCCCAGGCGCACCTGCTTGCCGGACAGCGCCTCTGTCACGCCCGCCAGCTCCTTGAAGTCCTCGGCCGCCCCGCCGTAGACGGTGAAGCAGTCTTCGGTGCCGATGGCGTCCGGGTAGTTGAGGATCGCGGCCTCCAGGTATCTGCCTCCCGCGGCCTCCACCCGCTTCCGCAGGGGGGCGACGTCGTCGGGGATGCCGCTGGCGTGCTGGACGACGAGCCTGCCGGAGAGGTCGGCCGCGGTCTCGTCGAGGACCGCGTGGGTGATCTCGTAGTCGAGAAGGCACAGCAGCACGATCGGGGAGGCCTCGATCGCCTCGGCGGCCGTCGCGTGGAGGTGGACGTCCCGTCCCGCGAGCCTCTGCGAACGTTCCGGCGTACGGTTCCAGACCGAGACCTCCAGGCCCGAGTCGACGCAGGCCCGGACGATCGCGGAACCGACCACCCCGGCCCCGATGACCGTCACATCCGTCATGTCAGTGCTCCGTCCTGGTGAAGGTCATGACCACCCCGCCGATCTCGGCGGCGTCCGCCCACGCGGCGAAGGCCGCGGGCGGCCGCGCGGTGCCGGGCGTCCCGCGGCCGGCCTCCAGCCGTGCCCTGCGCTCCCGCGGCCCGCGCGCGAGTCTGGAGAGGGAGTCACGCACGTCCTCGGTGATGTCGACGAGTTCCGTGGCGGCCATCCCGGCCCGCCGCGCCGCCGCCAGGTGGTCTTCCGGCGCGTCGAGCGACACGGCGTCCAGCCTGGCCAGGTGGGGGCCGACGCGCTCGCGGACCTTCTCGGTCATCGGAACCCGCAGGTAAGGCGTCTCGACCACCAGGCGGCCCCCCGGGCACAGGACCCTGGCGACGCTCCGGTAGAAGGCCTCGACGTCGAGGTTCGGGGTGACCTCGAAGGCCAGCACCGCGTCGAACGAGGCGTCGGCGAACGGCAGGTCCATCGCGTCGACGTGCCGGAACCGCACCATCTCCGCCACGCCCTGCGCCGCGGCGTGCTCGGCTCCGTCGCGCAGTGCCTCCCGGTCGACGTCGATCGCCACGACCCGCGCGCCCAGGGTCCGGGCCAGGCGCACGGCCGGGCGGCCGTCACCACAGCCCACGTCCAGCACCCGGGAGCCCTGCCCCACCCCCAGCCTGGCCACCACGAAGTCGGTCATCCGCTCGGTGGCCTCCAGGATCGGCGCGACGTCCCGGGGACCCGCCCAGAAGCCGTAGTGCCGGTCGGGCCCCGCGATCCCGCTCACCAGTGCCGTGAGCTCGTTGTAGGTCGACTCGATCTTCGAGGACGACGAGGGGCCGGTCCTGACGTTTCCCGCGCCTGTCCGGGATTCGGAGTCGTCACCATCCAGACCAGAAATGAGACACCCCCTTTAACCAGACTCAACCCGGCTCAAGCAGATAAATGCGATTTATCCCGATAGGCGCACATCGCCGGTTAGGCGAATCCGTCGGTTGGGCGAATCCGTCGGTTGGGCGAAACACTAGCAGCGGGCGCCGATCCCGTCGATGACCCTGAATATTGGTTTCTCGCCAGACAAGGTCAACGTTTCCACCGACATCAACATGGACGTCGCCCCCTTTCGCCATAAAGCCATTCCCGAGCAAACCAAGCCTAAAGAGGGTCTCCTCCAACCGGCCTTTCCTTTTCCGGTCCACGGGCATTCCTGACACGAGAACCGGCCGGTCGCGCCGGCCCCGCTCCGGCCTGACGGCAAAGGTAGCGGGCCCGCTGCGGAACCAACGGGTTTGGCCACAGAACAAAGAAATCCCCCACGGGAGAACCGCCGACCTGGATCGGATGAAAAGCGTCCGGCGTCGACGGCCGCTTCCTGGCTCCGCTCGTGTCGCAACAGGCCTCCGCGGCCGGAACACCCGTGGCGCGACAACGAGAAACCGGGGAAAGAGGGATCCCTGAAGCCTCGGAACACATACCGTCCGGACGTTCACGAAAAATCACAACAGTTCATATTTGATCGCCTGATAGGCCTACACATCTTCCGGTTCGCGAGCCCCTCCCGGACAGAGCCACACCACCGACCGGGCGGATCCACACCACCGACGACGGGCACGGGGATTCCCCGCCCACCGCGCCGGGCGACCCGGTACGCGACACGTTCCGCACCGGGTCGCCCGACCCGGCAGAACGGCGAGGACCGGGCCGGGGACGGCGGAACGGCCGGCGGCGCAGCAGGGCGGCGGGCCGTCTCCCGGACGGGCCCCGGCCGAAGGCGACGCCCTCCCGCACGCCCCGGCAGCGGCGCGCCGCGCGTCAACGCGGCGTCAACGCTTCCGGCGCCCCCCGTCTGAATCACGTAGAGATAACACCAAAATCCACCAGAACGGAGATAACGTCGTTTTCGTACGACTTCTCATCAGGAGGAAGCAATGTCGGAAGTCCCGTTATACGTGCCGGTCCGTGAAGGCGCCTTCAGCATGTCGCTGCGGCTGTTCAGGACCGATTCGGGCAGGAGGACGGCGGCCGCCTTCTCCTCGCCGATGCGCCTGGCCAAGGTGCTCGGCGCCGGCCAGCGCTGGATCCGGCTCACCGAGCCCGCGCTCCGGCGCATGATCGAAGATCTGGACGTCACCGGCATCGTGATCGACCCCTCCGGGACGACGGCTCCGCAGACGTCCCCGCGGGCCGCGTGATGTGCGCTCTCACGCAGGACCTGGAATACCGGACCGCCTCCACCACCTCCGCGACGGAAGGCGTACCGGAACACCGCCCGACGGCCGGAACCGCCGGCACACCCCCGCGCCGCCCGTCGCCGTCGCCGTCACCGTCGCCGGAGGAACGGTCCGCCCCGGCGGCGAGTCCGTCGACGTGGCGCGGGTTCCTTCTCACCCGTCCCTCCGGTCATCCGCAACGGCGGTCCCGGGCCTGATGTCGTGCCCCCTCGTCCCTGGGCGGCGGTTCGCCGCGCACGGCGTCAGGTGACCTGCTGCGAGGCGGCGGCCTCGGGGCGCAGGTCGGCGAGGCTCAGCCGGTGCGCGGGCTCGTCGGGCAGCACGATCCGGCGGGTGGGGTCGAGGCCCGGTCCGATGTGGAGCAGCTCGCCGGGCTCCATCGGGCACCAGTCGGGATGGTCGTCCATGTGCTCGCTGGCGACCACGAAGGCGGGGACATCCATCAGATCGCGGGAACGGACGCGGATGCGGCCGTCGGTGCCGCTCTGGTCGAGGTGCCGTCCGCCGCGGCACCCGCCCGCGGCACGCTGGAGCACGTACAACTGGTGGGTCTCGGGGTAACGCAGCGCCCACAGATCCCGCGGGGTGCTGAGGACCAGGTTGAGGGCGTAGACGGGCAGGTTCTCGGCCACCCAGCGGGCGGCGGCCTCGATACCGGCGGCGACGTCGCCGCCGTGCGCCCTGATCTCACGGGTGATCAGCGCGAAGAAACGCTCGGAGTCGGTCTCCCCCCCGACCAGATCCCGGTACTCGCCCAGCTCCGCGTCGAGTTCGTCCAGGCCCTCGATCACCCCGTTGTGGGCGAAGAGCCGCCCGTCCTGCAGGAAGGGATGCGTGTTGCGTTTCTCCAGGCCACCGGTGGAGGCGAAACGCACGTGGGCCACGAAGGTGGCGGACTCCGTCTCCTTGGCCTCCTCGGCGAAGCACTGGTCCCGGTAGGCGGCGACGGGCGTCTTGTGCACCTCCGGGGTGCCGTCGGCGTCGAAGTAGCCCAGACCGGTCCCGTCGGGGTAGCGGTGGCTCTGCTCGCTCATGCTGACCGGCGCGTCCAGGAGCCAGAAGGTGGCACACGTACGCTGAGGCGCGCTGCTCATGCCAAACAGACGGCACATCCCGATCTCTCCTTCTCCCTCGTCCTCCGCCCGCGCCGGTTCTCCCCCGTCCGGCGCGGACGTCTTCGATCGCCGCCGCGCGCCTTCAGCCGTGGCCGTGACGGCGGGGGCTCTTGCTCTCGGTGCCGTGCGCGAAGCCTCCGGCGTCGCCGGCGGTGCGGCGCGGCCCGCCCTGAGCCTCCAGCCGGGGCAGCACCCTGCGCAGGTCCTCCAGTAACAGATCGGCCAGGTCGTGGCTGAAGCCGTTGCGGGCGACGACGCGCAGTACCGCCAGGTCCGTACGGTTCGCGGGGAAGGTGTAGGCGGGTACCAGCCAGCCGCGCTCACGCAGCGCGGCGGAGACGTCGAAGACCGTGAAGCCGTCGACCCCCTTCCGTACTCGGAAGGCGAACACCGGGGTCTCACCGCCGTCGGTGATCAGCTCGAACGGACCCAGCCCGGCGATCTCCCCGGCCAGGCGGGTCGCCACGTCCCGGCACGTCCGCTGTACCCGGCGGTAACCGTCGAAGCCCAGCCTCAGGAAGTTGTAGTACTGCGCGACCACCTGGGCACCCGGCCGGGAGAAGTTCAGCGCGAAGGTCGGCATGTCCCCGCCGAGGTAGTTGACGTGGAAGACCAGGTCGTCGGGGAGCGCCGGGGAGTCGCGCCACAGCACCCAGCCCACTCCGGGCATCACCAGGCCGTACTTGTGCCCGGAGGTGTTGATCGACGCCACCCGCGGCACCCGGAAGTCCCAGTGCAGGCCCGGGTCGAGGAAAGGCGCGATCATGGCACCGGAGGCGCCGTCCACGTGGATCGGCACGTCGAGGCCGGTGCGGGCCTGCAACTCGTCCAGGGCCGCCGCGATGCCGGCGACGGGCTCGTAGCTGCCGTCGAACGTGGAGCCGAGGACGGCGACGACACCGATGGTGTTCTCGTCGCACGCCTCGACCGCCGTCTCGGGGCTCAGGTGGTATCGATCGCCCTCCATGGGCACGTACCTGGGTTCGACGTCGAAGTAGTCGGCGAACTTCTCCCAGCAGACCTGCACGTTGACGCCCATCACCAGGTTGGGCCGGTCGGCGGGGCGGCCCTTCGCGCGGCGCCGGTGCCGCCAGCGCCGCTTGAGCGCCAGACCGCCCAGCATCGCCGCCTCGCTCGACCCGGTCGTCGAGCAGCCTGTCGCGCGGTGGGGGTCCTCGGCGTGCCAGAGCCGGGCGAGGATGTCCACGCACCGCATCTCCAGCTCCGCGGTCTGCGGATACTCGTCCTTGTCGATCATGTTCTTCTCGACGCACTCGGCCATCAGCCTCAGCGCCTGCGGCTCCGCCCAGGTGGTGACGAACGTCGCGAGGTTCAGCCGCGCGTTGCCGTCCAGCATCAACTCGTCGTGCACCAGCTGGTAGGCCGTGTCCGGTTCCATCTCCCCGTCCGGCATGGCGTGGCGCGGGACCCGGCGGGGCTCCCGGCTGAAGATCGGGTTGATCTCCAGATCCCGGCTTCCGCGCCCGGTGCGACCGGGCCGCCTCAGAGGCATAGTCCGTGTCCTTCCCGAGCCGATCAAGCACCGTGAGCTGGAGTTTTCCCCCTGAACGGGGTACCCCGCCACCGCCGCGCGACACCACCTTGAGACGCGTGGGACCCGGGACCGCCCGGTCGCGGCGGCCGGCTCACCGATGTTCGCCCTTCCGGATCGCCCCGGGCGCCGCGGGCGGACGGCTCGGGCCCGTCAACGAACGTGGTCCTCGATTCGATCCGGTCGCGGCGTGTCCCGCCGGGAGCGCGCCGCCGACCACACGTGCCACGCGACCACGTAGCCGGCCAGGACGACGCCTCCCCCGATCATCGCGCCCAGGATCACGCACCGCACCAGGTCGTACAGGCTCACCGCGGCACGGTCACCGCTCCCCAGCACGGCCGCGCCGACGGCCGCGGCGCCCGCCCCCGCGGCCAGGACCCACCCGCGCGACCGCCCCGTCACGCCGGGCAGGCGTCCCGGCCGTACGGCGGCGCGCCGGTACCACAGAGCGAACCAGCAGGCCAGGACCAGGAGCCCGCCCAGCGAACTGACGTACATCACCACGTTGAACACCCGGTGCGCCCCGACGACCGAGACGCGCATCGCCGGCCAGTGCACCACGGCGAAGCCTCCCACCTGGGTGAACCCGTCCCACACCACGTGCGTGGCGACGCCCGCCAGCAGCGCGGCCACCACCGCGATCCCGCGCCCGGACGGCGCCGGGTCGGGCAGCCGCGCGCGCAACCCGTCCGGGGCGAGCGCCGTCAACGGCGCGCGCAGCAGCAGGTTGAAGACGACGAGCACCGCCACTCCCACGGGCAGATCCACCAGCAGCGCGCCCGGCCAGCCGTGGGTGGTCCTCGAGGAGAAGGGCAACGGCAGGTAGTACGGCAGGTCGGGCACCATCGCGCCGATCGCCAGCGCCGAAGGGGGTAACCACCGCCGCAGCGGCAGGATCGCGACGGCGTGGCTCAGGGTGAAGGGCATGTCCCATTATCGACATCGTCGGCGCGGGCGGTGATCACGCCGACCGGCCGGTCGTCCGCGGACAGTGACCATGATGGACGGCCGGCCATCCGCGGACGGTGACCATGCCGGAGGCCGGTCATCCGCGGCCGGCGCCGAGGTCTTCCCGGCCGAGCCGGTAACCCGGTGGCCGTCCGGCGGCCACCCGTGGCACGGTGTACCGGTGTCCGATCTCATCAGAGCGCCCCGCTCGGTCGCCGAGGCCGTCGCAGCCGAGCGAGACGGGGAGCGGTTGCGTTACCTGTTCTTCTGGGGCCACCGGCCGCCGCGTGACGGCGGGATCGGCGCCGGATGCCTCAGCCAGTGGTGGGAGGCCGTCTTCACCTCGGAGGGGCACGGCTTCCGGTCGGCCGAGCACTACATGATGGCGCACAAGGCATGGCTGTTCGGCGACGGCGAGACCGCCGCGCGGATCCTCGCCGCCGAGCACCCCGGCGAGGCCAAGAAACTCGGCCGCGAGGTCCGCGGCTTCGACGAGGCCGTGTGGGACGAGCACCGGTACGGGATCGTGGTGCGCGGCAACATCGCCAAGTTCGGCGAGCACCCCGAGCTGAGGGACTTCCTGCTCGGCACCCGCTCCCGGGTCCTGGTCGAGGCCAGCCCCGTCGACCGGGTCTGGGGCATCGGGCTCACCGCCGACGACGAACGCGCCGCCTCCCCCGCCACGTGGCGGGGCCTGAACCTGCTCGGCTTCGCCCTCATGGACGCCCGCGACGCCCTCGACGCCTCATCGTGAAAGGGCCGGGACCCTCCTTGATCGAGGCGGAGTCCGACCAGGCCACCGGTCGAGGGATCCGGGGCGCTTAAGCTGGTGCGCCATGCGCCATGCGCCATGCGGCATCGCCGTCGCATGTCGCCTGGCCGGACATGAACGCCGACTCCGCGAGGGAGGAGACAGGGTGACGCCGTGGGAGATGCTCGCCGTCTTCGCGGCGGGCGCCTGCGCCGGCGCCGTCAACACCGTCGTCGGCTCCGGGTCGCTGATCACCTTTCCCGTTCTGCTCGCCACCGGGATGCCGCCCGTCACCGCCGCGGTCTCCAACACACTCGGCTTGATCCCCGGCTCCATCAGCGGGGCGATCGGTTACCGCGCGGAGCTCGGCGGCCAGGGCCGACGCATCCTGAAGATGAGCGTCGGCGCCCTGCTCGGCGGCCTCACGGGGGCCACGCTTCTGCTGACCCTGCCCGCCACGGCGTTCGAGAGGATCGTGCCGGCCCTGGTGGGCCTCGCCCTCGTCCTGGTCATCTTCCAGCCCCGGATCGGCAGGAGCGTGCGGCGACGCCGCGAACGCGTCAGCGGCACCGCCCATCCCGACGGCGGCCCGCTGCTTCTCACCGGGCTGACACTCGCCAGCGTCTACGGCGGCTACTTCTCCGCCGCCCAGGGGATCATCTACATGTCCCTGATGGGCGTGCTCCTCGACGAGACCATGCAACGCCTCAACGCCGCCAGGAACGTCCTCGTCGCCGTCGTCAACACCGCCGCCGCGATCTTCTTCCTCTTCTCCGCGGATTTCGACTGGACGGCCGTCGCGCTCATCGCGATCGGTTCCGCCCTCGGCGGCTCGATCGGGGCCAGGGTGGGCCGCCGGCTCAGCCCCGCGGTGCTGCGCGGCCTCATCGTGGCGGTCGGCACCGTCGCCGTCGTCCAGTTGCTGCGTCCCTGACCTGGGAACTTCGTACCGCACGATCCCCGCCCCAAGCGCCGCTGCCGGAATCTCAGCACGTATTCGGCACGGTCAACCGCCGAAGACCGGCGGCGATCGGTGACAGCCGGACGCGACGAAAGCGCCCTCGACCGCGAACACGCAGGCCAAAGGCGCTTTTCGTGTGATCGGAGAGGGTAGGGCGGGCGGGACTCGAACCCGCGACCCAGGGATTATGAGTCCCCTGCTCTAACCGGCTGAGCTACCGCCCCTCGCGCACGCCGTACGCGGCATTCAACCAAACGTAGACGCTGTTCGCACACCTGCCGGGCGGGACGGGTTCAAGATGTGACCTTCGGGAGGATCAAGCGCGGGACCTGGGCTCCGGCGGACTCGCTACCCTACTGGTGAACCTTGTTGAGGAGTGTTGGATCATGCGCGTTGTTGAAGCTTTCAGGGACTCGTACGGCACGGAACCGGCCGGGGTGTGGCACGCTCCGGGGCGGGTCAACCTGATCGGGGAGCACACCGACTACAACGACGGGTTCGTTCTGCCGTTCGCGCTGCCGTGGGGGGTGACCGCGGCGGTGTCGCCGCGCGAGGACGGGGTGATCAGGCTGCGGTCGCTGCAGGCGGGCGAACCGGTGACGCTGGCGACGCTCGACGAGGCCGAGGGCTGGGCACGCTACGTGGTCGGGGTGTTCTGGGCCTTCCGCCAGGGAGGACAGCAGGTCGGCGGTGCGGATGTGGTGATCGACGGGGACGTGCCCCGGGGAGCGGGACTGTCGTCGAGCGCGGCGCTGGAGGTGGCCGTCGGTACGGCACTGAACGAGCTGTACGGGCTCGGCCTGACCAGGATGGAGATCGCCCTCGCCGCGCAGAAGGCCGAGAACGACTTCGTGGGCATGCCGTGCGGGATCATGGACCAGGCGGCCTCCGCCCTCGGCGAGGAGGGGAAGGCTCTGTTCATGGACTGCCGGAGCCTCGGGACCAGGAACATCCCGTTCGACCTGGCCAGTCACGGCCTGCAGCTGCTGATCATCAACACCGGGGTGCACCACGAGCTCGCCGACGGGCAGTACGCCCGCCGTCGCAAGGACTGCGAGAACGCCGCCAAGCACCTGGGCGTCGACGCGCTGCGCGACGTCACGGACCTGGCGGGCGCCCTCGCGCAGCTGAGCGGCGACGAGCGCAGGCGCACCCAGCACGTGGTGACGGAGAACCACCGGGTCGAGGCGGTGATCGGGATGCTGCGGGCCGGTGCGGTGCGGGAGATCGGGTCGCTGCTGAACGCCTCACACCTGTCGCTGCGCGACCAGTTCGAGGTGTCCTGCGCCGAGCTGGACGTGGCCGTGGAGTCGGCGGTCAGGGGCGGGGCGCGAGGGGCGCGGATGACCGGGGGCGGGTTCGGCGGGTCGGCGATCGCGCTGGTCGCCGACGACCGGGTGGAGTCCGTGCGGGAGTCGGTGACCGAGGCCTACGCCGAGCGCGGCTGGGCCGCGCCGGAGATCTACCCGGCGACCCCGGCCGCGGGAGCCCGCCGGCTGCTCTGACCGCCCCTCCCGCGCAGAGGATCGTCCGACGGCCGGCCCGGGGATCTCGGAACCGGTTCCGAGATCCCCGGGCCGGCCGTCTCCACTCCCGAGATCACCCGCCCGGCCGGCTCGACCCCGTATCCGTACCGGAACCCGGCCCCGCCACCGATTCCACCCCCACCCTCGACCCCGGACCCGGACCCGGCCCGGACGGCCAATCGGGCATCAGCGGCGGGCCGTCCCGCTCCGCGTTCCGGACCATCCTGCGCAGGAGACCGTCGAGGACCTCGCGCTCCCCGGGGTCGAGCGGGCCGAGCAGTTCCCGCTCCGAGAGGTCGCCCTGGTCCATGCGCTCCTGCCAGACGGCGCGCCCGGCGGGGGTCAGCGCGACGAGCAGGCGGCGGCGGTCGCCGGGATCGTGCACGCGGTCGACGTATCCGGCCTGCTCCAGCCGGTCGAGCCGGTTGGTCAGCGTGGCCGGGTGGGTGTCGAGCCACCCGGCAAGCAGCGAAGGGGTCGCCCGGTAGGGCGGACCGGCCGCGACCAGGTGGTGGAGGACGTCGAACTCCCAGGGCTTGAGCCCTCCGGCGGTCAGCCAGGCGTGCTTGTTACGGCTGAGCAGCCGCACGAGCGCCTGCATGCGCGTGACGATCCCCTCGACCTGCGGATCGAGGTCGGACAGCTCCCGGGACCAGTGCGCGATGTGCCGGTCGATGGAATCAGGCTCTGGCATGCCCAAAGGGTAACGCCGCCCTCCGCCGGGTCGCGTCGACGTCATGCCACCTTTAGTACGGATGCATATATTATGTTTTCGTAGTAATTTCCCATCCATGACCCCTTCGCGTGGCCCCTGGGCCCCCTTGCGAGATCCTCGCTTCCGCCTGCTGTGGACCGGCCAGACCCTCTCGCACATCGGCGACTCCATCACCGTCGTGGCCCTCGCGCTGGCGATCGTCACCGCGACGGGCTCGGCCACCGACCTCGGGGTGGTCCTGGCCGCCCAGTCGATCGCCACGGTGGCGCTGATGCTGCCCGGCGGCGTGTGGGCCGACCGGCTCCCGCGCCGTCGCGTGATGATGGGCGCGGACGTGGTGCGCGGGCTCGCCCACGCCGCCATGGGCTTCGAGCTGATCACCGGTACGGTCGACATCGTCCACCTGGCGGCGCTGGCCGCCGTCTCGGGGGCCGGTTCCGCGTTCTTCCTGCCCGCCACGACCGGCCTGGTGCCCGCCACCGTGGCGGCGGAGCACCTTCCCCGGGCCAACGCGCTCATGGCGATCGCCCAGCGCGGGTCCATGCTGCTCGGCCCGGGGATCGCCACCGCCCTCGCGCTGACCGCCGGGCCCGGCTGGGCGCTGCTCCTGGACGCCGTGACGTTCACGGTCAGCGCGGTGCTGCTGGGCCGGCTCCGGCTCGCGCCGATCCCGCCCGCGCCGCGCGAGCGGTTCGCCAGGCAGCTGGCCGAGGGCTGGGCGCAGCTGCGCCGCCACCGGTGGTACTGGACGAACCTCGTCGGCCACTCCCTGTGGAACCTCAGCCGCTGCGCCCTGATCACGATCGGGCCCGTGATCGCCGTCACGAGTCTCGGTGGCGAGCTCGCCTGGGGCACGATCGTGCAGGGTGGCACGGTCGGCGCCCTGTGCGGCGCGCTGCTGGCACTGCGGGCGAGGCCACGACGGCCCCTGGTCGTGGCCAACCTCGCGCTCGCGCTCGGCGCCCTGCCCCTGGTCCTGCTCGCCGCCGAGGCGCCCGCGCTGACCGTCGCGGCGGCCTACGGGCTGATGACCGGGGGCCTGGCCTTCATGTCCCCCATGTGGGAGACCGCCGTGCAGGAGCACATCCCGGCCGAGGCGATCTCACGGGTGTCCGCGTACGACTGGCTGCTCTCCCTCGGGCTCACCCCTCTCGGCATGGCCCTGGCCGGGCCGCTGGCCGGGGCGGTGGGCACGGCTCCCGCCCTGTACGGGGCGGCGGCGCTGCTGGCGGTCTCCTGCCTGGGGGTGCTGGCCCTGCCCGACATCCGCGGTCTCCGTCAGGGCTCGGCCGGCACCAGTTTGGGCACCGCGCCGAGCAGCTCGCGGGTGTAGTCGTGCCGGGGCAGGAAGAACACCTCATCCACGTGCCCCTCCTCCACGACCCGTCCCCCGCGCATGACCAGCACCCGGTCGGCGACGTGGTGGACCACCCCGAGGTCGTGGGAGATGAAGATCAGCGCGGTCCCGTCGGCGGCCTGGATCTCCGCGAGCAGGTCGAGCACCTGGGCCTGGATCGACACGTCCAGCGCGGAGACCGGCTCGTCGCAGACGAGCACGTCGGGGCGGGTGGCGAGGGCCCTGGCGATGGCCACCCGCTGGCGCTGGCCGCCGGACAGGCGCCGGGGGTGCCGGCCGGCGACGTCCGCCGGGAGTCCGACCCGCTCCAGCAGCCCGGCCACCCGGTCGAGGAGAACGCCGCGCGATGAACCGTGCTCCGCAGGGGTGCCGCGCGAGGATCCGCGCCTGAAAGGAGCGCCGCCCGAAGACGCTCTCCCGGAGGAGACGCCGCGCGAGGAACCGTCCCCGGAGGAGAAGCCGCGCGGGGAACCGCTTCCGAAGGAGACGCCGCGCGGGGAGTCGCGCTCGAAGGACACGCCGCGGAGGGGTTCCGCGACCAGGCGCCCCACCGTGTAGCGGGGGTCGAAGGAGCCGAGCGGATTCTGGGAGATCACCTGGATGCGGGACCTGCGGGAACGCCGCCCGCGCTCACGGATCCCCGACCAGGGCTCGCCGCCCAGCCGGACCTCACCCGAGGCCGGTTCGAGCAGTCCGAGGACGAGCCGGGCGACCGTGGTCTTCCCCGAACCCGACTCTCCCACGATGCCGAGTGTCTCTCCCGGGTAGACCTCGAAGGACACGTCGTCGACCACCGTGCGCGAGCCGTACGCGGCCGACAGCCCCGAGACCTCCAGGACCGGCGCGGTGTGGTCCACGGTCCGCTCCGGCAGCGGGGTGCGCAGCGCGATCCCCCCGGCGGCGATGGCGGAAAGACGGGTGCCGCGCGAGACGGCGGAGGGGACGGCGGCGAGCAGCAGCCTGGTGTAGTCGTGCCGGGGCACGGACAGCACGCGTCCCGTCGGCCCCTCCTCGACGATCACACCGTCCTTCATGACCAGTACGCGGTCGGCGACCGCGGAGACCACGGCGAGGTCGTGACTGATCATGAGCAGTGCGGTGCCCTCGGCCTTGCGGGCGGCGAGCAGCCGCAGGATCTGGGCCTGCACGGTGACGTCGAGCGCGGTCGTCGGCTCGTCGGCGATGATCAGTGGCGGGTCCGCGGCGATGGCGGAGGCGATCAGGGCGCGCTGGCGCAGTCCCCCGGACAGCTGGTGGGCGTACTGCCGGGCCCGCACCTGCGGTTCCGGCACCCCGACCGCCTCCAGCAGCTCGATCACCCTTTCCCCGCGGGCGGCGCGGGGTACGACGTCGTGGGTGGCGAGCACCTCGGCGATCTCGTCGCCGACGGTACGGAGCGGGTCGAGCGACGTCAGCGCGTCCTGGAACACCAGCCCCGCGAACCGGCCGCGCAGCCGTCGCCAGTCGCGGGCGCCGAACCGGAGCGCGTCCCGGCCGTTCACCTCGAACCGGGAGGCCGTGACCTCGGCGACCTCGGCGACCTCGGCACCGGAACCGGAACCGGCCAGCCCGACCAGCGTCCTGGCCGTGACGCTCTTGCCGGAGCCGGACTCCCCGACGATCGCCACGCACTCGCCCGCCTCGATCGACAGGCTCACTCCCCGTACGGCCCGCACCCCCGCCCGGGGGAAACCGACCCGCAGGTCCTCGACGTCGATGAGGCTCATCGGTTTCTCCCCTCGAAACGGCGCTGCAGGCGGCGCCCGACGAGCGTCAGGCTGATGACGGTCAGGGTGACGGAGAGGCCGGGGAAGAGCACGGTCCACCAGGCGACGCGCAGGTAGTTGCGGGCCTCCGACAGCATCGAGCCCCACTCCGGGCTGGGCGGCTGCGGGCCCATGCCGAGGAAGCTGAGCCCGGAGGTGGCGATGATGGCGGTGCCCATGCCGATCGTGGCGAGCACCGGCAGCGGGCCCAGCACGTTGGGCAGCACGTGGCGGGCGACCAGGATCGGCCTGGCCAGTCCGAAGGTGACCGCCTGTTCGACGTAGCCGGAGCGGCGCACCACGAACGTCTGGGCACGGATCACCCGGGCGTAGTTGGGGATCTGCGCGATGCCGATCGCGAGGATCACGTTGCCGGTGCCGGGACCGGTGACGGCGATGACCAGCAGGGCGAGCAGCAGTTCGGGGAAGGTCGCCACGACGTCGAACAGGCGGCTGAGCAACTCGTCGACGTAGCGGGGGGACAGCCCGGCCAGCACGCCCAGCAGGGCACCGGCCCCGGCGGCGAGCAGGACGGCGGCGGCGCCGATGCTCAGCGAGTGCCCGGCACCGTGGACGACGCGCGACAGCACGTCACGACCGAGGTGGTCGGTGCCGAACCAGTGCTCGGCACTCGGCCCGGCGAGCGCGCGCAGCGGGTCGGCGGCCAGCGGGTCGACACCGGTCAGCAGGCCGGGCGCCACGGCGGCGACGGCGGCGACCGCCAGGAACAGCAGCGGCGCGACCAGCGGCGCGCTGAAGCCGTACCCGCGCCCGGCCGGAGCGGGGGCGACGGCCGCGACACCGGGGACCTCCGTGATCGTCGTCATCGGCCTCTCCTCGGGTCGTACGGCGAGGGCGCCCCTCCCGGCAGGACCACCGCGGGATCCTTGCGCGACGGGACCGTCATCGGCTCCTCCTGAGGCGGGGGTCGATCGCGAGGTAGGCGAGGTCGACGATCGTGCTGACCGTCACGTAGGCGAGGGCGGAGATCAGCACGACCGCCATCACCAGGGGCATGTCCTTGCTGTTCACCGCGCCGACGGTGACCTGGCCGAGCCCCGGGCGGCCGAACACGGCCTCCACGACGATCGCGCCGCCGAGCAGGAAGCCGACGAACCAGCCGGTGAGGGTGACGGCGGGGAGCAGCGCGTGACGCAGCGCGTGCCGGGCGACGAGCCGCCACTCGGTGATGCCGCGCGAGCGGGCGGTCACCGCGAACGGCTCCTCCAGCGCCCGTTCCAGGCCCTCGCGGAGCACCTGGCCGAGCACCCCCGCGATCGGCAGCCCGAGCGCGAGCCCCGGCAGTACGAGGGAGACGGGTCCCCTGTCCCCGGCGACGGGGAACCAGCCGAGGGCGAAGGAGAAGACGGCGAGCAGCAGGATGCCGATGAGGAACGGCGGGACCGAGACGACGACCAGCTCCGACAGCCCGACCAGGCCGCCGAGCCAGGGGCTGCGGCCGGCGGTGGCCAGAGCGAGCACCAGGGCCAGGACGACCCCGAAGAGCGCGGCGGTGAGGGCGAGCTGGATCGTCGGCCGGATCTGCGAGGCCAGGATGTCCCCGACGCCGCGCTGCAGGATGTAGGAGCGGCCCAGGTCTCCCTGGAACAGGCGGAGCAGATAGTCGCCGTACTGCTGGAGCGGGGAGCGGTCCAGCCCCCACTCGGCGATGATCTGCGCCCGACGCTCGGGGGTGTCGAGGCCGTCGCCGACGAGCACGTCGACCGTGTCGCCGGGGGCGAACATCAGGGCGAGGTAGGCCGCGGTGGCGGCGGCCCAGAGCACGGCGACGCCAGCACCGAGCCGCCGGACCACCGGGCCGAACCACCCGGCGGCGGCCAGCCCCCGCCGCCGGGTGAGTGTGAGAGTGCTCACGTCCCTGTCCGGACGTCGTAAGCACTGTTGGGAGTGCCGGAGACCGGCTCGAAGGTGATCCCGGTGACCGCGGCGCGGTAGGCGATCTGGTCGGCGGGAACGTAGAGCGGAAGCAGGATCGCCTCGTCGGTGACGACGGTCTTCTGCACCTTCGCGTAGAGCTCCTTGCGCTCGGCGAGGCCGGCGGCGGCCGACGCGTCGGCGAGCAGCCTGTCCAGCTCGGCGTTCCCGAACTTCGTGCGGTTGATCGCGGCGTCCTTCGCCAGGATCAGGTTGAGCGCCGCCCCGGCGTCGGTGTCGCCGCGCGAGTTCTCGAAGATCTCGTACTCGTTCTCGTCGACGGCCTTCTGCGCGGTGCCCTGGTCCACGATCTTGACCTGGAAGTCGATCCCCGCGCTCTGCTTGACGGCCGCCTGGACCGCCTGGGCGAGGATGTCGCGGCGGTCGCGGACGAACGGCGCGGCGTTGACGGTACGCACGGTCAGCCTCCTGCCGTCCTTGACCCGGAAACCCTCGGCGTCGCGCTCCTTCCAGCCCGCCTCGTCGAGCAGCCGGTTGGCCCGCGCCGGGTCGTTGCCGAAGGTCTTCTCCAGCGAGGGGTCGTAGAACTGCGGGCTGCCCTGGCCGATGACGCTCCAGGCCCGCTTGGCGGTGCCCTGGTAGACGGAGTCGAGCACCGCGTCCACGTCGACGGCGTCGCGGAAGGCCTCGCGGACCCGCTTGTCGTCGAACGGGGGGCGGGAGACGTTGAAGTAGTAGGAGAACGCGCTTCCGGAGTTGAGGCTGGTCTCCAGCCTCAGCTCGGGGTCGCTCTTGATGAGGCCGATCTCGGTGGCGGGCACGCCCTCGATCACCTGCACCTGCCCGGAGGTGAGCGCGCCGACCCTGACCGCGGCCTCGGGCAGGAAGCGGTAGGTGATGTCGGCCAGGTGCGCCGGCCCCTGGTGGGCGGCGCCGGTGGGCGGCCAGTTGTAGTCCGGGTTGCGCCTGTAGTGGACCTCCTGGCCGGGGGTGAACCGGTCGAGGATGAACGGCCCGGTGCCGACCACGTCGACGCCGCCCGCCTTGAGGTCCTTGGCGCTCCTCAGCGACTTCGGGGAGACCTGGCCCGCGTACGGGGAGGAGAGGAAGTCGAGGAACAGCCCGTCGGGGGCCTTCAGCGTGACCTTCAGGGTGTGCGGCGCGGTCGCCTCGGCCCTGTCGAAGTTGCGCAGCTGGATGGCGCCGACCGCGGCGTTGTATCCGGGCGAGACGAGCTGGTCGAGGTTGGCCTTCACCGAGGCGGCGTCGAACTTCTCGCCGTCGTGGAAGGTGACGTCGTCGCGGAGCTCGAAGCTGTAGGTCAGCCCGTCCTCGGAGACCTTCCAGGACGTGGCCAGCCACGGCAGGAACTCGCCGTTCCCACCCCGGGCGATCAGCGCGTCGAACTGGTTGTGGACCAGCAGACGGGCCTTGTTCTGGCCCCACTGGTGCGGGTTGAAGGTGATCGGCTGCGTCTCCACCGCCCACACGAGCGACCCGCCATCACCACCGCCGCCCTCACCGCCGGCCGCCGCGCTCGGGGCCCCGCTCCCGGCTCCGCACGCCGTGAGCGCCAGCACCCCGGCGAACGCCAGGGCGCCCCATCGCAACTTCACGTTCTTCTCCTCGTGCTTCGGTACGACATGCCTGTGTACGACGTGCTTTTCCACAACGTGCCTTTGTGCGGCGGGCTCGGACGGCTCGGTGGGGCGCCGGCCGGGACGACCGGCATGATCGGTGCGATCGGGGCGGTTCATGCGACGTGCCGTCGTATCTGGGTTCCGGCGGCCTCGGACAGCACGATCCGGGCGAGGGCGTCGGCGTGGCGGAGGAGCGGGGCGTTGAGGCGGGGCCTGGCGAAGCCGCCGGTGGCCCGGCCGCCGACGACCCAGGGACCGAAGGCGAACCTGCGGGGGTGCGGGGTCCCCGACCTGTCGAGCAGGCGGCGGTCGGCGGGCCGTACGTTCACCAGGCCCGACTCCTCGTCGAGCTCGCCCCGGTCGCGGAGAGCGGCGATGAGCGGGTCGACGGCCCGGCTCACGCTGGGCGCGGGCAGCCTGGCCTCGACGAGGGTGGTGGCCGTCACGCCGCCGGGCACGGTGGGACTCTGTGCCCGCCAGCGCCCGCCGTGGTGGTCGACCTTGAGGTCCGCGCCGAGGAAGGTGACGATCCCCGCCCTGGCCAGGGCGCGCAGCTCCTCCAGCCGGGGTCCCGGCGGGCCGCTGGCGACGTAGCTGAAGAACCCGGCGAACCACGGGTCGGAGACGCCCAGCTCGGCGAGGACACCGTAGACGGAGAGCAGGCCGAGGATCATCGCGTGGTCGGCGCTGTGCGCCGGGTCCGAACGTCGTTGCAGGTCGACGGCGAGATAACCGTGCATCCACTTCTGCAGGCCGGCCTGGTCGCCGAACCGGATGCCGTCCAGCGGCCGGTCGAGCCGGTCGAGGTCGAGCCGGTCCAGGTGCCGGGGCACGGCCTCGCGGATCAGCTTGCGCATCCCGGGACTGCGCCACTCCTCGGCGGCGAAGCCCTCCTCGAACTCCGCCCATCCCAGCTTGACGCGCTCGGGGCGGGCGGTGATGAGCTCGTGGTAGTACGCGAAGGCCAGCTCCTTGGCGACCAGCGGCCACACGTCCCGGCGGAAGTTCCACGGTCCCTCGCCCAGCGCCTCGTGGGTGAGGAAGCGCGGCACCGGCGGGCGGGCGCCCGTGAAGGGGTAACCGGTCTTGGAGTGGTACGGCACGCCGCGCCGCGACCCCACGTGCAGGAGGGGCTCGCGCCCGCTGGGCAGGTAGACCAGTTCCCCGTCGTACTCGCGGACGAACCGGCCGCCCCGACCCGAGGTGAGCAGCACCATCAAATCGACGAAGGCCAGCCCCATCCCCCGCACGATCGCCGGCTCCCCCGCGGGAACGCCGTCGAGGTCGAGGTCCGCCGTGTAGCCAGTGGGCAGGTAGCGCAGCCCCGCGCGCGCGGCCAGATCGGCCAGCGCGCTCTCCTCCCTCGTCGGCGTCACGTCGCCGTGTCCCTGGGCCAGGATCACCGCGTCGGCCTCGATCGTCCGGCCGTCGTCCAGCGTCACCGCCTGC
Source organism: Streptosporangium sp. NPDC023825 (assembly GCF_040639575.1). Classification (NCBI taxonomy): domain Bacteria; kingdom Bacillati; phylum Actinomycetota; class Actinomycetes; order Streptosporangiales; family Streptosporangiaceae; genus Streptosporangium; species Streptosporangium sp. NPDC023825. The sequence continues at coordinate 32,928 of NZ_JBFAAE010000047.1, read as the reverse complement.
CCGCCGGGGACGTCGGCGAGGTCGACGGCGCGGGCGGCGTGCACGTGCACCCGGACGCCGCGAGGGGCGGTCGCCACCGCCTGCCGGAAGACGTGGGAGAGGTAGCCGTTCTGCGCCGGGCGGGAGGCGAACCTGCCGGGGTCGCCGCCGAGCCACTCGGCCAGCGTGGGCCCGGGGCGGATCGGTCCCTCGCAGCGCACCGACTCGTCGGTGAAGAGCGTCACGTCGGCGGCGGTGGAGTTCATCCAGAGCAGGTCCGGCTGGTCGTGGCGCCACACGCGCCCGCCGCCCGGCGGGTGGGGGTCGATCACGTGGACGTCCAGCGACGGCCAGCCGAGCAGGTCGGCGGCGTTGGCGCAGATGCGCTCCACCAGGCAGGTGCCCGTCGGCCCGGCGCCGACGACGGCGATCGAGGCGCTCATACGGCGGCTCTGCGGTGCGGCTGGTCCCAGTCGGCGTGCAGCGGCTCGACCGGGATCCGCCAGGCGTCGGTCTCGCCCGACGGGCGGGCGATGACGGTGAAGTCGGTGTTCTCGCGGAAGGCGGGGCGGGCGTACAGGTCCCTGGCGTAGGCCCACAGGTTGGGGAAGGCGGTCAGCGGGCGCTCGCTGATCCTGGCCGCCGGGTTGTCGCTCAGGTCGAAGCGCAGCAGGGTCGGCCAGAGCCGCACGTCCGCCTCGGTGATCCCCGAGCCGAACAGGAACCTGCGGTCGGCCAGGCGGGCGTCCAGCTCGTCCAGGAAGGCGACCACGGCCCCGCGCGCCTCGGTGTACGCGGCCTCGGTGGTGGCCGCCGCCACGCGGCCCGCCGCCGTGTTGAGGATCTCGTAGATCCTCGTGTTGAGCTCGTCGATCTCCGGCCTGAGCTCCTCGGGGTAGAGGTCGGCCTCGGGGTCGCCGCCGAACCGGGTGGCCAGGTCGATCGTGATGTCGGGGAAGTCGTTGCTGACGATGCGGCCGGTCGCCCTGTCCCACAGGACCGGCACCGAGACGTGCCCGTCGAAGCCCGGCTCGGTCACCTCGTACGCCTGCCGCAGGATGGTGAACCCGTTGACCGGGTCGGCCCCGCGCCGCTCGCGGAACGCCCACCCGCGCCCGTCGCGCTCGTCGTCGACGTAGGAGAGCGAGACCACGTCCTGGAGGCCCTTGAGGGATCGCACGATGGCCGCGCGCTGCGCGTACGGACAGACGGCCGCGACGTAGAGGTGGTAGCGCCCGGGCTCGGCGGGGAAGGCGGGTGTGCCGATCCGTCCCTGGAAGGGGTAGCGCGGGCCGGGCCTGCCACCGGGCCGGTAGTGGCCGTGGGTGTCGAGGTCGACGGGGCTCGCGTGGTTCAGTGTGCTGGTCTTCGACATGTGGCGCTCCCGGGCATGTCTCGGTGACCCTGGTGAGGGGGTCCGCGCTTGCGGCACGCCCACCGTGCCGCCAGGTCTCCCCCGGGGGCACCCCGCCGCGGTGCGAGGGTTGCCGGTCAGCCAGCCGGGGCTTCTCACTGACACTCTTAACCTATTTAGAAGGTAGGAAATACATAGATCTCTGTCAAGCCTTAGTGTCGGGGAATGTCCTATGAGAGCGTGAACGTGGTCTACCGCAAGTACGACGGGTCACTGCACTGGCATCACCGCGGCCTGCTGCTCGGCGAGGACGAGCACGGGGTGTGGACGGGCTGCGTGGCCGGCTCCAGCGGCCGCAAGGGCGACGGCCCCCCGGTCGCCTGGCCCCATCCGTTCGTGATGCTCTTCCCGCGCGACGCCTGGTGGACGGCCGCCTTCAACGCTGCCCCGAACAAGCACGAGATCTACTGCGACATCTCCACGGTGCCGGAGTGGAAAGACGGCGGGGTCACCATGGTCGACCTGGACCTCGACGTGATCCGGACCCGCCGGAACCTGCTGAAGGGCCGCCCGAGCCGGGTCTTCCTGGACGACGAGGACGAGTTCGAGGAGCACCGGGTCAAGTACGCCTACCCGCCCGGCGTGGTCGAGAACGCCCGTGCCTCGGCCGCCTGGCTGATGGAGGCCGTCACCTCCCGCGCCGCCCCCTTCGGGGACGCGCCGCGCTGGCTCGCCCTGGTCACCTGAGCCCCGGACGGTGGTGCCGGGGGCGGCCCCAGGCGCCCCCGGCACCCCGGCGCTTCCGGCATTCCCGGCACTCCCGCGACCTCAGCGGGCGGGGTGACCTCAGCGGGCGCGGTGGCGGAACATCCTGCCGGAGAAGATCGCCGAGATCAGCAGGAGGCCGCCGCACCAGGCCAGCGCCTTCCACGGGTCGCTCCCCACGGGCCGGTCGAGCAGCAGGCCGCGTACGGACTCGATGATCGGTGTGGCCGGCTGGTTCTCCGCGAACCCGTGCAGCCACGCGGGCATGGTGTGCACCGGGACGAAGGCGCTGCTCGGGTAGGGCAGGAACATCACCAGGAAGGTGAAACCGCCCGCGACCTCCGGTGTCTTGGCCAGCAGGCCGACCAGGGCCGAGACCGCGGACATGGCCAGCACGAACGCCACCAGGACGCCCACCGCCGCCGCCCAGCCGGACAGGCCCGCGTCCGCCCGGAAGCCGAGCAGGAACGCGACGGCGAACACGATGGCGAGCGAGGTGAGGTTGCGCACGGTGCCGGCGGCCACGTGCCCGCCCAGGAACGCACCGCCGCCGACGTCCATCGACCTGAACCTGTCGACGATCCCCCGGCTCATGTCGTGGCTGACGGCGACCGCCGTCAGGGAGGCGCCGTAGGAGGCGCACATGACGAGGATGCCGGGGACGGCGTAGGTGACGTAGTCGACGCCGGTCTGGATCGCGCCGCCGAACAGGTAGACGAACAGCAGCATGACCAGGACGGGCAGCAGGAACGAGGTGAGCAGCGCGTCGAGGTTGCGCAGCGACAGGCGGACGGCACGGCCGGTCATCACCGGCCAGGCGGTGAGGTCAGACACCGGCCCGCTCCCTGTCCGTCAGCGCGAGGAACGCGTCGTCGAGCGTGGCGCCGCGCACGGTGAACCTCTTGACCGCCGAACGCCCCGGGTCCACCTCGTCCAGCAGGGCGCGGATCCCCGTGGCGCTCCCGTCGACGGCCGCCCCGACGGTCAGCGTGGCGAGATCGGTGTGGACGGCACGCGCCCCGAGAAGGCGCGTCACCTCGGCGAACGACCGCGCGTCGGACAGGACGAGGTCCAGCCGCCAGGCGGCGACCCTCGCCTTGAGCTCGTCGGCGGTGCCCTCCGCCACCACCCTCCCGCCGTCGAGCAGCGCGATCCTGTCGGCCAGGCTGTCGGCCTCCTCCAGATACTGGGTGGTCAGGAAGACCGTGGTGCCCGAGCCGGCGAGCTGCGTGATCACCTCCCACATCGCCTGCCTGCTCCGCACGTCGAGACCGGTGGTCGGCTCGTCGAGAAAGATCACCGACGGCGCGCCGACCAGCCCCGCGGCCAGGTCCAGCCGGCGCCACATGCCGCCCGAGTACGTGCCGACCCGCCGCCTCCCCGCCTCGACCAGGTCGAACCGCTCCAGCAGCTCGGCCGCCCTGCGGCGGGCCGCCGCGCGCGACAGGCCGGACAGGCGCCCCATCATCCGCAGGTTCTCCTCGCCGGTGAGCAGCTCGTCGACCGCCGCGTGCTGGCCGGTCAGGCTGATGGCGCGGCGGACCCGGCGGCGGTCGCGCACGACGTCGAACCCGGCCACCGTGGCCCGTCCCGCGTCCGGCCTGACCAGCGTCGCCAGGGTGCGCACGGTCGTGGTCTTGCCCGCGCCGTTCGAACCGAGCAGCGCGTACACGCTGCCCCTGGCGACGCGCAGGTCGACACCGGCCAGGACGGCGACCCGGCCGTAGGACTTGGTGAGGCCGACGACCTCTATCGCTGGTTCCACTACCCCTCCTGCGTATGGCGTACGCTCTACTGTTTATGGCATACGCGGCATTGCGTAAGGTATACACTCGCAGGAAAGGACGGTCAAGCCCGGGAGCGCGATGGAAGTGCCGGAGAGCGTGGAGATCGCCTGGGGGCTGCGCGAGCGGCCCGGCAAGGGACCCAAACGCACCCTGAGCCTGGAGCACATCGTGGAGGCGGCCCTGCGGGTGGGCTCCGCGGAGGGACTCCCCGCGGTCTCGATGAGCAAGATCGCCGCCGAGCTCGGCGTCTCCACGATGGCGCTCTACCGCTACGTCACCTCCAAGGGCGACCTGCTCATGCTCATCACGGACGCGGTGCTCGGCCCGCCTCCCCCGCTCCCGGAGCCGGGCGACGACTGGCGCCGGGGCGTCCACCGGTGGGCCGCCGCCATGCGCGCCTCCCTGCAGAGGCACCCCTGGTCGTTGCGCATCCCCATCACGGGCCCGGGGATCATGCCCAACCACGTCGCCTGGCTGGAGGCCGGGCTGCGCTGCCTGCGCGGCACCGGGCTCGACCCGGACACGAAGCTGGCGGCGCTGCTGCTGGTCAACGGCTTCGTCAGGACCGAGGTGGCGCTCCTGGCCGACCTCCAGGACGCCTTCGACGCCTCCCGGGTCACCGACGAGGAGGCGCTGTCCGGCTACGCCCGGTCACTCGCCAGGCTCACCGACGCCGAGCGCTTCCCCGAGATCCACGAGCTTCTCGAAGCCCGGGTCTTCGACATGTCGGGCGGTCCCGACGACGAGTTCGCCTTCGGCATGGACCGCATCCTCGACGGCGTCGCGGTGCTCGTGACCGGAGAGCCGCCCGCCTGATCCGGGACGGCCTCAGGCCCTTCACGCTTCTTACACCGGAGACCGCCCCGGCCCGGCGGCCCGGTGTCCCGCGCTCGACGAACTCGACGAACTCGACGAAACGGAAGGCCGCGGGGATCCGCCCGCGAAGGAACCCGCGGGGACCTCGGGGACTACAGGGGCGGGAAGCCCGGGGCGCGGCGCTCGACGAAGCTGGCGACGCCCTCGACGAAGTCCGACCGGCCGAAGGACTCGGCCATCAGACGCGTCGCGGCCGATTCCGACGCCTCCAGGCTCTGCTGCCAGTCACCCCAGACCTGACGCTTGATCACGGCCATCGAGGCCGGGGAACTGTACGCCGCCAGCTCGCGGGCGTAGGCCAGCGTCTCCTCCATCAGGCTCTCCCCCGGCACCGACCGGCCGGCCAGGCCCAGCTCGTACGCCTCGGCACCGGTGAAGGTGCGGCCCGACAGCAGCAGGTCCATGGCCCTGGCCTGACCGGCCAGGCGGGGCAGGACCCACGACATGCCGTACTCGGCGATCAGGCCGCGCCGGGCGAAGGCGGTGGTCCACTTGGCCTCGGAGGCGGTGAAGACCAGGTCGCAGAGCAGGGCGTGGACCATGCCGAGCCCGGCGCAGGCGCCGTTGACGGCGGCGACGATCGGTTTGCGGATCGTGGTCGGGAAGGTGGTGGGGCGCGGGTCGGGCCGCCCCGCGTAGGAGCCGTCCTGCAGGGAGGTGAGCGTCTGGAAGTCCGCGCCGGCGCAGAAACCCCGCCCCGCGCCGGTGACCACGATCACCCGGACCTCGGGGTTCTTCTCGGCCTCGGCCAGCTGGTCGAAGTAGCGGCGGCCCATCTCGTCGGTCCAGGCGTTGAGCCGGTCCGGGCGGTTGAACGTCAGCGTCAGCACGCCCCGCTCGATCGACGACAGCACCAGATCGACCATCCCGCATCCCCCTCCGGAAGCCCGCCGGGGCTCCCCGCCCGGAGAGCCACAGAATATCGTTCTACACCTTTTCCCTCCCCGGCGTCAGCATGTGCGAGCGGACCAGGTCCTCGACCGTGGCACGCAGGGCGAGGAAGGAGGAGGTGCGCTTGACCGTGAGAGCCCGGTAGGCGGGCAGGCCGATCGGGACCTCGGCGGCGACCCTGCCGGGACCGCAGGCGAAGACGAGCACCCGCTGGGCGAGCAGGACGGCCTCCTCCACGTCGTGGGTGACCATCAGCACCGTCGTGCCCGTGTCGCGCCACACCTCGCGCAGGAAGAGCTGCATGTCCTCCTTGGTCTGCACGTCCAGCGCCCCGAAGGGTTCGTCCAGCAGCAGCACGGCCGGCTCGCACGCCAGCGCCCTGGCGATCGCCACCCGCTGGCGCTGCCCGCCGGACAGCTGCCGGGGCAGCGCGCCCGCCAGGGACGACAGCCCGACCTCGCCGAGATACCAGCGGACCCGCCGCTCCCGGTCCGCCCGGGAGATCGGCAGCAGCCGCAGCCCGAAGGCCACGTTCTCGGCGACGGTGAGGAAGGGGAACAGCGCGCCCGACTGGAAGACCAGCCCACGCTCGGGCCCCGGGCCCGTGACGGGCGCCCCGTCGAGCGAGATGGATCCCGCGCTCGCCGGGGTGAGCCCGGCGATCAACGACAGCAGCGTCGACTTGCCGGAGCCGCTCGCCCCGACCACGCACACGAACTCGCCAGGCTCCATCGACAGGTCGATGCCGTCCAGGACGCGCGTGGCGCCGTAGTCCTTGGCCACACCGCCCAGCACGAGGGTCATGCCGCCCACCTCCCGGAACGGTCACCCGGCACTCGTGACGTGGACCTCACACCACCCACCTCCCGAGACGGTCGCGCAGGACGCGCAGCGCGACGTCGATCAGCAGGCCGACGACCCCGATCACGATGAGCACCGCGAAGATCTTGTCGGTCTGCAGGAACCGCTGGGCCCGGACGATCCGGTAGCCGAGCCCCGACTCGGCCGCGATGAGCTCGGCCACCACCACGAAGTTCCACGCGGCGGCGGCGTTGATCCGCGCCGCGTCCACGACCGCCGGGAGCGCGTACGGCCAGGTCACCTTCCTGAGGATCTCACCGCGCCGGGCGCCGAGGGTGGCAGCGGCCTGGCCCAGCTCGCCGGGCACCCGCCGTACGGCGTCGGCGACCATCAGCGTGTTGAAGAACACCACGCCCAGCACGAGGATCGCGACCTTGGAGGGCTCGCCGAGGCCCAGCCAGATGATCAGCAGGGGGATGAAGGCGGCGGCAGGCATGTAGCGGAGCAGGCCGACGACCGGTTCCAGCAGCGCCAGCGCCACGGCCGAGGTGCCCATGGCGACGCCCAGCGGCACCGAGATCAGCACCGCCAGCCCGAACCCGGCACCGACCCTGCCGAGGCTGGCGAGGGTGTCGTCGACCAGCTGTCCGGTGCCCAGCATCTCCGCGAACGCCTCCAGGACGGCCAGCGGGGAGGGCAGGAAGGTGGGATCCACCAGTTCCGCCGTGCTGACGGCGGCCCAGAGGGCGAGCGGGAACAGCACCGAGGCCGCCCGCAGGCCCCAGCGGGCCCGGACGGACGGGCCCTGCCCGCCGGGTCGGCCTTTCCCGGGGAATCGGCCTTCCGCGGCGGACCGGTCTTTCCCGACCGACGGCTCCTTCCCGCCGGACGGGTTCGCGCCGGACGGGCCGGAACCAGAGCCGGGGCGCCGTCCCCGGAGGCGTCCCGGCCGGTCCGGGCGCCGGGGCAGCGGCTCCCAGTCCTGCCGCCCCGGGCCGGGAGACGCGACGGGCTCCGCGGTCCGCGCGCTCATGAGGGCCTCGACCTTCCGGGTGGCGAGCAGGGCGAGCCGGACCCGCCCCGGCAACAACCGGTCGTCGCCCGGCGTCGTCCCCATGTCGGCACTCCCGCTCTCGCAGCTCTCACGGCTTGCGGCTCCTGACGGATCACGGCTTGAGACTCCTGACGAACTTCGGCTCGAACAGGCCGTCCAGCGAGGGCTCGGTGTCGGCCAGGCCCGAGTCGACGAGGAACTTCGCGATCAGGGCGGCCTGGTGGTCGAGGTGATCGCCGGTGTCACCGGGTTCGAAGGCGGCGAGGTTGTCCTCCAGGGAGAAGATCGTGGTCCCCGCGTCGTAGCTCGCGTAGTCGGCCTCGCTCACCCCCGCCCGCCTGGCCATGATCGCGGTGGCGTCGGCCTTGTTGGCGGCGATCCACTCCAGGGTCTCGAACCAGGTCTTCACCAGCGCCTGCACCTCCTGCGGCCGCTCGGCGACCAGCGAGGTGGCCACCACCAGATGGTCGGGGATGGCCCCGGGAAAGTCCTTGGAGGTGGCGATCGCCGTCGAACCGGGCAGCTCCAGTGCGGTGGTGGTGAAGGGCGCGAACACGCCGACCGCGTCCACCTGGCCCGCCTTGAAGGCCGCGGCGGCGGCGTCGGTCGGCAGCGGCTTGAAGGTGACGTCCTTCTCGGTCAGCCCCGCCTTCCGCAACGCGAGCAGCAGCAGGTAGTGGTCGACCGTCCCCTGTTCGGCCGCGACGGTCCTCCCCTTCAGGCCGGCCACCGTGGAGACGCCGGACCTGGCGATGATCTGGTCGTTACCGGTGGAGTTGTCGTTGACCAGCACGATCGTCTGCTTCGCCCCGCCGGACACCGAGGCGACGGTGTCGTTGAGCGTCTGGCTGTTGGCGTCGACGTTGCCGGTGGCCAGCGCGGTCAGGCTGTCGGTGTAGCTGTCGAAGTACTTCAGCTCGACCTCGAGGCCGTTCTTGGCGAACAACCCCTTCTCCTGGGCGACCTGCCAGGGAAACCAGCCGGGCCAGGCGGAGAAGCCCAGCGTGAGGGTCTTCTTCCCGCCGGAGGCGGCGGGCTCGGCGGCTCCTCCCGGGGTGGACGCGCACGCGGCGCAGGCCGCGAGCAGGCAGAGCGGGACGAGCAGGCGAAGCGAGACCGATGAGCGGAACGACCGGAAGGCCCGGAACGACCGGAGCGGGCCGAACAGGTCGAACGGCTTGAACGGGCGGAACGAGACAGGTGGGCGGAGGGTGACGAGCGGGCGGCGGAGCATCAGGAGGCTCCCTTCCTCGCGGGCAGGTGCCCGGAACGGACCAGGCAGCCGAGGGTGTCGCAGATGACGCGGGTGGCGATCAACGAGGTGATCTCCGCGTTGTCGTAGGGCGGCGAGCACTCCACGACCTCGATCCCGGCCAGCGGCGCCGCGTCGGCGATGATCTGGATGAACTTCAGGACCTCGCGCGGCAGGAAGCCGCCGGGTTCCGGCCAGCCGGTGCCGGGGACGAACGCGGCGTCCAGGCAGTCGACGTCGAAGGAGAGCCACACGGCCTCGGCGTCCTTCCAGGCGACCTCCAGCGCGCGCTCGGCCGCCGCCTCGATGCCCATCTCCACGCAGTCGGTGACCGTCATGATCGTGGTGCCGCGTTCGCGGCCGACCTTCACCCCCGGCCGGGGCGCCTGCCAGCCGCCGATGCCGATCTGCACCAGGTTCTGCGGCGGGACGTTGGGGATGTCGGTCGCGTGGAACCACGGCGTGGTGTGCATGCGCTCGTCGAGGTCGGTCTCCTGGGTGTCCACGTGCCGGTCGAAGTGGATGATCCCGAGGTTGCCCGACAGGTGCTCGGCCACGCCGCGCACGGTCGGGTACCCGATGGAGTGGTCGCCGCCCAGCACGACCGGGAACGCCCCGCTGGAGTAGACGTGCGAGACGGCCTTGGAGATCTGGTCGAAGGTCTTCTCGATGTTGCCGGGGATGGTGAACACGTCCCCGAGATCGGCCATCGTGATCGACTCGCGCAGGTCCACCCCCAGCTCGAAGCTGTAGGGCCCGTACAGGGCGGAGATCTTCCTGATTCCCTGCGGGCCGAAGCGGGTGCCCGAGCGGTAGGTCGTGCCGCCGTCGAACGGCGCGCCCAGGATCGCCACGTCGTACTCCCCGCAGCGCCGCACGTCCTCGACGTACGGGGCCTTGAGGAAGGTGTTGATCCCCGCGAAGTGCGGCAGCTCGCCCCGGGAGAAGGTCGGGATGCGCCGGTCGACGATGGAGTCGGCGCCCTGCAGGCCCACCTCCAGGGCCCAGGCGACCTCGCGTTCCCAGTTGGTGGTGGGCAGTTCGGCCTCGCGCTCGACGGCGAAGCGGGCCTCGGGGCCGTACCGGCCGGGCCCCGAGGGGGCCGCGCCGGAAGGGCCCTGGCGGGCGGGGTCGGAAGCGGACGGGTGCCAGTGCATGGAGCTCCGATCAGCTCGGAACCCGGCCGGAGGGCAGCCGGGATCGGCCGGCCTCCCGGGCTTTTGTCCCGCCGTGGAACGGCCGCGTGGCCGCCTGCACCTCTCGGACCAGTCCCGCGCCGACGCCGTACGACCTCACGATCGTGGCGCGCGGCGTCGGCGGCGGCGGAACCCTAGGTGCGCCCCACCATGAGGTGGGTCACTGCAAGTGCATCGCCGGTACGTTTCCTCCGGATTAACCCCCCGTTGCAGTCCGGTGACCGAGTGCACGCTCCAGGGAGTCCGGATGGTGGACGAAGTTCGGCGACAGCAGCCGGTCCTCGTAGTAGCGGTGGAAGACCGGCGTGGCCGAGGAGGACATGGGGGGCACGATCCAGCTCCAGTCGGCCGGGCAGACCCGCCCCTCCTTCTCCTCGCGTTCGAGATGCATCAGGAAGTGCCTCGACTCGGTGTGGTGGTCCGTCATCGTCACCCCCGCCCGCTCGAAGGAGTGCAGGACGGCCACGTTCAGTTCCACCAGCGCGTAGTCCCGCCAGAGCGAGCGGTCACTTCCGGTGTCCAGTCCCATGCGCCGGGCGATCAGCGGCATCAGGTCGTAGCGGTCGGTGTCGGCCAGGTTGCGGGCGCCGATCTCGGTACCCATGTACCAGCCGTTGAACGGGGCCGCCCGGTAGCAGATCCCGCCGATCTCCAGGCACATGTTCGAGATGACCGGCACCGCGTGCCAGCGCAGTCCCAGCTCCTCGAACCACGGGTGGGCGGGGTGCGAGAGCGCGACCTCCAGCACGGCGTCGCCGGGGATCGTGGACAGCAGCGGCGGCCCGTCCCCCATCGAGACCGCCAGCGGGAGAACGTCGAAGGGACTGCCGGGGCCGCCGGGCCAGCCGAACTCGCGCAGCATCGCGGTGAAACCGGTGTAGCGGGGGTCACCGACGACCGAGCCGTCCTCCATCGCGTATCCGGCGTAGCGGATGAGCTGCTCGTTCCAGATCCGCGGCCCGGGGGCCCCCGGCCGGTCCTGCGGGAAAACCGTGATCGTCGGGCGGATCCTGCGGTTCGGCGCCGCGTCCCGCAGGTGGTTCACGCACTCGACGGCGACTCCCTCGGCCGTGGTGACGTGCCGCCGGTCGCGCACCCGCAGCGAGCGCCAGTACAGGCGTCCGATGCACCTGCCGCTGTTGCGCCAGGCCACCCTGGCACCGAAGATCAGCTCGCCGGGAGTGTGCGTGTACGTCCCGGTCCTGGCGATCTCCTGCCGGACTTCGCGCAGGCGCTCCCGCAGGACTCCCGCCCCGGGATTCTCCGTGTAGAACAGCCTGAGGTAGTCCTCGGCCGCCGCCACGTCGACCGGGGACACCTCGGGGACACCACCGAGGACCCCGGGGACACCGAGCACATCAGAAACATCAGGGACACCGGGGACGTCGTAGATCGGATCCGGCGCACGCCGCCGGGACCTTCGCCAGGTCAGCACAGAAAAACCACCAATTGTGGCTCACGGGCACGACGACCGTTCCGGGCGGCGCGGTGCCCTGAACGCGGCGGCCCTTCCCCGCTGCGATCGCTGTTGTCCGCGGCAACCGCGCATCGGCTCACTCGCCGCGATCAGGGCGGCACCGGGCGCGGCGTTCCTCATTTTCTGTGATTCACCGTGGTTTGTCCGGCGAATCGCGAGGCGAGAGGCCGCCCGAATCGGAACGGGAGACGACGAAGGCCCCGGAAGCGGGGCTTCCGGGGCCTTCCAACTGGCTCCCGCGATAGGACTCGAACCTATAACCTGCCGGTTAACAGCCGGCTGCTCTGCCGATTGAGCTACACGGGATTGCGCTTTGCGCTGGTCGGACCGGGTGTTCCCCGTTCCTTGCGGCGCAGGAATAGATTAGCGCACTCCATGGGTGTGTGTCGCATCGATACTCCGGGGTAGGTGCGAGACGAGGCGATCCGCGAGTGATCACAGGACAGGGTCCGCGGAACATGCTTGTGGAGGTGGACATGCGTTATCGACTGATGCTCGGAGTGGGATTCGCGGTCGGCTACATCCTGGGGAGCCGCGCCGGCCGGGAACGTTACGAACAGATCAAAGGGCTGGCCCAGCGGATCTCCGACAACCCCACCGTGCAGGAGACGGCCGGCCTGATGGGCGCCAAGGTCTCCAAGGCGACGGGTGTGGCCAGGACCAAGGTGAGCGACGTGGCCAGGAACCGGCTGCCGTTCCTGCGCTCCGCCAACGGCTGGCACGGCGACGAGCACGACGACACGGGCACCGGCTGGCCGGAGAACCAGAGGACCAACGCGCCCTACTGATCTTTCCAGCCGCCCCGTCGGCATCCACGGGCCGGGAACGGCCCGCCGGTGCGAAAGGCCCCTCCAGGGGCCTTTCGCGTGTCTGAGGCCGATCTTCACCCGCCCTCGGGCCCACGCGGAGACTGCACCCGCCCTCGGGCCCACGCGGAGACTGCACCCGCCCTCGGGCCCACGCGGAGACCCGGCTCGTACCGGAACGGAAAGGTTCGGCCGGCCGGGGCGGCCCCGCTCCGGGATCTCAGACGCCGAAGCTCCGGCGTGTCTCCTCGAGCGCCTGTTCCGCGAGGGCGCGCAGGCCGGGATCTTCCGGATCGAGGCCGGAGTCGAAGACGAACTCCCAGATCAGCCGGTCGGCGTCGGCCTTCCTCGCCACCAGCCGCACTCCCCCTCGCGCGTCCAGCGGGACGTACTGGTTGACCACGATCGAGGCGGTCACCCGCTCCCGTACGGCCTCGGGGATCCGGCCGGGCTCGGGCAGCAGCGCCCGGTGCGACCGCCCGTCGGTGGTGCCGACCGTCAGCCCCTCCTCGTCCCACACCCCGCGATCCACCTGGAACCAGGGCAGGCGTTCACCCCCCAGGTAGAGGGCCTTGTCCGCGGCGATCACGTAGCCGTCGGGCCCCTCGGCGTAGACGAGCACCCGGTCGCCCGGAGCGAGGGCCGCGCGGACCTCGGAGGGCATGCGATTGAAGAGCTTCACCGTTCCACGGTATCCGCCAGCAGGTCGAGGGTGAGCGCGGCCGACCAGGAGAAGTCCCGGCTGCCCCGCCCGCTGCCGTCGAAGGGGTCGAAACACTCGCGGAAACCCGCCTGCCGTACGAGGCGCAGGGTGCCCGAGCCGAGCAGCCGCACCAGTCCCGCCAGGTCGTGCGCGCCCGCCGCCCGCCGCAACAGCCAGTTGGTGTTCACCCAGGACGGCCCGCGCCAGTAACAGGACCGGTCGAACTGCTGGGCGCGGATCTCGCAGCTCGGCACCGGATATCCGGCGGCTCCCATGAAGCGGGCCGACTCCAGCACCCTCACCAGCTCCGCGACCCGGTCGGCGGGCATCTCCTGGTCGAGCATCGGCCCGAAGCAGCCGACCGTGCAGACGGGGCTGAGCCGCCCGCCGCGCAGGTCGCGGGCGCGGAAGACGCCGTCGTCCCAGAGGCGTTCCAGCAGCGCCGCACGGATCCGCTCCGCCGCCTCCCGGTACGGGCCCGCGTCCGTGCCCGCCACCGGGGCCAGCTCGGCGAGGGCCTGGCAGGAGGCGAGCCAGATCCCGTTGAACATCGGGTCCTCGACCGCGAACGGGTGCTCGTCCCGCAGGTAGGCCGGGTCGTAGCCGGAGTCCCGGTAGCCCAGGACGAGGGCCATGTAGCGGTCGTGGCGGCTGTCGGGATGCCGCTCGGGGGGCTCCCCCCGCCGGTGGTAGGCGTGGCGTACCGAGGGCAGCGCCTCCAGCGGCGCGTCCCAGGCGGGGCTGTCGTCCATCCCGGACTCCCACGGGTGCACGATCGCGGCCAGTCCTCCCCCGCCGAGGTCCCTGGACGTGGCGAGGTAGTCGTGCTGGGCGGCCAGCATCGGGTAGATCCGCCGTACGAGGGCGACGGCCGTGTCCCGGTCGGCCGCGTGCCGCCATATCCACCACAGGGCGAGCGCGTGCAGCGGCGGCTGCGTCAGCCCGGAGGTGCACACGGCGTTGGGAGAGGCCGGATGGTCCGGGGAGCGCCAGACGGAGGGGCCGGGGAAGTAGCCCTCCGCGCGGACGGGGCGGAAGACGATGTGCGGCACCATCCCGGTGCCCCACTGCCCCGCCAGCAGGCTGATCAGCTCGGTTCCGGCCCTGCGGGTGTCCCAGCGGGCCAGGCCCATCGCGACGAAGGTGGAGTCCCAGTTCCACTGGTGGGGGTAGAGGCCGGGCGCGGGGACGGTCGCGGACCCCGTCCAGTTCGCGTCGAGCACGGACCACGCCTCGCGCCCGAGCGCGGCGTCGTCGACCGCCGCTCGCGACTCCATCCGCCCAGTCTGCGCCTGTATCGGCCGGGAGAACAGCCCGGCCCGCCTCCAATGCGCCGAAGAGGGGGCGGCGCGGCCCCGCGCAACGGCGCGGACCCCGGGAACGGAGGTTCCACGACGATCACAACAGGCCCCGCGCAACGGCGCGGGCCCCGGGAACGGAGGTTCCCGGGGTCCGCGCCGTGTGGCTCCTCAGTCGAGGTAGTCGCGAAGCATCTGCGCCCTCGTCGGGTGCCTGAGCTTGGCGAGGGTCTTCGACTCGATCTGCCGGATGCGCTCGCGCGTCACGCCGAACTCCCTGCCGACCTCCTCCAGGGTCCGGGGATGCCCGTCCGCGAGCCCGAAGCGCAGCTGGATGATGCGCTGCTCGCGATCGGAGAGGGTCGCGAGGATGTCGTCGAGCTGGTCCTGCAGCATGATGAAGGCCGCCGCCTCCATCGGCACCACCGCGTCCGCGTCCTCGATGAAGTCTCCGAGGTCGGAGTCCTCCTCGCCGATCGGCGACTGGAGGGAGACCGGCTCCTGGGCGATCCGCTGGATCTCGATCACCCGGTCGATCGGCAGGTCCATCTCCATCGCGATCTCCTCGGGCGCGGGCTCGCGGCCGAGATCCTGGTGGAGCTGGCGCTGGACCCGTACCAGCTTGTTGATCGTCTCGACCATGTGCACCGGAATCCGAATGGTGCGCGCCTGGTCCGCGATGGCCCTGGTGATCGCCTGGCGAATCCACCAGGTGGCATATGTGGAGAACTTGTAGCCCTTGGTGTAGTCGAATTTCTCGACCGCCCGGATGAGGCCGAGGTTGCCCTCCTGGATGAGGTCCAGGAACAGCATCCCGCGTCCCACATATCTTTTGGCGATTGACACGACCAGCCGCAGATTGGCCTCGATCAGCCGCTGCTTGGCCCGCGTGCCCTGCCAGGCGAGCTCCTTGAACTCCGGGAAGACCAGACGCGAGACGACGCTGGTCAGCTTGTCCTCGGCGAACAGGCCCGCCTCGATGGACTTGGCGAGCTCCACCTCCTCCTCGGCCGTGAGCAGGGGCACGCGACCGATCTCCCGCAGGTAGATGCGGACCAGATCGCTGGTCGGGGCCCTTTTCCCGACATCCTCCTCATCGGGCCGGACGGGTTCCTCGTCGCCCTGGGGCTCGAGGACCTCCACTCCGTGCTCGGCGAGCATGCGGACGACGCGTTCGAGCGCGTCGGACGGCAGCTCGGACTTGTCGAGAGCGGCGGCCACGTCATCGACCGTGACGCTTCCGCGCTCCCTTCCCTTCGTAACGAGGTCGGCCACCTGGTCTACCGATGGCGGCCCACTTGGCAGCACCGATGCACCCACGGGAGACAGTCTGCTGTATTGGGTCCCCTAAATGGCAGACCTATTTTTGTCACCGGAGGTAAGGCCGCGATCATTATCGGATCGAGACCTTATTCGGGTTTGGTGGAATCATCCCGCGGATATTAGAGCAAATTACGCCGTCAGCTCCCGGCGGCCCGATCCTTGAGCACCCGCCGCTGCTGTTCCAGCGCGACCAGCTCTCCGAACAGCCGGTTGTACTCCTGCTGCTCGTCGACCGGGTTCGTCCGCTCCATCCTCGACTTGAGCCGCTCGATGGCCCGCGCCACCGAGACGAGCTCCAGGGCCGCCAGCATGGCCGAGGCGTAGCGTTCCTCGCTCGCCAGGTCGGCGCGCAGCTCCTCCACGGCGAACCGGGTGACGACCCCGCGCAGGGAGTCCTCGGCCCCGCCGAGCAGCAGGTCGACCCACTCGCGCCCGCCCTGCCCCGCCGTGGCGGTGCCGCCGGAGCCGACGATCAGCCGGTAGAGGGCCGCGTGCTCGGGAAGTGTGAACGCCTCCGCTCCCAGCGCCTCGAAGGCCGGGCCGAGCAGCGCGGGACGCTGCACGGCCAGCCGCAGCACCTCCGCCTCGGTCCGTACGCCGGGGTCGGTGAGGTCGGCGACCTTGCGCGGGCCGGCGGGGCGCTGCTGGGCGCGCGGCTGGGCCGCCGCGGAGACCTCGGCGATCCGGTCGAGGACGAACTGCTCGTTGTTGAAGCCCAGCCACCGGTCGAGGTCGACGGCGTACAGCCGGCGCAGGGAGGTGTCCTTGATGCCGGCCACGATCGGGGCGGCGGCGTCGAGGGCGGAGAGCCGCCCCTCGTTGGTGCTCGCGTCGTAGCGGGAGATCACGCTGCGGATGGCGAACGCGAACAGCGGCTCCCGCCCGGCGATCAGGTCGCGCACGGCCGCCTCGCCGTGCCTGATGCGCAGGTCGCACGGGTCGAGGCCGTCGGCCTGCACCGCGACGAAGGTCTGGGTGACGAACTTCTGCTCGTCGGCGAAGGCGCGCAGGGCCGCCTTCTGGCCCGCCGCGTCGCCGTCGAAGGTGAAGATCACCTCGCCGCGCGACCCCGACTGGTCGAGCAGCAGCCGCCGGAGCACCTTGATGTGCTCCTCGCCGAACGCGGTGCCGCAGGTGGCCACCGCCGTCGGCACGCCCGACAGGTGGCAGGCCATCACGTCGGTGTAGCCCTCGACGATCACGGCCTGGGAGCGCTTGGAGATCTCGCGCTTGGCCAGGTCGACGCCGTAGAGGACCTCGCTCTTCTTGTAGAGCGGGCTCTCCGGGGTGTTCAGGTATTTCGGCCCGTCTTCGGCATCGTTCAATTTCCGTGCGCCGAAACCGATGACGTCACCGGTTATGTCGCGGATGGGCCAGACCAGCCGTCCCCTGAAGCGGTCGATGGGGCCGCGCCGCCCCTCCTTGGCCAGCCCGCCCTTGATCAGCTCCGCGGTGGTGAAGCCCCGCGCCATCAGGTGCCGCGAGAGGGCCTCCCACTCGGCCGGGGCGTATCCGACGCCGAAGCGCTCGGCGTCGACCCGCTCGAACCCGCGCTCCGACAGGAACCTGCGCCCGATCGCGGCGTCGGGGGCGGACAGCTTCGAGACGTAGAACTCCGCCGCCGCCCGATGGGCCTCGATCAGGCGGATGCGCTCGCCCTGCTCGCGCCCGGGGACGTAGCCGCCCTGCTCGTAGCGGAGCTGGACGCCCGCCCGGTTGGCCAGCCGCTCGACCGCCTCGCCGAACGACAGATGCTCCAGGCGCCGGACGAAGGTGATGACGTCACCGCCCTCGGCGCAGCCGAAGCAGTACCAGTAACCCCGGGTGGGGGTCACGTTGAAGGACGGGCTCTTCTCCTCATGGAAGGGGCAGAGCCCTTTCAGGTTGCCGCCGCCCGCGTTGCGGAGCTGGATGTGCTCGCCCACGATGTCGGCGATCGGTGAGCGCTCCCGTACGAGCGCGATGTCCTCATCACTGATCCGGCCTGCCACGCCGCGAGTCTAGTCCGGCCCTCCGACAGGTCGGGGCGACGAGTGCGCCCGCCCTCGCCGCGATCTTCCGGCAGGCCGGGACGCTACTGCCGGGACGGGAGGGACAGGAGGAACGATGACTTTCCCGAAGTGGTCGTGACCAACCAGGACGTCGGTTACAAAGGTAAAGGCGGATTCTCGATAATGTACGCGGGTGGAGATCATGCGATCGGGGCATATAGCACGATTGGCCGCTGTGACCGGTGCGGTGCTCGTCACCGGAGCCTGCGCGTCGCCCGGCGGGGTGGCGGGCATCGGCACGGCGGTTCCGACCCCCGGGACGGAGTCCGCGGCCGGTTCACCGGCCTCGTCGGTCACCGCGACCATGCCCGAGGCGACCCCGACCCCCGCCCCCCGGACCGCGGTCGACCGCCCCAAGGCCGACCCCCCGGTGCGGGTCCCGCCGCCCAAGGTCTCCAAGCACACCTACGTCTTCCCGGTGAAGGGCTGCTCGGTCACCTACGAGAGCAGGCTCCTGGTGCTGCCCAAGACCACGATCTGGGCCGGCAAGGGCTGCTCGTTCGTCTCACCGGTGAACGGCGTGGTCGACGAGGTCAACACCAAGAACCGGTGGAAGCCCTCCACCGACCGCGGCGCCGACCGGGAGGGCCGGTTCGTCACGGTCATCGGCGACGACGGCGTGCGCTACCTCGGCGGCCACCTGGACAAGGTCGCCTTGGGGATCAGGCCGGGACTGCGTGTCAGCGCCGGTCAGGTCCTGGGCCAGGTCGGCAACTCGGGCAACGCCCGCTCGACCGCCAGCAACCTCTACTTCGCGATCTCCTGGAAGACCTCCCCCTCGATGTGGTGGGTGCGCCGGGGCATGGTCAAGCCCTGGAACTACCTGGACGCCTGGCTGAAGGGCAACCCCACGCTCTCCCCCAGGGAGGAGATGCAGGCCGTGATGAACCAGACCGGCGCGGCTCCCCGGTGCTTCACCCTGTGCGCGTCGAAACCGGAGCCGACGAAGAAGCCGACCAGGAAGCCGGAGCCGGAGCCGGAGCCGAAGCAGAGCCTGTTGGGCGGCACCGGCGCGCCGGCCTAGGGAACGTGACACGGCGGCCCGCGACGGGCTCGTCCACGACGCCACCCGGGGACTTCAGGGACCTCAGGGACCTCAGGGACAGAGCACCGGGCCCCGGGGACAGGAGGCGCCGGGCCGGCCCCGGGAACGTGACACGGCCCGGTCAGCGGGCCGTCAGGGCGCGGTGCCAGGCGACGGCGGAGGTGTCGGTGAGCGAGGCGATCTGGTCGACGACCACGCGGAGCCGGCCCGCGTCGCCGCCGGCTCTGACGAAGGCGGGCCTGAACGCGGGCTCCAGGGTGCCGGGTGCGCCCAGCATGATGTGGTGGGCCAGGTCGTGGATCAGCTCGCGCTGCCTGGCCTGGTTGGCGTTGTGCGCGTCGCTGGCCATCACGTAGTGGGCCGTGACCCCCTTGAGCAGCGCGCACTCCAGCCGGGTGGCCCTGGGCACGATCAGGTCGGCGCTGTAGCGCCCGGCCGCCGGTCCGTACACCTCTCGGGTGGCGACCTCCGCGGACTTGCAGAAGTGGCCGATGAGCGAGCTGGTCAGCCCCTTGATCGCGGCGAGGTCGGCGAGTGAGCGGTCGAAGTGGCGGGGCCAGAGCGGCTGGGTGATCAGGCGTCCGAAGAGGTCCTCCAGCTCGCCGGGCTCGGCGTCGGGGGCGTACCACTCGCGGGTGGTCGCGCAGACCTCGCGGCGCTCGGCGGGGTCGCGCATCGCCTCCAGGACCACGCCGCCGGAGTGCAGCGCGTCCTCCAGGTCGTGTACGGAGTAGGCGACGTCGTCGGCCCAGTCCATGATCTGGGCCTCGAAGCTGACCTGCCCCTCCGGCGCGCCCTCCCGAATCCACTCGAAGACCGTCATGTCGTCGTCGTAGACGCAGTACTTGGCGCCTCTCTCGCGGGTCCACGGGTATTTGACGGCGGCGTCCAGGGAGGCGCGGGTGAGGTTGAGCCCGGCGCTGCGGCCGTCCTCGGTGACGACCTTGGCCTCCAGCCGGGTCAGCAGGCGCAGGCTCTGCGCGTTGCCCTCGAAGCCGCCGCACCCGGCGGCGAGCTCGTTGAGCGCCGTCTCCCCGTTGTGGCCGAACGGCGGGTGGCCGAGGTCGTGGGCCAGGCAGGCGGTCTCCACCAGATCGGGGTTGCGTCCGAGGGTCTCCCCCATCTCCCGGCCGATCTGCGCGCACTCCAGGGAGTGGGTCAGGCGGGTGCGGGGGATGTGCTGGCCGTTGCCGAAGGTCTCCCCCGGGCCGACGACCTGGGTCTTGGCGGCGAGCCGGCGGAGCCCTGCGCTGTGCAGCACCCGTGCCCGATCGCGCTCGAACGGGCTGCGGCCGGGGTTGCCGGGCGGTTCCGGCACCCACCTGGCCTGATCGTGTTCGTCATAGCCATGCATAAGTGCACTGATTTTATCCGCGAAAGGGCCCTGCCATGCCGAACGACGAGAAAACACCTGGTCACCGGGAATGTGCCGCCGTTCCCCACCTGTACCAGCGGCCCGTCAGGGAAGGCCCGCCACGAGCGCGACCGCGCGGGCGTGGCGCGTACCGGGCCCGCGGCCGCCCCGGTGAGGGTGGGGCGGGCCGCGGGGACCGGCTCCGCGGGGCGTCGTCTCCGGTGGTGCCGGAGCGCCCCCGCGAAGTGGGCGGGGTCAGCGGGTGTCGGAACCGCCGCACACCAGGGTGGCGCGGGCGGCCTCCAGCCGGGCGACCGGGACACGGAACGGCGAGCAGGACACGTAGTCGAGACCGGCCTGGTGACAGAAGTGGATCGAGTCCGGGTCGCCGCCGTGCTCGCCGCAGATGCCCAGCTTCAGGTCGGGACGGGTCGCGCGGCCCTGCTCGACGGCGATCTCGACGAGCCTGCCGACGCCGTCGCGGTCCAGGGTCTCGAACGGGGAGACGCCGAAGACGCCGAGCTCCAGATACTTGGCGAAGAAGGCGGCCTCGACGTCGTCGCGGGAGAAGCCCCAGGTCATCTGGGTCAGGTCGTTGGTGCCGAAGGAGAAGAACTGGGCGGCCTCGGCGATCTGCCCGGCGGTCAGCGCCGCGCGGGGCACCTCGATCATCGTGCCGATCAGCGCGTCGACGCCGGTCTCCTCCAGGATCCGCCGCGCCTCGTCCTTGACGTGCTCCAGCTCCTGGACGGCGGCCACCAGCGGAATCATGATCTCCGGACGGCTGCCGGGTACCGCCTTGGCCGCCGCCGCGATCGCCCGGACCTGCATGGCGAACACGCCGGGGATGACCAGGCCGAGCCGGACGCCGCGCAGGCCCAGCATCGGGTTCTCCTCGTGGAGCCGCTTGAGCGCGACCAGGAGCCTGCGGTCCTTCTCCTCCACCGCGTCACCGGCGAGGGCGACCTTCACCGACAGTTCGGTGTAGTCGGGCAGGAACTCGTGCAGCGGCGGGTCGATCAGGCGGATCGTGACGGGCATGCCGTCCATCGCCTGGAAGATCTTCGTGAAGTCCGCCCGCTGCAGCGGCTCCAGCGCGGCCAGCGCCCGCTCGCGCTCCTCGGCGGAGGTGGCCAGCACCAGGTCCTCCACCAGGCTGCGGCGGTCGCCGAGGAACATGTGCTCGGTGCGGCACAGCCCGATGCCCTGGGCGCCGAACCTGCGCGCCCTGGCGGAGTCCTCGCCGGTGTCGGCGTTGGCGCGCACGGCCATCCGGCGCACCCCGTCGGCGTGGGACATGATCCGGTGCACGGCGCGGACGAGCTCGTCGTCCCGGTCGCCCGAGCCCTCGAAGTACTCCACGACCGGGGAGGGGACCACGGGCACCTCGCCGAGGTAGACGGCTCCGCTGGTGCCGTCGATGGAGATGACGTCGCCCTCGGAGACCACGAGGCCCGAGGCCGTGGTGAACGCGCGGTCCGCGGCGGAGACCTCCAGCTCCTCGGCGCCGCAGACACAGGTCTTGCCCATGCCCCTGGCGACCACGGCGGCGTGCGAGGTCTTGCCTCCGCGGCTCGTCAGCACGCCCTGGGCGGCGATCATCCCGGCCAGGTCGTCGGGGTTGGTCTCGCGGCGGACCAGGATGACGGCCTCTCCGCTTTCGGCGAGTTCGACGGCCCTGGGCGTGGAGAAGACGGCCTTGCCGACGGCCGCGCCCGGCGAGGCGTTCATCCCCTTGGCGATCACCTTGCCGCCGGCGTCCTCGGCGAACCGGGGGAACATGAGCTGGGCGAGCTGGTCGCCGGTCACCCGGGTCACCGCCTCGTCGAGGTCGATCACGCCCTGGTCGACAAGCTGCACGGCGATGCGGAACGCGGCGCCCGGGGTCCGCTTGCCCACCCGGGTCTGGAGCATCCAGAGCTTGCCGCGCTCGACCGTGAACTCGATGTCGCACAGGTCGCGGTAGTGGTCCTCCAGCGTCTTCATGGTCCGCATGAGCTCGTCGTAGACGGGCTTGTCGATGCCCTCCAGCTCCTGCAGCCGCATGGTGTTGCGGATGCCCGCGACCACGTCCTCGCCCTGGGCGTTCTGCAGGTAGTCGCCGTACACGCCCTGCTGGCCGGTGCCGGGGTCGCGGGTGAAGGCCACCCCGGTGCCGGAGTCCATGCCGCAGTTGCCGAAGACCATCGAGCAGACGCTGACCGCGGTGCCCAGGTCGGCCGGGATGCGCTCCTGGCGGCGGTACAGGACCGCGCGCGGGGCGTTCCACGACGCGAACACGGCCTCCACCGCCATGCGCATCTGCAGGTACGGGTCGGCGGGGAAGTCCTCGCCCGTCCTGGCGCGCACGATCTCCTTGTACGTCGCGACCAGGCGCCTGAAGTCGGCCGCCTCCAGCTCCAGGTCGTCGCGGCCGTCCTTGAGCTCCTCCAGGGCGTTGTCGAAGAGCTCGCCGTCGATGTCCTGGACGGTCTTGCCGAACATCTGGATGAGGCGCCGGTAGGAGTCCCAGGCGAAGCGCTCGTTGCCGCCCGCCTGCTTGGCCAGCCCGTGGACCGAGTCGTCGTTGAGCCCGATGTTGAGGACGGTCTCCATCATGCCGGGCATGGAGAACGCGGCTCCGGAGCGCACGCTCACCAGGAGCGGGTCGTCGGCCTGACCCAGCCGGCGGCCCATCGCGGTCTCCAGGGCGGCCAGGTGCTCGGAGACCTCCTCCTGCATCCCCTCGGGAAGGACCCCGTCCGCGAGGAAGCTCCGGCACGCCTCGGTGGTGATGGTGAAGCCGGGGGGCACCGGCAGCCCGAGGTTGGTCATCTCGGCGAGGTTCGCTCCCTTACCACCGAGCAGGTCCCTGAGATCTTTGTTGCCCTCGGTGAAGTCGTAAACGTACTTCGGCACGGTTGCTCCTTCTGCGACTTCAAACGGCGTCTGGTTCCGCCTCTCTCCGGACTCTACCGACGAACAAGACGATGAAACGGCACTCACTACACGGAACAGCATCATCGCAGCTCAAAGCGGTAGAACCGGTCTAATCCAATTCAAATCCAGATCAAATACGCGAGGATATCGATCACCTCGGAAATTGGTTTACACCAATTGGTATAAACCAATTTCCCGCCTATTCAAACCCGTTCACGGGCGGTTCAGCGAGCGCACCGGACGCAGCACCCGGTCCGAGAGGACCCAGTCGATGCCGAAGCTCGCCAGGAACAGCCCGCCCAGGGTCAGGAACGAGTAGTCGCGCAGGGTCCGCAGGGTGAGCGGGTCGACCGCGTTCTCGACCTCGGCGAGCTCGACGACGGGTGCCTTGCCGACGTGGCGCTCGGTGTCGACGCCGTGGAGCCTGGCCTGCTGGACGGTGCAGGGCCGCTCCTCGGCGCTCCCGGCCACCGCGACGTACAGCAGACGACCAGCGCGGAGAGCAGGAACAGCAGGCTGGAGTGGAGCACGGTCAGCCGGAAGCGGATCGTCTGCGCGAAGGAGAACCTCACACGTCCTCCCGCAGCCGGTAACCCTTGCTGACCACGGTCTCGATCACGGCGTCGGCGCCGAGCTTGCGCCGCAGGTTTCCCACCGTCACCCGCACGGTGTTGGTGAACGGGTCGGTGTGCTCGTCCCAGACGTGCTCCAGGAGTTCCTCGGCGGAGACGACGTGCCCGGGGCGGGTCATCAGGTAGTGCAGGACACCGAACTCCTTGGGGGTCAGCCCCAGCTCGCGCCCGGTCGAGTGGGCCTCCACCCGGGAGGTGTCCAGCCGCAGCGCCCCCACCTGCAGGATCGCGGTGCCGCCGCCCGGCTCCCTGCGGAGCAGCGCGCGGACCCGGGCCAGGAGTTCGGGGAAGGCGAACGGTTTGACCAGGTAGTCGTCGGCGCCCTCGTCCAGCCCTCCGACCCGGTCGTCCAACCGGTCCCGCGCGGTCACCATGATGATCCGCGCGGCCTGGCCCTGGCCGGTCCCGCGCAGCGCCCGGCAGACCTCGAAGCCGTCCCCTCCGGGCAGGTTGAGGTCGAGAAGGACCAGGTCGTAGGAGTTGACCTGGAGCTTCTCCCGCGCCTGGGCCACGTCGCAGGCGACGTCGACCGCGTATCCGGCCCGGACGAGCCCCACGCGCAGGGCGTCGACCAGGTCTTCCTCATCTTCGACAACGAGCAGTCGCATGGTACGAACCTAGGTCGTGCGCGGCCGGAAACGCGGATGCCACCGCCATACCGCGCTTTCGTTCCCTCGCATTCCCTTCCCTCCACTTCCATTCACTCCCCTCCAGTGCCGGACGGCCCGGCCGTCTCTGTTCACGGATCCTCGAGAACCAGAACAGGGAGGTTCCGGCCGCCACGACCGCGCCGAGCAGGGCCACCCCGACGAACCACGGCCAGACCTCCTGCCGCTCGGTCCGTGCCGATGTCGTCGTAGACCGCCCGCAGCTCGCCGATGGCCGTACCGGAAGTCCGTGGTGAGCCGGGCAGTCGTCGACGAGCAGCCGCGGCGGGTCGCGTCGTGGGCGGGTCGCGGGTCGCGTCGTGGGCGGGTCGCGGATCGCGTCGTGGGCGGGTCGCGGATCGCGTCGTGGGCGGGTCGCGGATCGGCGTGGGCCGTACTTCCCGTGAGCGGGAAGACGACCCCGCCGAGGGCCACGCCCCCCCGGAACGGCCTTCCAAGGTGATACGCGCGCCATCGTTCTTCCCTTCGTTGAGCGCACGATCGCCCTGATGTCATCAAAAGCCTCTGAAAACCGCTGTAAGCCTGCTTTTTTTATCTCGTCTTTCGCCCCGGGTCGCCCGGTGGGGGATCGCCGGTGTCCACCGGACCGGAGCTGGGCGGGGAGCCGGAACGGCCGGAGGAGAACCCTGGCGGGGAGCTGTGGGAAGCCGTGGCGGAGAGAGGCCGGGGCCGGGAGAGGCCGGGGCCGGCGGAACCAGAACCAGGAGAAGCCGGGACCGGAACCGGGAGAGGCCGGGACCGGGGCCGGGAAACAGCGACGGCCGGCGACCCCCGGGTATGGGGAGCGCCGGCCGTGACCGGTCGGGCGGGGCGGGCCTCAGTCGTTGAGGTGCTGGCGGAGGTAGGAGTCGACCTGGTCGAGAGCCACCCGCTTCTGGGCCATCGAGTCGCGCTCGCGGATGGTCACCGCCTGGTCGTCGAGCGTGTCGAAGTCGACGGTGATGCAGAACGGCGTGCCGATCTCGTCCTGGCGGCGGTAGCGGCGGCCGATCGCCCCCGCGTCGTCGAACTCCACGTTCCAGCGACGGCGGAGCTGGGCCGCCAGGTCCTTGGCCTTGGGCGACAGGTCGGCGTTGCGCGACAGCGGGAGCACCGCGACCTTGACCGGCGCGAGCCGGTGGTCGAGGCGCATGACCGTGCGCTTCTCCATGACGCCCTTGGCGTTGGGCGCCTCGTCCTCGGTGTAGGCGTCGATCAGGAAGGTGAGTGTGGCCCGGTCGACACCGGCGGCCGGCTCGATCACGTACGGAACGTAGCGCTCACCGGTGTCCTGCTCGAAGAAGCTCAGGTCGGTGCCGGAGGCCTTGCCGTGCGCGGTCAGGTCGAAGTCGGTGCGGTTGGCGATGCCCTCGAGCTCGCCCCACTCGGTGCCGGTGAAGTTGAAGCGGTACTCGATGTCGACGGTCCGCTTGGAGTAGTGGGAGAGCTTGTCCTTCGGGTGCTCGTAGATGCGCAGGTTGTCCTGGTTGATGCCCAGGTCGGTGTACCAGCGGAACCGCTCGTCGATCCAGTACTGGTGCCACTCCTCGTCGCTGCCCGGCTTGACGAAGAACTCCATCTCCATCTGCTCGAACTCGCGGGTGCGGAAGATGAAGTTGCCCGGGGTGATCTCGTTGCGGAACGACTTGCCGATCTGGCCGATGCCGAACGGGATCTTCCTGCGCGCCGACTGCTGCACGTTGAGGTAGTTGATGAAGATGCCCTGGGCGGTCTCGGGACGCAGGTAGGCGAGGCCCGACTCGTCCTCGACCGCGCCGAGGTAGGTCTTCAGCAGGCCGCTGAACTGCTTCGGCGAGGTGAAGGCGCCCTTGGTGCCGCAGTTGGGACAGGTGATGTCGGCCAGGCCGTTAACGGGCTGCTTCCCGTGTTTTTCGGTGTAGGCCTCTTCGAGGTGGTCGGCCCGGTAGCGCTTGTGGCACGACTGGCACTCGGTCAACGGGTCCGTGAAGGTCTCCACGTGGCCGCTGGCCTGCCACACCTCGCGGGCCAGGATCACTGAGGAGTCGAGGCCGACCACGTCGTCACGCCCCTGCACCACGGTCTTCCACCACTGCCGCTTCACGTTGTTCTTGAGCTCCACGCCCAGCGGACCGTAGTCCCACGACGCGCGCAGGCCGCCGTAGATCTCGCTGGAGGGATACACAAGACCGCGCCGCTTGGCGAGGCTGACGATGGTGTCCATGATGTCCGTACGGCGTGCCATAAGGGAGAATCTCCATCCGGCTGGAGGTCGGCGAGGAATTGATTGAGCCTCCAGCTTAGGGGAGACGAACCCCCGGGACGTGCGGATAAACCATGCCGCCCGCCTCGCCCGGGCAAAGCTTCCCAGGGACGACGGCGAGACAAAGGTGGGACGACGGTAAGGCGACGGGCGGGAAGACAGCGGGAAGACGGCGGGGCGACGGGCGGGACGTCAGGGGCGCTCGACGTCCTCGAACGCGCTCGGTTCGTTGATCATGAGGGTCATCAGCGGATACATCGCCATCCGCGCCGCGCCCAGTGCCCTGCGGTAGAACCCCGCGCCCTCCCACTCGCTGACCAGCGCCCACAACTCCGGCTCGTCCACCGACCTCGACACCCGGCCGCGCACGTAACCCGGCTGCCCGGCCAGGGTGTCGACGATCTCGTGGGCCCGGAGCGTGAACTCCTCGGTCTGGCCCGGCGGCACCGAGTAGCGGATGAGAGCAAGCATCCGCCCAGCATGACAGAGCCCGCTCCCGGTCCCCGCCCTGCCGTGCCCCGAGAGGCCATGCCCTGAAGGGGCGTACCCCGAGAGGCCGTGCCCTGAGAGGCCGTGCCCTGAGAGGCCGTGTCCCGAAAGGCCGTGCCCCGAAGGGCTTGGCGCTGTCGCGCCGCGCCGCCCCGCCCGTTCCCGGACGGCAGGCGGCGGGCGGCGGGCGGCGGACGGCGGACGGTCCCGGGCTCCGGGCATGTCGCGGCGGGCGCGGTGGCGTTAGGCTCGGCCTGTGGCCGACAAGCGTCAGGAACGCCCCGCACACCCTCTGGCACAGCCCCGCCCCAGGCAGGGCAAGCGCCCGCTGCCCCCGGGTGAGCAGTTCTTCACGCCGGGGGCGACCGGGCTGCGGCGGAAGGTCGAGAGGCGCAGCGCGGCCCCGCTCGTCTTCCTGTTCCAGCTCCCCCGGTGGATCGCCCCGGTGGCGCTGGTGGTCCTCCTCCTGGCCGGATTCGCGGTGCCGTCCTTCTGGGGCGGCGTCGCCGTGCTTCCGGTGATCGGGTTCGTGGGCTGGCTCGCCTACATGTCGTGGCCGTCCCTGGGAAACGGGGGGCGTCTCCTGCGCGTCGCGCTGCTCACTTTCCTGATCCTGCTCGCCGCCGACCGCTTCGGCGCCTTCTGACGCCACGTCGACACCCTCCCGGTGTCGTGTGGATGGGCGGGACGCCTTCTCAGCGGGACGTGGGCAGAAGGGTGTAGCCGGGGAAGTTTCCCGGCAGGCGCTCGGTATCGGGCCCCTGGGTGACGGCCCGGACGAGCAGCTCGCCGCCGACGAAGGCGCCCCGCCAGGAGGCGCCGAGCCCGCCGAACAGCTCCTCCCTGTCGCCGCGCGAGCGGGGCGCGTTGATCCCCACCTTGAACGCCCGCACCTCCGGGGCCAGCCGCCTGACGGTCTCCTCGTCGTCGCAGGAGACCGTGGCGACCAGCGCGCCGTTGCTGGCGTTCATCGCGGCCAGCAGCTCGGCCTCGGTGTCGACCAGCACGACGGTGTCGACCGGCCCGAAGGGTTCGGCGTGGAAGAGCGGGGACGATCGCGGCGGGCCGAGGATGGCGACGGGCGCCAGATAGGCCGAGGTGTCCTGGCCGGGCAGGAACAGCCCGTCGTCGAGGGAGCCCCGGTATAAGGGGACCCCGCCCTTGGCCACCGCCTCGTCCACCTGGTCGGCGAGCTCCTTGACCTTGGCGTTGGTGATCAGCGGGCCGAAGTCGAGGTCGGGCGGCGGGTCGTCGGGCCCCTGCACGGCCAGCGGGTGGCCGAAGCGCACCGACCGGACCGCCGGCAGGTAGGCGGCCAGGAAATCGTGGAACAGCGAGCGCTGCACCACGAAGCGCGGGTAGGCCGTGCAGCGCTGCTTGGCGTAGTCGAAGCTCTTGCGGATCTGCCCGGTCAGCAGCTCCCAGTTGCCGTACTCCCACACCCCCCAGCAGTTGAGCCCTTCCTGCTCCAGGACGTGCCGGTGGCCGAGGTCGGCGAGCGAGGTGGCCACCTGCCCGCCCGCGTCGCGCCCGCCGACGAAGGAGACGCAGCCCAGTTCCTTGCCGCGCACCAGCGCCGGGGAGAGCTCGGCGCCTCCTCCGCTGACGAGGGTGAACGGCAGCCCCTCCTGGGCGGCGAGCGCGGTCGCGAGGGTGAGGCAGGCGAGCCCGCCGTCGGTGGGCGCCTTGGCGATGACCGCGTTGCCCGCGAGGGCCTGCACGAGCATGGCGTGCATCAGCACGCTCATCGGGTAGTTCCAGCTGGCGATGTTGCTGACCGGGCCGGCCAGGGGGACGCGGCCGGCGACCATCCGGTCGATCTCGCCGACGTACCAGTGCACCCCCTCGATGCACCGGTCGACGTCGGCCGCGGCGAGCTTCCAGGGCTTGCCGATCTCCCAGACCAGCAGCAGGGTCAGCAGGTCACGGTGGGCGGTCATCGCCTCCAGCGCCGCCGTGACGCGGGCCTTGCGCTCGGCGAGCGGCACGTGGCGCCAGAGGCGGTGCTCGTCGAGACCGGCCCGCACCGCGCGCAGGGCGGTGGCCCTGTCGAGGCGGGGCGGCCCGGCGATGGCGGTGCCGTCCACCGGCGAGGCGGCCGGCTCCGGACGTCCGTCGCGCTGCCAGAAGCCGCCCCAGTGGTTGAGCACCCGGTCGTCGTGGAAGGCCTGGGGCGCCGCCGCCACGCACCGGTCGTAGGCGTCGGACCAGGCCGACCCCGGCTTGAGTATGAGTGACATGGGTGGTCTCCTCGGTTGGACCGGCCGATTCAGTCGGACCAGTCGATGGCCAGGGCGAGCTCCTGCTCGGGCAGCGGCTCGAACTCCTTGATCGCGTCGAGTGCGGGGCCCATGGCCGCGTTGGCCTCTCTCTCGACCATGACCTCGACCAGCACCGGGAGCTGCAGGCGGTCCGACTCCGCGCTCGCCCAGGCCAGCGCGTCGCCGATCTCGCCGGGCAGCTCGACGCGCCGGGCCGGGCAGCCGAACGCCTCCATGAGCTTCACGTGGTCGACACCGCCCTCGCCGTAGTGGAGGTCGACGGCGTAGTTCATGTCGTAGGGGATCTCGGCCTGGCGGATCAACCCGAGATACTCGTTGTTGATCATCACGATGACGAACGGGATGCGGTACTGGGCGGCGACCGCGATCTCCTCCATCAGGAACTGGAAGGAGTAGTCGCCCGCCACGGCCACCACCTGCCGCTCCGGGTAGGCGCACTTGACGCCCATCGCGGCGGGCACCTCCCAGCCCAGCGGCCCGGCCTGCCCGCAGACGAGGTAGCGGCGCGGGAGGTAGGTCTTCTGGAACTGCCCCGACCAGATCTGGTAGAGGCCGATCGCGGTGACGAACGTCGTGTCGGGCCCGTAGAAGTCGTTCAGCTCCCGGAAGACCCGCGGCGGCTTGATCGGCACGTCGTCGAAGTCGTCGCGCCGCAGCAGCGTGCCGCGCAGCTCGGTGACCCGCGCGGGCCACCGTCCGGGACTGCGGGCCTCGGTACGGTGACCCGCCTCCTTCGCCAGGGCAGCCAGCGTGGGCCGGGCGTGGCCGACCACGCCCAGGTCGGGCTCGAAGACCTTGCCGATCTGGGTGGGCTCGATGTCGACGTGGATGAACTTGCGCCCCCGGCGGTAGGTGTCGAGGTCGCCGGTGTGCCGGTCGCCGAACCTGGCGCCCACCGCCAGCACCAGGTCGCTCTCCAGCAGCGCCGCGTTGCCCCAGCGCGTCTGGGTCTGGATGCCCGCCATGCCGGCGAACAGGGGGTGGTCCTCGGGGAAGGCCCCCTTGCCCATCAGCGTCACCTGGACGGGAACCTGCAGGTGCTCGGCGAGCGCGCGCAGCTCGGCGGCGGCGTCGGCGATGACCACCCCGCCGCCGGCCAGGATGAGGGGCCGCCGGGCGCCCATGAGCATGTCGATCGCCGCCCGGACCGCCGGGGCCGTGGGCTTCGGGACATCGACGGGGAGCGGGGTGTCGATCTCCGCGTCGTACAGGCAGGTGCCGCGCTGCACGTCGATCGGCAGGTCGATCAGGACGGGGCCCGGCCGGCCGGACCTGGCGATCCTGAAGGCCTCCCTGAACACCCACGGGGCCTGGGCCGGCTCTTTCAGCTGGACCGCCCACTTGGTGACGGGCTTGGCGATCTCCACGATGTCGACCGCCTGGAACGCCTCCTGGTGAAGCTTGTCGCGCGCCGCCTGCCCGGTGATGCAGATCATGGGGATGGAGTCGGCGAGGGCGGTGTAGAGGCCGGTGATCATGTTGGTGCCGGCCGGGCCCGAGGTGCCGATGCAGACGCCGACGTTGCCGGTGACCCGGGCCCAGCCGTCGGCGGCGTGCGTGCCGCCCTCCTCGTGGCGGACGGTGACGTTGCGTATGTCGCTGTGCTGGAGCGCCGCGTAGAGCGGGAGGATCGCCGCGCCCGGGATGCCGAAGACGGTGTCGACGCCTTCGGACTCCAGGACGGCCACCACGGCCTCCATGCAGGGAATCCGCTTCACTGGTTGATCCTTTCGATCACCTTGAGCAGGGCGGAGTGGTCGAGGGAGCCGTGCCCCTGGGCACGGGCCGCGGCGACGAGCTGGGCGACCAGCCCGGTGAGCGGGAGCGAGACGCCCGCCTCCCGCGCCGCGGCGATGGCGATGCCCATGTCCTTGTGGTGCAGGTCGATCCGGAACCCCGGTGCGAACTCGCGCCTGATCATGGAGTGCCGCTTGAGGTCGAGGATGCGGGAGCCCGCCAGCCCGCCGGCCAGGACGTCGAGCCCGCCGGCGGGGTCGACCCCCGAGGCTTCGAGCAGCACGATCGCCTCGGCGACCAGGCCGTAGATGCCACCGACGACGAGCTGGTTGGCGGCCTTCACGGTCTGTCCCGCCCCGGCGGGACCCACGTGCACGATCGTCGTGCCGACGACCGCCAGGAGCGGGCGTACGGCCGCGAAGTCGGCGGCGGCGCCACCGACCATGATCGAGAGGGTGCCGTCGACCGCGCCGCGCTCGCCGCCGCTCACCGGGGCGTCCAGTGCCCTGATGCCCTTGACGGCCGCGGCCTGCGCGACCCTGCGGGAGGTCTCGGGCCGCACGGTGCTCATGTCGATGTGGATCAGACCCCGCCTGCCCTGCTGGAGCAGCCCGTCGTCGCCGAAGGCCACCTCCTCCACCTGGGGCGAGTCGGGCAACATGGTGATCACGACCTCGGCCTGCGCGACGGCCTCCGCCACGCTGCCCGCGGACTTGCCGCCGGCCACGGCGAGGGCGTCCATCCGCTCAGAGCTCATGTCGTAGCCGACGACGGTGTGCCCGGCCCTGACCAGGTTCGCCGCCATCGGACTGCCCATGATCCCCAGGCCGATGAATCCGATGTTCATGAGCGGCTCACCGCTCCTCCCTCGCTCAGCGTTCATCGAATACCTCCAAGGTGGAGATCCCGGGCCTCGGCCCGGGGGTGGGGGCGCGGCCGGTCACCGCGCGCGATCCGGTGGTGTGCCGTGTGCGGCCCGTGCGGGAGGTCACGCGTCCCTCCAGCCGAAGCTCTCGGCGCTGGGGCCGGTGGGGCGGTACTCGAGCCCGACGTGGCCCCGGTATCCCGAGGTCTCCAGGCGCTCGAGGATCCGGTCGTACGGCATGGCGCCGGAGCCCGGCTGCCCCCGGCCGGGGGCGTCGGCGATCTGGACGTGGCCGAACCGGTGGACGCTCGTGTCGATGAGGGTGAGCACGTCCTCGCCCATCCGGTGCAGGTGGTAGAGGTCGGCGAGGAAGGCCACGTTGCCCGCGTCCACCTGGTCGATCACCTCGAAGGCCGCGTCCGAGGAGGTGATCGGGTAGTCGGGGCTCTCGTAGGAGTTGAGCGCCTCGACCACGACCGTGGCGCCGACCCCGGCCGCCGCCCTCGCCGCCAGGGACAGGTTGGACAGCGCCAGCTCGCGCTGGGCCTGCGGGGGCAGCCCCGCCACGCTGTTGCCGTAGAGGGCGTTGAGCACCCGGCAGCCGAGCGTTCCGGCCAGGCCCGCCGCGACCTCGACGTTGGCCTGGAACCTGGCCGAGCCGTCGGGCCGCGACAGCAGGCCCCGCTCCCCCGCCGCCATGTCCCCGGCGTCGAAGTTGAGGCCGACCAGGCGCACCCCCGCCTCCTCGATCGCCCGCCGCAGGGCGTCGATCTCGCGGTCGGCCGGGCAGGGGACGGCGAAGGGCCACCAGAGCTCGACCGCGTCGAAGCCCGCCTTGGCCGCGGCGGCGGGGCGCTCCAGCAGCGGCAGCTCGGTGAAGAGGATGGAGAGGTTGACGTCGAACTTCACGACGCCTCTCCCACTCCCAGGGAGACCTTCGCGGGCGGCGCCGACGGCACCGCCGGCCCGGACGGCGCGGCCGGCGTGCCCAGCGCGGCCAGTGCCGACCGCATCAGGCGGGCGGTCTCGCTCGGGGTCCTGCCGACGCGGACGCCGACCTTCTCCAGGGCGTCCTTCTTGGCCTGGGCGGTGCCGGCCGAGCC
>NZ_JBFAAE010000046.1:0-69140 GCF_040639575.1 Streptosporangium sp. NPDC023825 | reverse complement strand
CCGCCTCGACCCGCCCCTTCCACTTCTCGTTGCCGAGCAACCAGTCGAAGGACTCGGTCTGAAGAGCGAGAAGGTCAGGAACTTCTAGCGGCTCCGGGATGCGCGCGAAAGACACACGACGGGGAGCGGATGCGGAGGCGTTGCGCGAGGCTGCCAACAGATGTCCTTCCGGGGGCACCGATGGAATCGGACTGCGCGCATGCCAAACGCCCCGGAAGAATCCAGGGCGTCGAGCGGCATGCGAGGAGGCAGCATACCGCAGAGGACAAATGAGTGTCTACATCTACTGTGAGAGTCAACCCTCGGTGCCGCGTTCAGCATGCCACAGCCGCCTTGGACTCGTCAACCCGCGCGCTCGGAGACATGCCGAACCACGACCGCCGCAGGTCACCCCGGCACGCCGGCCGGGCGCCGTCATGCGCACTCGTCGAGGACGTCCACCCGGTTCAGCAGGCCGAGCAGGCGGCGCATGCCGGCCGGCACGTCGGCCAGGTGGGCCACACCGTCGCGGCACAGGCCGGTCAGCATGCGCAGGCCCGCGAGGTCGACGAACTCCAGCCGGCCGACGTCGATGATGAGGATGTCCTCGGCGGCCCGGACCTGGGCCAGGGTCCGGGCGACCGCCCGGGTGTTGGTGGCGTCGAGCTCGCCGATCAGCCGGACCGTGCCTCCGGGCGAGGCCGGACTGTAGGTGATGCGCAGCGTGCGATCGAGGTAGAGCACGGCGTCGACCCAGATCGCGCCGGAGACGACCCGCTTCTGGACGGTCACGGCTTCACCGTCAGGCGTTCGTCGCGGGCCGGCGGCCGGCGAGACCGGCAGCCGGCGTCACCGGGCGTGGCGAGCCTGGCGGTATGGGCCGATGCTGCACGACAGCCATGTGATCCCCTTAACTCGCCTCGGTGCATGCCGACGGACCTGAACGTCTCCACCTTACGTCGGAACAAAGATACACGAAAGATGTTTCCGGTATACTTTTTCCTATGGTGATGCCTGTCCCTGCCCGTTCCGTAGCGACCCGCTCTGGCGATGCTGGGAGAATGTGACGTGGCCGAAAACAGTCCCGACCAGCCTTCGTCCTCGTGGACCTTCCTGACCCACCACGCCCGGGTCCTGCTGGAGATCGCCCGCGACCCGCAGGCGCGCCTGCGCGACATCGCGGCCGTCATCGGCATCACCGAGCGCGCGGCGCAGGGCATCGTGACCGACCTGCACCAGGCGGGTTACCTCACCCGCTCCAAAGTGGGCCGCCGCAACCACTACACGATCGACCCCGACCAGCGTTTCCGCTACCCCACCGAGGCGGATGTGCCCATCGGCATGCTGCTGGACATCTTCGCCCGCCACGACCAGGCCCACCACGATCAGGCCCACCACGCAGGCCGGCACCGCTGAAGACAGAGCGGCGGCGAGTGGCCGGCTTCCCTCGCCGGCGGTGACGGGCGGCGAGCAGGGCGCGGTCGCCGACCTGGTCGCCGAGGTGTTCCTCGCGGTGCTCGACTCAGCGCACGCCTACCGCCCCGCCCTTGGCAGCGAAGTCGGCTGCTCGTACGGCGTGGCGCGCGACACGCTCTCCGCGGAACGACGCCGGGCGACGCGTGAGCTCAGGCGTTCGACCTGGAGCCCCCGGCGGGCAGCTGACCCGCATCGGCTCCTGGCACCTTCCCGCGCAGGACGATGCCAGGAAGAGGACATTTGTCCTGGGGGGTTCGGGATCGACGGATCTGCTGGAGCAGCCCGTCCGCTGACAGCGTGGAGGGCATGAGACGAAAAGCGACGAGTGCCGCGATGGCGGCGACGCTGCTGGTGCCGGCGTGCGCGGGCGAGCCTCCGGGGCGGGGACCGGAAAAGGCCGGCGAGAGCGTGGTCCGGACGGACGCGGGAGCCGTACGGGGAACGGTGACGGGCGAGCACCGGATCTTCCAGGGGATTCCCTACGCGGCCCCGCCGGTGGGCGGGCTGCGGTGGAACTCGCCGGCGCCGGTGAGACCCTGGACCGGGATCAGGGAGGCCACCAGGCCGGGCAGCGTGTGCCCGCAGGTGGGGAGCGACTACGCGAAGGTGACCGGCTCCGACGAGGACTGCCTGTTCCTCAACGTGACGGCGCCGCGCACGCCGGGAAAGAGCCGGCCGGTGATGGTGTGGATCCACGGCGACGGGGCCCTGGGCTCCGGCGACCTCAGCGACGTGCGCCGGATCGCCGTCCGCGGGGATGTGGTGGTCGTCACGATCAACTACCGGCTCGGGGTGTTCGGGGGCTTCGGGTACCCGGGGCTCGCGGGATCGGGCACGTACGGCCTGCAGGACCAGCAGGCGGCGCTGCGCTGGGTTCGCCGCAACGCCGCCGCGTTCGGCGGGGACCCGGCGAACGTGACGGTGTTCGGCGTCTCGTGGGGTGCGCTGAGCATCGGCGGGCACCTGACCTCGCCGGGCGGCGAAGGCCTGTTCGACCGGGCCGTCATGCAGAGCGGCGAGGGCATGATGGACATGCTCGCCGGCAGCATGGGCGAGGGCGTCCCCGCCTACCCGTCCTACGCCTGGCGCCCGGTGGCGGAGGTCGAGAAGATGGGGACGTACGTGGCCCCGCGGCTCGGCTGCGAGGACCTCCGCTGCCTGCGGGCCCTGCCGGTGGAGAAGATCCTCGAAGTGCCGCAGATCATGAACATGTTCCAGACGTACGCCTACGGAGGCGAGACGCTGCCCGGATCGCCGTCCGCGGAGTTTCGGGCAGGTCGTTTCCACCGGGTTCCGGTGATCTCCGGGGC
The DNA here is from genome assembly GCF_040639575.1 of Streptosporangium sp. NPDC023825. Taxonomy (NCBI): domain Bacteria; kingdom Bacillati; phylum Actinomycetota; class Actinomycetes; order Streptosporangiales; family Streptosporangiaceae; genus Streptosporangium; species Streptosporangium sp. NPDC023825. Next base: position 66,375 of record NZ_JBFAAE010000046.1, on the reverse strand, counting down.
GACCCGCGACGAGCACCGGATCTTCGTCGGGTTGTTCCACGACGCGGCGGGAAAACCGGTGACCGCCGAGCGGTACGGCAGGCTGCTGAGGACCGCGTTCGGCAGGGACGCGGCGCGGGTGCGCGCGGAGTATCCGGTCGCCCGGTACGGCTCGCCGGGGCTGGCGTGGGCCGCCGTGATCACCGACCGCATGTGGGCCAGGGCAACCTTCGAGCAGAACGGGCTGCTCAGCGGGAAGGCGCCGACGTACGCCTACCAGTTCGCCGACCGCAGGGCCCCGATGTTCCTGCCGTTGAAGACGGACTTTCCCTGGGGCGCCTACCACGCGGGCGACATGCCGTACCTGTTCACCGAGAAGGCGGTCACGTTCACCCCGGCCCAGCGGAGGCTGTCCGACCAGATGATCGCCTACTGGACCAACTTCGCCCGGACCGGCGATCCCAACGGAAAGGGGCTGCCCCGCTGGGAGCGCTTCGACCGTGCCGCCCCCGTCCCGTACACCCAGTCCCTGGAGCCGGACGCGATCGGACCGGTCGACTACGCCGCCGACCACAACCTCGGCTTCTGGCCGGCGCCGGGCGCCGGATCCGCGCCCGGCCGGTGAGAATGCCTGCGGCCGGATCCGCGACGCGCCCGAGGACGCCGAAGGCGTCGCCGCCCGGTGCGGGTGCTGACGATCACACGCGGTGAGTTCGATGCCGTCCACGGCGACGGTGGCTGACCCGCGGGTCGTCGCTCGGAGGGGCGGGGCGATGTGACGGCGTTCGCCGGGGCGCCGGTGCCGTCCGGCGAACGCGCGTCATCGCCGGATGTTCAGGTGCGGGTCCAGCGCTGGTTGGAACCGCCGTTACACGTCCAGATGGTGAGCCTGGTGCCGTTGGCGGTGCCGTTGCCGGACGCGTCCAGGCACTTGTTCGCGCCCACGGCGGTGATGGTGCCGTCGGTGTTGAGCCGCCACCGCTGGTTTTCCTGGCCGTTGCAGTCCCAGATGACCACCTGAGCACCGTCCGCGGTGCCCCGGTTGTACACATCCAGGCACTTGCCGCCGTAGACCCGCAGCTCACCGGCGGCGGTCGGCGTCCACCGTTGATTCGCCTGCCCGTTGCAGTCCCAGAGCTGCACCTGGGCACCGTTGGCCTGCGAGGCCCCGGACACGTCGGCACACCTGCCCGACCCCGCGCCCCGGATCGCGCCGGCGCCCGGGGACGGCGTGGGCGTGGGGGTCGGGCCTTCGCTCGCGGTCACGGTGAGGAGGACGGCCTCACGGGCGGGCACGGTGGTCGTGTAGGCGCCGGAGAAGGTGCCGAGGTCGGCCCCGGTCCACGGATTCCGCACGGTCGCCGTACCGGTGAGCCCCAGGTCCGAGAGGCGGGCCGTGATGGACGCCGGCGAGGTGGTCCGGTTGAGCAGGAGCACGGCCCGGCGGCCGGTGCCCGACAACACCTTGCCGTACACCTGGCGTCCGGTCTGATCCTCGGCCACCTTCACGCCCTGCCGCGCGAGCGGATCCTGGTTGACGGCCAGCACCTCCCGGTTGGTCAGGATCGCCCTGGTCTCGGCACTCATGTCGGTGAGCTTGTTGCCGGCCAGCAACGGCGCCCCCGATATGGCCCACAAGCCCATGTGGGTGCGGTTCTGCGAGGCCGAGAACCCGGCCATGCCCACCACCAGCATGTCGGGGTCGTTGTAGTGGCCGGGGCTCTGGGCGGACGGGTGCTGGGCGGAGTCGAAGTTCGCCAGCACACGGTCCATCGACGCGGACTGCCCCCAGTAGATGATGTCACCGCTGGTGCGCCACATGGTGGACATGCCGGGCGCCCAGTCCCAGGGGCTCTGGACACCCCAGTTGCAGATCGACAGGACCATCGGCCGCCCGGTCTGCGCCGTGGCCCGGGCGATCGCGTCACTGATCGCCTGGTAGGTGGTGCGGGGGTTGAGACCCTCGGCGCTCCCCCCGCACCAGTCGACCTTGACGAAGTCGAAACCCCACCGGGAGAACTGCAGGAAGTCCTGGTCGTAGTGGCCCTCGCTGCCGCTGTTCGGAGCGGCCGGTCGCCCGGTCGGGTAGTAGTAGCCGCATCCGTCACGGCCGGCGTCGGTGTAGATGCCGGCCTTCAGGCCCTTGCTGTGGATGTAGTCGGCGATCGCCTTCATCCCGCCCGGCCACTCGGCCGTGTCGACCGTGATGTTGCCCGCGCTGTCACGCGTACCCTGCCACCAGCCTTCGTCGATGTTGACGTACTGGTAGCCGGCGTCCTTCATCCCCGAGGACACCATCGCGTCCACCTGGGCCTTGATCACGTTGTAGTCGATCTGAGCGGCGAAGGTGTTCCAGGACGCCCAGCCCATCGGAGGCGTCGGCGCCAGCTCGACGGGCGCGGGAGCCCGGACGGCCGTTCGCGCCGTGGCCTTCGCATCGTCCATCGAGACCCATCCTCCCGCGAGCATCGCGAAAATCACCATCTGTACGGCCATCATCAGCCGTACCGCCCTCCGGATCGGTGGTGGACCGGCGGTGGCCGGATGGATGACGGGTCGTGTTCGCACAGGTCTGCCTGGTCGCATCCATGTCTCCTGCGGGTGAGGGAATCGCGCGCGCCGGGCGCGACCGGATTAACGGGTCGTCGGGGCGGCCCCGTGGCGGCACATCCGATCGGCCGCTCCGGCGCGGGCGAGCCCCGCCGTACCGGGATGCCCTCTCCGCCCCGCACCTGAGCCGTCACGGCGGATCCGGGAAACAGGGATGCGCGAAGGCAACCGGACGATCGACGGACACAGCCCACCACCGGGCCGGCACCACTGAGGGCGCCATCGGCGTCACGGGCTACGGCCCCCGCCGTCCACCACCGGCCTTGGCAGGGCGAGCCGTCTTTGCGATCTCAGTGTGAAAACCTGATCGAAACATGTCAAGACTTTCGGCAAATCGGTTCGACCGCTTCGGCGGGAATGTACTTGCCGCCCATAACGCCCCGCCCCGCCGTTTGACGAGAACAACCTCATCATTCGCTTGACATAAAGTACGCAACTCCCTGGTGAGAGCGCATGAGAAAGGCCACAGCGGGTTTGTGCCCGATGAAATCGACAGGCGGGGCCCTTGACGGAACCTCACCACGTCGTGTTTGCTCCGCTGCACCACCACCATGCATCCACCCGAAGGGGAGAAACTCTCGCAAGAATTCTGTTAGCGCTAACAGCGAATTCACGGCGCCTACCGGCCCGTCGACGAGAACCTACCGGCCCGTCGACGAGAACCTACCGGCCCGTCGACGAGAAACCGGACCGCACCAAGCCTCCACCGGCGGGACGGCGGGCTCGGAGCGCGGCGCGCCACTCACCCTGAGGATCTGTTCTCTCGCGCGGCCGGGCAGATCACCGGAGCCGCCTGTCAACGATCTCCGTGACGTGCCCGGCGGCCGTTCCGGCCGTCGCCACCCGGCCGGATTTCCCCGCCGGGGCCCGCGGGGGGCGCGGTCAGTTGAGCGAGCGGTAGCGGCTCAGGATCGGTTCGGTCAGGTCGTGGGACCACAGCCAGCCCGCTTCCCTGGCGATCCTGACCGCCTCGACGCGCGTGCGGGCGTCGACCTTGTTGAGGATTCGCGCCAGGTAGTTGCGTACCGTGCCGCCGGACAGGCAGAGACGGTCGGCGATCTCCCCGACCGGGGCCCCCTCGGCCGCGGCCTGCAGGACCTCCAGCTCTCGCGCGGTGAGCGGGTTCCTCTTCGCGTTGAGGGCGGCGACGGCCAGTTCGGGGTCGACGACCCGCTCACCGGCGGCCACCCGGCGTACGCAGCCCGCGAGCTGGCCCGCGGGGGCGTCCTTGACGACGAAGCCGCGCGCCCCGGCGTCGAGCGCCCGGCGCAGCGCGGCCGGGGTCGCGAGCCCGGTCAGGATCACCGTCCCGCACTCGGGAAGCCTGCGGTGCACCTCCGCCGTCGCGGTGAGACCGTCGGTGCCGGGCAGGCCGATGTCGATGAGCGCGACGTCCGGCCGGTGGAGCAGGCAGGAGCGGACCACCTCGTCGCCGTGACCGACCTCGGCGACGACCTTGATGTCACTCTCCGTGGAGAGCAGGGCGACCATGGCTCCTCGGACGAGATGCATGTCCTCGGCGATCAGGACGCTGATCATGAATCGTCTCCCCCTTGCTACACCGCGCGCTCTCACCTGGCCCGGGGACACTACCCAAGGAAGTCGGGTGACTACCGCAAGTCCGAGTTAAACACGAAACACGGGGCATTGAACCGTGATTCGCGCAGGTCGGAGACTTCACCGCGGACCCGATGAGGACCGGCGGCCGGCGGGCGCCCTCCCGAAAGGGCCGCGTGGCCCGCGCGAGGCCCCCGGATCGGCCGCGAGCATCACCCGCGTCGGGCCGCGCGGCGCTCTCCCGGGGACGACCGGCCTCGCGTTCGCCGGCCGCCGGGGACGGGCTCCGCGGAGGCGGTTCCGGCTGCGGTCGGTAACCGGGACGACCACGGCGAGTGCGGTCGAACCATGACGGGCTCGGCGAGCGTCATCGAACCGGGACAGGCTCGACCGGCACCGTCAAACCGGGGCGGCGGCCTCGTGGTGCTCCGTCAGGACGTCGGTCAGCAGGTAACCGCCGCCTATCAGGTGGACCAGCGGGCGGGCGCGCAGTTCCCGGTAGTGGGCGGCTATCCGGATCGCCGCCGCGACCGGGGTGGTGGCACTCGTCCACAGTGGCCTGTCCCGGTCCGCGGGCACCGGCACCATCCACCAGAAGCGGCACGCGTCGTCCAGGCGGGCGACCAGGCCGTAGTAAACGGAGATGACGATCTTTCCGGACGGCAGGCGATGGACGTCCGCCGGGATGTTGTGGGATCGGGCCAGCAGGGCCGCCAGTTCACGGGCCCGGAGTTCGGCGGGAGGAGGCGCGAGGTCTTCGGGGATTCTGTGATCAACGGTCACGCTGGCGAGGGTAGGGATCTTCGGCTGCCCGCCTCAACGATGTTGCGTGATGTTGCGCGTCCGCCCCTCGCGAAGCACCCCCTTCACGGACCTTCGACCCCCGCGGGCGCCACCACCCTCAGGACGTCACTTCCCGCGGAACCCGCCGGCCGCGGCCCGCAGCATGTCCCGGGCCTCCTTCCCGTACGCCGCGGCACCGCTCAGCGCCTGGAACGCCTTCTCGTACACGACCACGTCGCTGGGGGCCTTGTGCTGGATCTGGCCGGGAACGGTGTCGACGCGCACCCGGTTGGCGTCGTATATCCAGAAGTTCTCCGGCGGCATGAGCGGCGGCCTGATCGTCGCGGGGACGATGCCGAAGGACACGTTCGCGGTGCCGGAGGTCAGCTCCGCCAGCCGGTCGAGCTGGGCGACCATCTGCTCGGGGCCGACCAGCGGCATGCGGAGCGCCTGCTCCCCGACGACGAACGCGAACCGCTTGCTCCCGTTGCGCAGGATCTCCTCCTGTTTCAGCCTCGCCGCGACCGCGGCCTCGATGTCGTCCGGGATGCCGCGGAAGTCGATGATGGCGCGCAGGTGACCCCGGGCGTAGTCACGGGTCTGGAGCAGGCCGGGCACGGCCGAATGCTGCCAGACGCGGAACTGGTGGGTCTTGTCGTACAGCGGCTGGAAGGAGCGCTGGACGTGGCCGAGGCCGCTCTCCTCCAGGCGGCGCCAGTCGGTGTACATCGCGTCGATGTTCTGGGCGGCCGCGATGAGGTCGACCACCTGCTCGTCCGCGTCGCAGGCCTCGCACCACGTACGGATGTCCGCCTGGTTGGGCATCTGGACCGCGTTCTCGATCTTGGAGATCTTGGTGTGGTCCAGGCCGGTCTTCGCCGCCAGCGCTCGCCCCGTCAGCCCGGCGTCGGCGCGGAGCGCCCTGAGCCTGGCGGCGAGAATGCCTTTGGCCTCGTCGATGCGTGCTGTGGAGGTCGCCATCTCCATCACCCTGTCACCGCGGGGGGTTGGTTCTCCGACAGTACGACGCTTGTTGCGATCTGTCTCAAATGTTGCGAATAGTTGCCAGAGAATCGTGGGCGCGTTCCCAACAGGTGTCAACGGCGGCGTCCTCGACGGTGGATCGCGGTGAAACCGAGGCCGCGGGTGGTCGGGCGTTCAGCCCAGGTCGGGCGGCGGGGGCAGACGGTCGCCTTCGACCTGGGCCGCGAGGGGTTCGAGGTCGGCGAGTTCGTCGCCGGTCAGCGCGATGTCGAGCGCGCCGGCGTTCTCCGCCAGCCGTCTCCGGTCGCGGGTGCCGGGGATCGGTACGACGGTGATGCCGTGCCTGTCGGAGCGCGCCAGCATCCAGGCGAGGGCGACCTGCGCCGTCGTCACGCCACGGGCGTCGGCGATGCGCCGGATCGGGGCGAGCAGTGAGGCGTTGTGCCCGGCGTTGGCGGAGTCGAACCGGGGCAGGCCGCGCCGTATGTCGTCCTCGGCCAGCCCTTCGGCGGAGGTGATCCGCCCGGTGAGGAAGCCGCGGCTGAACGGCGAGTAGGCGACGAAGCCGATGCCGAGTTCGGCGCAGACCGGCACCACCGATTCCTCGTACTCGCGGGTGAACAGCGACCACTCGTTCTGCACCGCGGTGATCGGATGCGCCGCGTGCCCGGCCCGCAGCTGCTCGGCGGTCACGTTGGACAGGCCGATGTGCCGGATCTTGCCCGCGGTGACGAGCTCCGCCATCGCCCCGACGGTGTCCTCGATCGGGGTCGTGTAGTCGGGGTGGTGCAGGTAGTACAGGTCGACGTGGTCGACGCCCAGCCTTCGCAGGCTCGCCTCGCAGGCCTCGCGGACGTACTCCGGATCGCTGCGCACGCCCACCAGCTCTCCGGTTCCGGGCTTGCGGATCGCGGCGAACTTGGTGGCGACGGTGATGCCGTCGCGTCCGTTCGCGGCCAGGAAGTCGCCGATCAGGCGCTCGTTGGCGAAGTCGACGCCGTAGTAGTCGGAGGTGTCCAGCAGGGTCACGCCGAGTTCGGCGGCCTTCCGCAGGGTGGCCAGGGATTGGTCGCGGTCGGTCGGGCCGAGGAATTCGCTCAGCCCCATGCAGCCCAGACCGAGTGCCGGCACCTTCATGCCGGTGCCGCCGAGTGTGACCGTACGCATGGTAGAGGCCTTTCTCCAGGGAATGACGGGTCTCCAGGAATGACGGGTAGAATCCGGGATGGACGTCCCGGTTACCTGGAAAATATACGGGACGGCCATCCCGTTTGTCCATCGATCTTGGAGTACACCTAAGTGAGCAGGCCATTGCGTGCCGACGCCCGGCGCAACAGGGCACAGGTCCTGCAGGTCGCGGCGCAGATCTTCGCCGAGGAGGGGCTGTCGGTGCCGGTGCACGAGATCGCGCGACGAGCAGGTGTGGGGACCGGCACCGTCAGCCGCCACTTCCCCACCAAGGAGTCGCTGTTCGCGGCGGTCCTGCTGGACCGCATGGAACAGCTCGTGCGCACGGCCGGCGAACTGGCGGGCGGCGAGGAGCCGGGCGAGGCGTTCTTCGCCTTCTTCGCCCTCATGGTCGAGGAGGGCGCGGCCAACAAAGGGCTCGTCGACACGCTCGCGGGCGCCGGGTTCGACTTCCAGGCCGTCGCCTCCGACGACGCCTACGACGTCATGGGGACCTGGGAAGAGCTGCTCCGGCACGCCCAGGACGCGGGCGTCGTGCGCGCCGACGCCGACATCGCCGACGTCAAGGCACTGCTCACCGGCTGCCTCGACCGCGAGCGCCACGCCCTCGACCCGGATGCGCGCGCCCGCATGCTCGCCATCGTCCGCGAAGGGCTCCGGGCCTGAAGGGTGACGCCCCGGCCACGGGCACTTCTCGGCGGTCCGGGTCGGGATTGTCGGGCGCAAGCCTTACGGTAGGGCGCGTGCCAGAGACGAACCACGAGATCACGCTCGACTCGGCCCTCACCGAGGAGGCCGTGCTCTCGACCTACCGCCGCATGTTCGCGGCGCTCGCCCGCGACAGCGGCGCGGTGGTGGACGACCCCGCGCTGGTCGACATCGCCGAGACGCTGTTCGCGGCGTTCGCCGAGGCGGGCGAGGAGTGGCTGACCCACGAGCAGATGCGCCACGTCTGCCGGGCCTACCCGCTCGACCGGTTCGAGAACCGGCTCCGGGTCCTGCGCGGTCTCGGCGCGATCCGCGAGGTGTTCCCCAAGCCCAACCAGCTCCGCTACCGCGCGTCGTTCACCAGCGTGGTGGGGCTGATGTTCATCCGCCGGATGATGGACGACGGCGGCCAGTCGGAGATGCACCGCCTGCTCGCGCTCGAGGACCTCAACGTGGCCGATCCCCGCACGACGATGGAGGAGGCCCGCGCCAGCGCGCAGAACCTGTCGCGCGCCTTCCGGCTGTGGGCGCTGGAGCTGATCACCCTGACCGGCGGCACCATCGAGGAGCTGCGCGAGCAGGCGCCCAAGCTGTGGGGCACCGAGGAGATCGCCCGGCGGGCGCAGAGCCTGCACGCCACCATCCTCACCCGCTGGCCCGACCTCGACCGCACCTGCACCGAGCTGCGCGCCTCGATCTACTCCTACAGCGACGCCTCGCGCCGCGCCGCCGGGCGCCTGGCCGACTCCGCGGGCACGACGAGAAACCTGACGCTGCTCCCCGCGGAGACCTGGCGCACCTTCGCGCAGACCGCGAGCAGGGAGCGCCTCGCCTCGGTGCTCGACGGGTTCGTCTTCGACGCCCCCGCCCCCTGGCACGACCCGGCGGCGATCGTCAGGGCCGTGGACGAGAGCCCCCGCCCGGCACCCGCCCAGCCCACTCCCCCGCGCTCGGCCCTGCCCGACCCCGGCCCCGCCGGCACCCACGACCCCGGCACCGACGGGCTCGACCACCTGACCGCCGTGGCCGAGGCCGCGCTCGCCGGGCGCTCCGCCGCCCCGCTGGAGGAGCTGCTCACCGCCGACGGCGAGTGGGTCTCCGCCCGCCGGCTGCTGGCCGACCTCGTCTCCGCCGACCTGCGTCCCGACTCCCCCTACCGGCTGCGCTGGTCCGACGGCCTCACCGCCGACCCCGGCGGCGAGCCCGCCTGGCTCTCCCACGGCCACCTCGAAAGGACCGGCGGTGCCGGCTGATCAGCGACACACACCGGCCGCGACGGCCCCGGCGGACGAGCGAGCGGGGACGGCAGGGGCGACGTACGGGCAGGTGAAGGTGCACGAGCAGGCGACGGCGCACGTCCGTGCCAGGGCGGGCGGCCCTCTCCCGCTCGGTGCCGGGGAGGCGGCTCCCGCCGGGATGGCCCGGCTGGGCCGCGGCGACGGGACGGGCCTGGCGTTGCCGGTCTGGCCGGACGGGGCGACCCCGTCGCTCCTGGAGGAATACCAGGTCGCGCCGATGGCGGTGGAACGATCCGGGGAGACCCGGCGGGTGCTGGCCGCGGCGCTGCGGTGCTGCTGGACGGACCTGTCCGCCGACCCCTGGCCCGGCACCACGGCCACGGTGGACGACGTGCTGTCGGCGTACCGGGCGCTGATCGGGCGCGGCGACGACCTCATGCGCAACTGGGCGGTCGGCGCGCTGCGCCGCCTGCACGACTCGGCCTGGCTGGAGGTCACCGGCGGTCTCGTACGGCTCGGCCCCCGGTGCGCCTCCTGGCCCGCCGCGTCGCACGCCCAGTTGCGGGAGCTGATGCGCCGCCTGCCCTCCGGCGAGGAGGTCCCGGCCGGCCTGGAGGTGCTCCCGGTCGCCGAAGACGCCCCTGACGACGCGGAGGCGGGGGCCGGTGTCACGGTTCCCGAGGAGGTGGACGAGGATCTGCTCGGCCCGTTCGACGAGCGGCGCAGGGCCGAGGTCGTGGCGGCCTTCATGGCGGTGGAGCACGCGGCCGAGCCGGTGCACGAGGCTCGTTTTCCCGCGCTGCGCGACCCGGTGCTGCGCCGCGCGCTCACCGAGATGCTGGAGCGCCGCGGCCGGGTCCTCGTCCACGACCGCGACACGTGGACCTCGGGCTACGCACCGGAGACGCTCGCGGGAGGGGGTGCGCCCTCGGGTCCGGGTCCGGGCTCAGCCTCGGGCTCGGGGGCGGGAACGTCCTCGGGAGCGGAGACGGGGCCGGGGACGACAGGCGCGGCCTCGGAGGCGGGTTCGGGAGCGGCCTCGGAAACGGGGCCGCCAGTGAGCATGGGTGCGGCCTCGGGAACGGGCTCCGGCTCGGCCTCGGGAGTGGGCTCGGCTCTGGGTGAGTCCGAGCGGGCGGTTCTGGTGCTCGTGCTGATCCACTCGGTGGCGATCCCGCGGGCCGACGGCCTGCTGCCCGCCGACAGCTGGCTCTCGCCGTTCCCCGCCCAGGTCGACGAGCTTCGGCGGCACACCAGGCTGCCGATCGGCGAGCTGGACGCCGCGTTGCGCGTCCTGCGCCACGCGGGGCTGGTGACCCAGGTGAAGGCGGGCGAGGAGGCCGGGGGTTACGTGCCGGGGCCGCAGTTCCACCGGCTGACCCCGCAGGCCAGGCGCCGCCTGCAGGAGGAGCTGATCCTCGCCGCGGGACCGCACACCCCGCTGGCGGCGGCCGTACGGGCCGGCCGGCGGTGAGCGGGCCGGGAAGGACCTCTCCCCGCGACGACGGGGCGCCGAAGACCCAGGCGGCGGGCGGCCACGAGGTTGCCGTCGCTCACGGCGAATCGACCCAGGGGCCTCGCGACGAGCCGGCCCCTGGACGGGATACCGGAGACCCGGCGCTCCACGCGCCGGAAGCAGGACGGAAGAAGGGAACGACGGGGTTGACCGACCAGCGGAACCAGGCCGCGAGGAGCTCGCGCGGGAGCCGAGCCAGGGCCACGGAGAACCGCACCGGCACGGCCGGGGCCGGAAACGCCTCCCCGGCCAAGGCCACCGGAGGCGCTCGCACCGGGAACGTCCAGGCGGGGGGCACCCGGAGCGGGAGGACCAGGGGTTCCGAGACCGCCGGGGACCCGGGTGGTACGCAGGCGGCCCTGGCCCCGGTGGAGACGGCCCGCGCCACCGCCCCGAGCGAGAACGTGGTGGGCGACCGGGTGCTGATCGCCGTGCAGCCGGTCAACATCTCCCGGCTCTCGACCCACCCGGTGCCGACCGTGCCGGGCACGCTGATCGTGGTCGCGGGCGCGGGGCCGAAGGATTCCAACGGCGCGGGCAAGTCGTCGTTCATCGCGATGATCACCGCGCTGCTCGGGGACGAGCAGTGGCGTTTCGCCTCGGGGGCGAAATCCGTCGCGGAGCTGCTGTTCAACGCCGAGCTCGCGGCGGGCGGCGGTGGCCGGACGTGGGCCAGCGCCGACCACGGCTACATCGTCGGCGTCTTCGCGGCGGCCGGCCCCGCGCACACCGGCTCCGGCCCCACGGACTCCGTCTCCACCGGCCCCGTCTCCACCGGTCCCGTCTCCACGGGCCCCGCGAACGCCGGCCCCGCGGACACCGATTCCGCGAACGCCGATTCCGCGGACACCGGCCCCGTGGACGGCGACTCCCCGGACACCGGTTCCCCGGACCACGCCTCCATGGACGACGCCTCCCTGGACGACGCGGTGACCGTGTGGTTGCGGGTCAACCAGGAGGCCCCGCATCTGGAGATCAGGTGGATCCAGGGGGTGCACCTGGCGGTGGCGGCCTCGGAGGCCGAGCGGGTGGCGCGGGCCGACGAGCTGTGGGCGGCGCTGCCCCGCTCGGCGGGACGCCGCGACGTGGTGGCGCGCGACCTGACCAGGGTCCTGTACGGCGACCGCGTCAGGTGCGTGTCGTTCCTGTCGACCTCGGTACGGAGCAAGGTCGCCACCAACCTGCTCTCCCAGCCGCTCAACGAGATCTCCCCCGAGCGGGTCTTCGAGGCGATCGCCGCGCTGACCGGGCTGGACTCCGAGCTCGACCAGGAGCGGGAGGCCCGCCGCGACGAGCACGCCAGGCGGGTGCGGGCGACGCGGGCCGTGGAGCTGCTGCGGGAGTTCGAGGGCGAGTCCCGCACGCTCCTGGAGACCTTCGACAGGCGTGACCGTGCCCGGGTCCGGCTGGCCGACGCGCTGCGCTGCTGGCGGGGGCGGCTGGCGCGCCGGCTGGCCGACGCCGGGCAGCGGGACGAGGCGCTGGCGGCCGAGCTGGAGCGGGTCCGAGCGGCGGGCGACCGTGCCACGGGGGCGATCGCCGAGGTCAGGGCCGAGATCGCCACGCTCAAGGACGACACCCTGGAGCGCGGGCTGGCCGAGGCCCGCAGGGAGCTGACCACCCTGCAGGCACGCGCGGCGAAGCTGGACGCCGACCGGGCGGTGGCCGAGAACTCGGTCGACGAGCTGCGCGGCTGGATTCCCGGCCTTGAGGAGCAGCGCCGCCTGGCCGACGGGCGCGACGTGGCGGCGGCGGGCGCCGAGCTGGCCGAGGCCAGGACGCGGCTGAACGAGGCGCTGAAGGCGCTGGGCGTGGCCGACCGGGAGGCCGAGGGGGCGAAGGCCGCGCTGGACGACGCCGAGGGCGGCCCGGCGGCGGCCCAGCTCGACGCGCTCGCCGGGGCGGGTGTCGGGGCGACCGGCCTGCTCGACGCGATCGACGTCGCCGAGCAGGCGCGTGACGACGAGGCCGCGCCGGGCCGAGGCGGCCGGGCCGCGCCCGCTCTGGGAGCCCGCGGGTGGCCGCACGAGCACGCGGTGATCGTCGACGCGGCCGACCTGGAGGCCGCCGCGCGAGCCCTGGACGCGCTGCCCGGATCGGTGCTGGTCAGCGCGGCGGGTGTCACCGTCGTGGGATCGTTCGAGGTCGCGGTCACCGGCAGGGAGGCCCGCATCAAGGCGGCCGAGCAGCGCCTGCACCGGGCGCGTGACACCCAGGAGAGTGCGGCGGCGGTCGTACGGGCCGCCGAGGACGCCGTGGCCGAGGCGGGCAGGAGGCTCGAGGGGGCGAAGGCGTCCGTGCAGCTGGCCGACATCGAGCGCCGGCTGGCCGAGCGCCGCCGCGCGCTCACCGAGCTGTCCGGGGCACTGGCCGGGATCGCGCCGAAGGTCGACGAGGCCGAACGCCGGGCGAGCGCCCTGGACTTCCGCGCCCGTACGAGAAACATGGAGATCGAGCGTCTGGAGGGCCGCAGGGCCCGGCACGAGTCCGACCGCGACCAGGCGGCGGAGCAGGCGGCGAGGATCACCGCCGACCGCGACGCGCTCGGGCTGGACACGCTGGCCGGTGACTGGGGCGGCACCGTCGACGGCGCCCGCGAGTGGCTGGGCGCCCTGGACGAGCAGGAGCGCCCGCTGACGTCCGAGGAGTGGTGGCGGGCCGCCGAGCGCCGCCTGGACGAGGCGCTGCGCGACACCTTCCCCGGCGAGGACGAGGAGATGCCCGAGGAGCTGCGCTTCCTGGTCAGGGAGCGGACCGCGCCGGGCGCCGGGCGCACCGCCCGCGAGCAGGCGACGTTCCCCGGCGTGTGCTCGGCGCTCGCGTCCTACCTGCGCGGCCAGGAGGACTACGAGCGGCACCGGCGCCGCCAGATCGAGACGCAGATCGTCACCCGGCAGCGCGACCTGACGGCCGCCGCCAGGGGCGCCGAGGAGGCGGCCCAGTCCACCGCCGTGCACCGGTCCGCGCTGACCGCCGCGATCAGGGCGCGGCTGACCCGGGTGGCCGAGGAGTTCGACAAGCTCGACACCTCCTACGGCGGTTACGGCGCGACGCTGGAGTTCCCCGTCCCGCCCGCGCCCGCCGACCCCGAGCAGCACTGGGCGTGGCGGGTGACGCCCAAGTGGCGCAGGGGCGAGGGGCAGGGGTTCGTGCCGTACAACCGGCGGGCCAACACCGCGCTGATGGACGAGAAGGCGGTGAAGCTGGTCTGTGCGGCGGCGATCGCGTCCTCGGGCGGCGGGCACCTGTGCCTGGTCCTCGACGAGCTGGGCCGCAACCTCGGCAAGGAGCACCGCAGGGAGGCGGTGGCGCTGTTCCGCCGGATCGGCGAGACGTACGGGATCACGGTGATCGGCGCGCTCCAGGACGACATGGAGCCCTACGCCGTCGACGCGTGCGGGCAGTACGTCAAGCTGCGCCGTTCCTCCGACGCCATGCCCTACAACGAGCCACCGGTCGTCATCGGCCACGACCGGCACGCCGAACGGGTGCGCGCCCTGGCCTCCGCGGTGAGCCGCTGAATCGACAGATCGACCTGCGCCCACGGACCGGCGAACACGCGGGGCGCCCGCACACGCCGCCCGGCCGGAGGCCGCGGTGGTGCCGACGACACGAACGGTGATGTGAAGGACGGCCGGGATGAACGTCTGGGGGCTCTTCACAGACGAGGGTGTAGCCGCGGGCCTGGGCCTGCGGGTCTTGTGCCACCCCTCATGCTGTCGTTGGGGGTTTCCGCCCGGGAGCGGAGCCGTGGACGTTTGGGTCCGCCGCTGGGACTCTTGTCGGCCGTGCTGATGCCAGGATGGTCGAGGTGGGTCAACGCATCGGCATTCCCTCCTTCGTCGTCCGTCCCGGGGATGCCTCGCGAACGCCCTCGGGCCCCCAGCCTCGATGCTCAGGCAGCAGCTCCTTGGTGGCGGTGGGACTCATTCGCGGCCGGCGGGACTCAGCCGTCGGCAGACGGCCCTGGTCCAGTCGCGGCGTACCGGGCGACGATGGTGCGGACGGCCTCGTCGACCACCTGAGCGACGCGTTCGGCGCTCACCTCCCAGCCCGGCACCAGGAGTGTCGGCCAGAAGACGTAGTTGGAGATCATGCCCAGGAACTGGGTGGCTGCGAGGTCCACGTCTTCGACCCGCACCGTTCCCGCCTCGTGCTCGGCCAGGAGGTAGCCGCGTACGGACTCGAAGTAGGGCATCTTCCCGTGCGAGAACTGCGCATTGGCGAGTTCGGGGAATCGCGGCAGCTCGGCGATGACGATTCGGAACAGGTCGGTCATCTGGGCGCGGCTCAACAGCTCGGCGTAGCGGCGACCGATGGTGCTGAGCCCGTCGACAACGTTGCCTGCCGGCGGAGGATCCTCTTCGTCAGCGGTTGACCAGGACTCGGTGACCATGGCGTCGAACAGGGCAGCCTTGGTCGGAAACTGCTTGAACAAGGTGGCTCGCGAAACGCCCGAGCGCTCTGCGATCCGCGCCAGCGACGTCCGGTCGTAGCCCAGCTCGAGGAACAGCGCGGTCGCGGCCGTCATGATCAGCGCGCGCTTCTCCTGGGCGATGCGCTGGTGATACGTCGTCACGACCCTACTCATGGGCCGAGTATACGAGGTGAGTGGCTTGACTCACCATTGTCACCCACCTAGTGTCGGGGCAGTGGTGAGTCACTCGGCTTACCATTGGCCGCCGTTCATCACTGGTGATCCCGGTCAGTCACCCACGTATCGAAGGAACATCTGATGCGCCGCTTCGACAACCAGACCGTGCTCGTGACCGGTGGGACCGGGGGCCAAGGCTCGAGCCACGTACGTGCCTTTCATGCGGAGGGAGCGAACGTGGTGATCGGCGACATCGACGCCGAACGCGGCGCCGCTCTCGCCGCCGAGCTCGGGACCCGCGCTCGCTTCACCCGCCTCGACGTCACCGACGAGAGCTCGTGGTCCGCCGCTGTGCTAGCCGCCGAGAGCGCCTTCGGCGCCCTGAACGTGCTCGTCAACAACGCGGGCGTCCAGAACCCGCCGGCGCCGATCGAGAAGACGGACCAGGCCACGTGGTCGCGCATCCTCGACATCAACCTCACAGGGACCTTCCTCGGCATCAAGGTCGCCGCCCCCGCTCTGCGCCGCGCAACAGGGGGAGCCATCGTCAACATCGCCTCGACAATGGGCCTGGGCGGCACGGCGCACTACGCGCCGTACGTCGCCGGCAAGTGGGCCGTGCGCGGTCTCACCCGAACGGCAGCGCTCGAGCTCGGCCGGGACCACATCCGCGTGAACGCCATCCACCCCGGCGTGATCGCGACCTCCTTCATCCAAGAACCAGCAGCCGGCGCCACCGCGGCAATCGCCGACTTCTACTCACCCGAGCCGTTTGCCATCCCCCGACTTGGAGAGCCGACCGACGTCACCCGGCTTCTCCTGTTCCTCACGTCATCAGACGCGTCGTTCATCACGGGGTCGGAGTACGTCATCGACGGTGGACTCCTCCTCGGGCCCGCCCTTCAGACCGAGACCGCATGAACAGCCCAGACACGACCGGATGGAACGACTCCGTACGGGACGCGTCTTTGTCGCACCTGCCCGATCACATCCGGCGAGCCATCGAGATCACACCCGCCGCAGGCACCAGCGAACGGACCATCGACATCACGACGCTGGGGCGCCGCACCGGCCGACCACGCCGCATCGAGATCTTCTTCTACCGAGCTGCGGGCACCACCTACCTGTGTAGCGGCGCCGGCGGGACCGCTACCGACTGGCATGCGAACCTTCTCGCCAATCCCACCTTCACCTTCCACCTCAAGAACGGGATCCGTGCAGATCTGCCTGCACGGGCCACGCCGGTCACCGCCCCAGCCGAACGTCAGGCCGTGCTGGCGGAGATCGTCGCGGATCTCAATCAGCCCCACGACCCCGGCACCATCCGGCCGACTCGGCTCGAAGACTGGGCTGACAGCCGGCTGATGCGCATCAGCTTCCGCCATCGGCCGTGATCGCGGCCCCCTCGGCAGATGACCTGCTCCCGGAGACTGGGGTGTAGCCGCGGCCAGAGCGGCTCTTCGCCAGATGAAGGTGTAGCCGGCGCGGCGGTCCCGGGACAGATGTCGAGGTCTTCAGAGGGAAAGGCTCCTGCACGCTCATCCTGAGAGACCTCCACGTGCCCGACGCCACCGTCGGCGAGCGCTTGGATGCGTTCGCCCACCCCGATCCGACAACCTTCTGCCGCCTCGACGAGCTTGGGCTCGTGGTCACCGGCCGGCGCCTCGAGCCCGAGCGCGCAGTCCTCGGCGTGCCGGGTCGTCGACCCCGGCCGTTGGTGCCACCGCTGCGGCTGTGAAGGGACCCCACGGGACACCGTGACCCGGGGCAAGCGGGTCCTGATCGACGACCCGGTACGGTCCGGCAACGTGTTGGTCGTCGGTGTAGATGAGCACGTCTGGAGGCACACCCGTCACGGCGACAAGTACGTCACGGTCATCATCGACCTCACGCCGATCCGCGACGGCACCGGCCCAGCACGGCTGCTCGACATGGTCGAGGGCCGCTCGAAGCATGTGTTCAAGGCCTGGCTCGCCGCTCGCCCAGAAGCGTGGCGCGACGGGATCGAGGTGGTCGCGATGGACGGGTCCAGACCACGACTACACCCTCAACCGCGAAGAGCCCGTTTGGGTGGTTCTGTAACTTCAGAACGGGAGATATCTTTGGATTTCCCGCGCCTCAACTCATGCGCCCTATATCCTGCGCAAAGTCACGTTTTCAGAGGGGTGGCCAGAGGGAGCCGGTGTGGCATTGTCATGGGGCGATCTCCCGGTCGGGAGGGTGCTCCGCCTCGCCGGAGTCAATTCCAGTATTGACGCCAATGTCATGGAATTGTTGCTGGATCCCTTACCGGAGACCGGCCCCGCCATCGTCACCTACACGGCGACCGACGGAAACTCGGCCTCAGAAGTGGTGGAATCCATCCTCCGCGAGCTGGAAACACTGGCCATCGGGCTTTTCCCCGCCTGGTTGCCCGAAGGGGAGAAACTCTCCGGCCCCGGCGGTGGCGGAGTGGCGGCGGCGAGGATTCTCGCGACGCGCCTGGCATCGGGCACCCGTCATTTCGGACCGTTCCTGGCCGACCTCGCCGCCCGGGCCATCCAGCACGGCGGCCCGCTGGTTCCCGGCCGGCGCGCCCCCATAGGACGATCATTCCCCGCGGAGTCGCGGGCGGCCGGCCTGGCCCGGGTCATCGCCTCCACGTTCGGCCGCGAATCGGCGGCGCTGGTCATCTATGTGCCGGAGAAGCCGACCTCCCGGGGGGAGACCGTCCTGGTCGCCGGATGTGAGTGGCTGGCACACCGGAGCGGCATGGGGATCTGGTTCGTCGGCCCCGAACTGCGCCGCGTCGAAACCCTCCACCTGGAGGTGCCCGCAGCGGTCAGGAGACTGGCCGGGGAGATGACGGCACCACCGCTCACCACGACGGCGGGAGTGCCGCCGATCGCCGGAAGACCACACGCGGGGAGTGTGGTCGAGCGGACGATGGAGGCGGCCCTGGCGGAATGCGCGTGGGCTCATGGCCGGACGTGGAATCAGATGTATCAGTCCAGAGATCCCTTGTTCGTGATGATTCGCACGGATCTGATGTGGGCGCCGGAGAAGTGCGTCGTGGAACTCGACGGACCGGAACACGAGACGTTCCCCCAAATGGAGCGCGACCGGATTCGTGACCGGCACCTGGAACGTGACGGGTTCACGGTGTTGCGATTCACCAACCAGCAGGTGATGAACGATCTGGGGGCGGTTTTGCGGCACATTGAAGAATTCCTCCGGGGCCGACGCCTCGGAATGAACGAAGGAGCAGGCTGATGTCCGAAGGAAGACTCACGTATCGGCAGGCTGCGGTTCTGCTCGTGCTGAGGGAGCTCGGAACCCCGTTGGCCCACAAGGAACTGAAAGAGGAGTGGGGCCTGGACCTCGACACCAAGAACCGCGCGGGTCTCGTCGACGCCAAACTGATCGAGTCGGAGACCAGGGCCCGTCGAGCTTTCTGGTACACGATCACACCGGCCGGTGAAGAGCGCGCGATCGAGGAGGTACGCGCGGGAGTCCCGGTGACCTCCCGCTCGGGCAAGACGCTGGCTCTGCTGTACCTGCGCTCCCTCCTGGCGCCCGGAGCGGCGGTCCCGGTCGCCGAGGAACCCGTACGGGCGCCGGTCACGACGGTGTCGCCGGTGTCGCCGGAGGAGGTGGAAGACCGGATTCGCGAGGCCTACGCGAAGATCACGCCTGGCGCCGGCCGGTGGGCCGCGATGACCAAGCTGCGAGCCCTCCTGACAGACATCGACCGGGATCTCCAGGACGACGTCCTGCGCGCCATGATGCTGGCGGGGCGGGTGGACATCGAGCCCGTCGCGATCTTGGGTGACCTGAAGCCCGAAGACCACGCCGCCGCGATCGTCATCGGCAGCACACCCAACCATCAGTTCCGCGTCGGAGCGTGACGATGGTCACCGAATGGTACGCACTGGAGAGCCTCAAGACCCTCTCGACCGTCAACGCCAGCGAGGACGTCTGGCGGCCGGTTCCGTTCCACGTGCCCGAGATGCACCCGGCGGCCTCCCACGCTCTCCGCTCGGGACTGGACGCCGCCACCGACTCCCCCGCGACCAGCCCGATCGGGGTGGTCCTTGAGGGCGGCGCCGGAAGCGGGAAGACGCACCTGATGAGCTGGCTGCGTGAGCAGGCCATCCAGCGCGACGGCTACTTCTTCCTCATGGGCATTTTCGACGCCCGCAGCTTCTGGGAAAGCGCGGTCGTGTCCGTCCAGGACGGGCTGGCCCGGGTGGGCACGGACGAGGAGACCCAGCTCAAACGGTTCCTCCGCAATCTGACGGACCGGATGGGACTCCCGCGCAAAACCCAGCAGGCGATCATCGGCAACCAGATGGTCACCCGCGTGGACCTCGACCTGTTCATCGACGCCCTGTACGGCATCGACCGCCGGGTCGGCAGGGAGGCGCAGGACGTCGCCCGGGCTCTGGTCCTCCTGGGGGCCAACCACAACGCCCTGGTGGACATCGGCGAGTCCTACATCTGCTCGATCGCGGACGGCGGGAGCTACCGGTCGAGCTGGGGCTTCCGGCAGGTCCGCAAATCTCCTCAGGAGATCGTCCGTGACCTCTCGCGGCTGCTGGCGTTGACCGGCCCGAGTGTGATGGCCTTCGACCAGCTCGACGCGTTCATCGCGCAGAGCAGCGTCTACGTCGAGGGCGGCCCCGACCGTGCGGCGACCGCGGCGGTCCTCCAGTTCGCCCACGGGCTGACCAACCTCCGTGAGGTGACCAGCCGGACCCTGACGGTTCTCTCCTGCCTGCCGGAGACGTGGACGCTCATCGAGAACCTGGCCGTCAGGAGTTTCGGCGACCGCTTTCGGAAGGCCGCGTTCCTCCGGCGCGTTCCGACCCCCGCGGTGGGGGCGGAGCTCGTCACCATGCGACTCGCGGAGCACTTCAAGGACATCGGCTTCGACCGGCCGTATCCGACGTGGCCGATCAGGCCGGAGGCCTTCGACCAGGCCCCCTTCTACACCCCGCGTCAGATCCTGGAACGCCTGTCCGAGCACATCCGGACGTGTCTGGTACGGGGCGAGATCACCGAGCTGGACAGCCTCGGCGCGTCCTCGACCGTGGTCGGTCTCGTCGAGAAGCCCGATCCCGAAGAAGTGCTCCGGGGGATCGACACCAAGTTCGCGCTCCTGGCGGATTCGGCCGACGTCAGCGGGGCGCTGGAGGCCGAACGGGAGGACGCGGTCCTTCCCGGCCTGATCTCGGCGGGCCTCCGAGCATGGGTCGTGGAGCGGGGCGGGACGTCCACGTGTTACCGGGTCGACCCGCCGATGGGCCAGAAGACCTCTCTTCACGCGGGCCTCAGGCAGGTCCTGAACGAGGCGACCGAGGACGAGATCCACTGGGCGTTCCGCGGCATCGCCGCCACGCACCATCTCGCGGCGCTGACCCGGCTCCGCAAGGCGGTGCTCAAAGCCGGTCTCGCGGAGGAGAATCCCAAGCGCCGGTTGATCGTCATCCGGAACATCCCGTGGAACTCCGGGCCGGTCACCCAGGAGTCGGTCGCCGCCTTCCGCGCCAGGGGCGGCCGGGTGATCACGGCCGACGAAGAGGATCTCAGGGTGCTGTGCGCCCTGCGGGATCTCTTCGCGGAGAACCTCCCGCACCTCGACCGGTGGATCGCCGACAGGAAACCCGCCGCCGACCTCAAGCTCCTCAAGGACGCCCTGGGTGATTGGGCGGATCCGACCGCTCCGCGGGTGCCCCAAGCCCCAAAAGACCCTGAGGGGCCGCCCGCGCAGGCGAAGTCCCTGCCGGCTCAGAAGTCCCTGCCGGCTCATGAGGCCGGCGCCTCGGACCGCTCTCCGGAAAACGGGCCGGCCGGAGTACCGTCGCTGACCGTGGGGCGCTCCTACGATCGCGGGCTTCCGGTCTCCGTCGAGTTGGAGGCGCTCCGTAAGCACGTTGCGATCTTCGCGGGATCCGGCTCGGGGAAGACCGTTCTGATCAGGCGAATCATCGAGGAGTGCGCTCTTCAGGGCGTCTCCTCGATCGTGCTCGACCCGAACAACGACCTCGCCCGTCTCGGTGACGCCTGGCCGGAGGAGCCTCCCGCCTGGGACCCCGGTGACGGGGGCCGGGCGGCTCGTTACATCGCGGACACCGATGTCGTGGTCTGGACACCGCGCCGGGAGAGGGGCCGTCCACTGGCCTTCCAGCCGTTGCCCGACTTCTCCAGCGTCCGGGACGACGTCGACGAGTTCAACGAGGCCGTCCACGCCGCCATCGCGGCGCTCGCTCCGCGGGCGAAGGTGGAGGGCGGCACCGGCAAGGCCCAGGTCGCTCGGGCGGTGCTCACGGAGGCGGTCGTCCACTTCGGGAAGTACAAAGGTGGCGGCCTCGACGGGCTGATCAATCTGCTCGCGGACTTCCCCGAGGACGTCAGTCAGATCAGCGGAGCGGCGAAGATCGCGGACGGGCTCGCCCAGGTGCTCCGGGCCGCCGCCGTGACCGATCCGCTGTTCGGTGGGGAAGGTGAGCCGATCGATCCAGGGCGGCTTCTCACTCCTGCCGAGGGGAAGCGTGCCCGGGTCTCGGTCATCAGTTTCGTGGGGCTGCAGAGCGACTCCGAGCGGCAGTCCTTCGTGAACCAGCTGCAGATGGCGCTGTTCGCCTGGATCAAGAAGAACCCCGCCGGTGACCTGCCCCTCGGCGGGCTCTTCGTCATGGACGAAGCGCAGACCTTCGCCCCCTCGGGCGCTATGACCGCGTGCACGCGGAGCACACTCGCGCTGGCTTCCCAGGCCCGGAAATACGGGCTCGGGCTGGTGTTCGCGACCCAGGCGCCCAAGGGCCTGCACAACCGGATCCCGGGCAACGCCGCCACACAGTTCTACGGTCTGCTCAACGCGGATGTGCAGATCGAGGCCGCCAAGGCGATGGCCCGCGTCAAAGGCGGCAGTGCCGATGACATCGGTTCGCTTCGCAGCGGCCAGTTCTACGTCGCACTCGAGGGCGCGGGGTTCGCGAAGGTGCGCACACCTCTGTGCCTGACCCATCATCCCAGGGCACCGCTGACGACCGAGGAGGTCATCGTCCGAGCAAGTCGATGACCTGGCGGGTCAGCCGGTACTCACCCGTGGCGTGATCACTCGCGGGGAGGATCGTGCGCGCCGCCGGAACGTTCGTCCCGGGCTGCGGCCGCACGATCTCTCGCGCCCTTGGGACCTCCGTCGCATGTCGAGCGCTCAGGGGATCGCCCTCACACGGGAGGCAGGCCGCCCTCGAAGACCTCGAGCTTCAGGCGGTCCAGCCTCAGGCGGCTGATCAGCCACCTGCCGTCGATCTTCCGGTACTCCTCGTGGTAGTGCCCGTAGCCCCGCATCCCCTGCGGCAGGCCGTCCTTCTCGGGCCATTCGAGATAGTCGTCCATGCTCCAGATACCGGTGGCGGTGTCGGGACCGGTGATGTCGATCTCGGGCATGAAGCCCCGGTGGACGGCGATCGCGTTCCCGTTCCAGCCGCTGGTGACGCGGGCCAGCTCGGCGGGATCGCGGAGCACCGTCCCATCGATCTCGAGATGGATCTCCGGCGTGAACAACCCGACCCATTCGTCCCACTTCTTGGTGTCGTGGAACCGGAAATAGCGCGCCTTGAGCTGCTTGATCTCTTCGATGTCGAGAAGGCGCCGCAGCGCGGCGTCGTTACCCACGGTGTTCATGTGGCACTCCTGAACAGTCGTCCGTGACGGGGTCACGGAGAATGAGATGTCGATCGTTCGTTGAGGAAGGTCATGCGACGGCGCCGTGGGCGGCGGGCCCCGTACCGTCCGCGCCCCCGCGGCGGCTCACCGCCTGCCGGACCGACTCGGCCCCCTCGGCCTCCACCGTCACGTCGGCCGGGACGAAGGGGGCCTCGCCTCCGGCGGCGCGGATGCCGGCCGCCGGCGCGTCGCCGGCCTCCTTGCCGCGGGCGGCCAGGACGACCTTCGCGCCCTCGGCGGCGATCCGCTCGGCGGCGGCACGGCCCATGCCGGAGGTGGCGCCGGTGATCAGGATGACCTTCTCCGCGAGGCGCGCGGCCACGACCACTCCTTTGTCGGTGAGAGTCGGTGAGGGCCGGCGGGGTCAGAAGGCCAGCCGGCGGGATCAGAAGGTGAGCACGAGCCGGCCGCGGACACCGCCGGCCGCGAGCCGCCGGTGCGCGTCGGCCGCCTCGGCGGCGGGCAGGGTCGCCGCGACGCGCGGGATGAGCACGCCCGCCTCGGCGAGCCGGCGGATCTGGTCCAGCTTGTCCGTCCGCCCCGCGTAGTCGGGGACGAACGTCGTCTGCACCGTGATCGGGCCGTCGCCGTCGAACTCGTGGCCGCCGGGTTCATCGCCGGTGCGGAACCGGGCGTACGTGCCGCCGTCGCGTACGGCGTCGAGGAGTCGCGGCCCGACCAGCGCCGTGTCGGCGACCGCGTCCACGCCGTCCGGGTACCGGGCCCGGATACGGTCGGCGACGTCGGATCCCCTGGCCACGACCTCGGTCGCGCCGGACAGGCGGACCAGGGCCTCGTCGGCGGGCGCGGCGTCGGCGATCACGGTCAGTCCCGCGTGCGCGGCCATCTGGACCAGGTAGCCGCCGAGCGTCCCGGCGGCCCCGATCACGGCGAGGACGGAGCCAGGCGCGAGCGCCAGCTGGTCGAGTGCCAGCCGCGCGGTGAGCCCGTTCATCGGCAGCGTCGCCGCCGCCGCGTGATCGACGCCCGCCGGTGCGCGGACGACCCAGCCGGCCGGCAGCACCACGTACTCGGCGTAGCCTCCCGCGGCCGGGCCGATCGGCATCACCATCGCCATCACCGGCTCCCCCGGGGACAGCTCGGTCTCCGTCCCCGGGCCGATCTCGTCGATCACGCCGGCGATGTCCATCCCGGCGACGTACGGGGCCGGCACCCCGGCGAACGCCTGAGCGTGCACGCCGGCGCGCACCAGCGTGTCCGCCGGATTCACCGCGGCCGCGTGCACCCGCACCCGGACCTCACCGGGTCCGGCATGCGGCTCCGGAAGGTCGATGACCCGCAGCACGTCGGGTCCCCCGAACTCGTAAAACCCAATCACTTGCATAACCGCAGCTCCAAGGCAGTTCTCTTTAGATACCAGGTCTGTTGTTCGTACCATTGCATCGAAATGGAGGAGGCTGCAAGAGAGCACTTCAACGTGCCCAGGTATCCCCGGGAGAACCGTCCAGGACAGAACCAGGTATCTCTCGTATACTGGCGGCCATGGCGCATCCGACCACCGAGACGGACGACATCACCCCCGGCCTGTGCGAGCAGAGCCGCGCCCTGATCCGCGACGTGCTCGAGCGGATCGGCGACAAGTGGTCGGTGGTCGTCATCTGCCAGCTGGGCGACGGCACCCGGCGGTTCAACGAACTGCGCCGGATGAGCGAGCCCATCACCCAGCGCATGCTCAGCGCGACGCTGCGAGGGCTGGAGCGAGACGGCCTGGTGACCCGGACCGTCCACGACACCACCCCGCCGCGCGTCGACTACGCGCTGACCCCGCGCGGGGTCGACCTGCTCGGGGTCGTCCGCGGCCTGGCCGGCTGGGCGGAGAGCAACGCCGCCGGCATCTTGGAGTCCAGGACGACCTTCGACGCGCGGTGACCCGGAGGCCCGGCGTGACCGGCCGGGCGGGCTCGCGTCTCCCGCGACCGTCTCCCGCGGCCCCGACGGCACGATCCGGATCGGCGGCGGCACGATCCACCCGCGGCGCGGGCGAGGCCGAGCCGTGGCCCGCGCCAGATCGCGAGTTCGTGTTCGTGTTCGTCCGGCGCGTACGACCTGAACCGGCGGGACGGTTCCGGCGGGTTTCAGGCCGCGGGCAGCCGGTTGACGGGGTGGTCGCCGGTGGCCCAGAGATACTGGACGGCGTAGGCGCGCCAGGGGCGCCAGGCGGCGGCACGGCGGGTGAGCGCCGCGGGGGTGACGGGAAGGCCGAGCCTGCGGGCGGCGACGCGGATCCCCAGGTCGGCGGGTATGAAGGCGTCGGGGTCACCGAGGGCGCGCATCGCGATGGTCTCGACCGTCCAGGGCCCGAGCCCGGGAAGCGCCGAGAGCTGTGCCCGTGCTCGACGCCGGTCGCCTCCGGCGCCGAGATCGATCTCGTCGGCCGCCAGGGCGGCGATCAGGCCGGTGAGCGTCGCGCGGCGCGTCCGGGGGAGGGCGAGCTTCGCCGGATCCAGCGAGGCCAGTGCCCCGGGGGTGGGGAAGAGATGGGTGAGGCCTCCGCCGGGGTCCGTGATCGGCTCGCCGTGCGCGGTGACCAGCCGGGCGGCATGGGTGCGGGCGGCCGCGGTGGACACCTGCTGCCCGAGCACCGCGCGTACCGCCAGCTCGGACGCGTCGACGGTACGGGGCACCCGGCGGCCGGGGTGCTCGTCCACGAAGGGTGCGAGCACCGGGTCGGCGCGAAGGACGTCTCCGACGGCGACCGGGTCGGCGTCGAGGTCGAGCAGGTTCCGGCACCGGCCGATCGCGGTGGGGAGGTCACGGCGGTCGCTGAGGGCCAGGCGGCAGCCGACGTGGTCGGGCATCGGCCACAGGGTGACGATGCCGTGGCCGTGCGGCAGGCGCAGCGTGCGGCGGTACGCGCCGTCGCGCCACTCCTCCACCCCGGGCACGGCGGTCGCGGCGAGATGCCCGAACAGGTTGCCGGGGCACAGCGGAGCCCGGAACGGCAGCCGCAGCGCCACCATCTCATGGCCGGTCACCGGCCGTTCGCGGGGCGGTGCCGGGGCGGCGTAGGCGTGGTCCTCGCAGCCGGACCGCGCCCGGGCGGCGCATCCCCTCGACCGGGAGTCCTCGTCATGCATACCTGCAGTGTCCAGGAGGGCGACGACCGTCCTACCCGCACACCCCGCGAAGGGCGCACACCTTCTTCGCCATCCTCTTCACCTGACCCGCGATCCTCCCCTCGACCCCTCTCCCGGCGATGTCCTGGGTGTAGAGGAAGAGGGCGGCGCCCCGGCGGCCGACGCCCCACAGAGAGCTGGGTTCACGATCACGCTTCCCCTTCCTGGAGGAGTGGCTTCCGACGATCATGGCCTCGTCCCCGGCGCGCAGGGCCTCGCCGACGTGGACACGCCCGGGACGGGTGGCGGTCTCCTGCTTCACGCACCGCTTCATGTCCGTCCGGAGCTTGAGAAAGGCGGCATGGGCGGATCTCGCGCTCGGGTACAGCGCGAGCTGCTCGCTGCCGTAGGAGGGGCCGCTGGTCAGGTGCGTGATCGTCCGCATCGCGACACGGCCGTCACGGGCTCTCCCCTTCGTGCCGCAGGGGTTGAGTTCGAGCTGCCGGGACGTGCTGTCGCTGATCTTCCACCACTCCTCGCCCACCGCCACGGGAGGGAGCGGCGCCCTCGCCGTGGGTTCGGTCAGCAGGAAGCCCTTGGGAATCCTGGCGGACCCCGCCTCGGCCGCACAGCTTCCGCCGAGAACCAAGCAGATTGTCACGATCGTCGCCATCGCCCGTTCGATCACAGGGAACGAGTCTGCGAGCCCCGCGAAGGCTCCGCAACCCGAAAGCACAACATGCATTGAAATATCACCCGGCTGACCCTCAAACGCCCGGGTGAGATCTCCAGGGATGCCCGCGCCCTGTGTGATCCGAGCGTGATCCGAGCGTTTTTCCGGGCAGGACGCAGCCATGCTCGGACGAACAAGATCTCACCACTGGGGTGTGGTGCTCGACGCACCCGACGCACAGGAACTCGCGCGGTTCTACGCGCGCCTTCTCGACTGGAAGATCACCAAGGACGAGCCCGGGTGGGCCATGGTCGCACCGGCCGACGGGGTCACCTACCTGGGTTTCCAGACATCCCCGGACTACGTACGCCCGGTCTGGCCGTCCGCCGGCGGCTCCCAGCAGATGATGATGCACCTCGACCTGGAGGTCGGCGACCTGGAGGGAGCGGTCGCCCACGCGGTCGAGGCGGGCGCGACGGTCGCGGCCCACCAGCCGCAGGACGACGTCCGGGTCCTCCTCGACCCCGCGGGGCACCCGTTCTGCCTCTACGTGGACGAGTGACAGAACGCCTGAGGCGTGCACGCCGTGCCCGGTGAACGTCCGGGGCGGCGTGTCAGGCAGCGGCCGGCCGGTAGCGGTGCGGAACGTCGCCCGAGTCGAAGGTCCCGGCCCTCAATGATTTTTGCCGTTGCCCTGGCCGTTGCCGTTGCCCTGGCCGTTCCCCGGGCCGTTGCCGTGCCGCGCCGGCTTGCCCTTGTCCTTGTTCTTGCCGGAGTTGGGATCGGGCTCCTTCGCGGCGGTCCCGGACGTGCCGGCCCCGGGGGATCCGGTGGTCGCCGCCCTGGGGGCGACGTCGGCCCGCCCGTCGCGGCGAGGCGCGGCGGTGGGGTACTCGTCGTCGATCACCTGCCGCGTCTCGGGGGTACGGGTGTTCTGTGGCGCCGTGACAGGAGCGGTCCCGGAAGGGGCGACCCGCTCCGGCCGGCCGGACTCGCCACCGTGCCCTCCGGCGGTGAGGGCCGCGGCGGCGACGACGCCGGCGGCCAGAGCCGCGACACCCGCCGACAGGCGCCGGCGCCCGATCATCCGCCGGGGTGCCGAGGTGGGCCCGGCCTCCTCACGAAGGTGGTGCGCCGCGGAGCGGCCGGCCTCGACAGGCCCGGTGGACCGCTGGTCCGCGGCCGACGCCACGACGCGGGCGGCGAGGAAGGGCGCCGCGGTGACGTCCGCGTCCCGTTCCCACAGCGTGGTCACGTCCTCCAGCTGTTTCCGGGCACGGGCGGCGCCGGTGCGCCGGGCGGGGTCCTTGTCGAGCAGGCCGGCGATGACGGGCGCCAGGGGTCCGGCGTGCCGGAACGGTTCGGGATCGGCCGTCAGCACGGCGGCGAGGGTGGCCAGCGCGGTGCTGCGTCCGAACGCGGAGCGGCCCTCGGCGGCGGCGTACAGGGTGGCCCCGAAGGACCACATGTCGCTTTCCACGCTCGACGCGACGCCACCGGCGCGCTCGGGGGCGATGTAGGCGGGCGTGCCCACGACCATCCCCGTCCTGGTGAGGGACACGTCCTCGTCGACGGCGGCGGCCAGCCCGAAGTCGGTCAGGATGGCCTGCCCCTCCTCGGTGAGCAGGATGTTCGCGGGTTTGACGTCGCGGTGCATGACTCCGGCCGCGTGGGCGGCCTCCAGCGCCGACAGCACGTCCAGCCCGACGCGCGCGAGAGTGGTCGCGGGCATGGGCCCCTCCTCGGCGACCACCTCGGCGAGGTTGCGCGAGCGCACGAGCTGCATCACGATCCACAGGGAGTCGTCGGCCCGCACCACGTCGTACACCGCGGCGATGTTGGGGTGGTGCAGCCGCGCGGCGAGGCGCGCCTCCCGCATGGTGCGTTCCAGCAGGACCTCGCGCTCCGGCCCGGCCAGGTGATCGGGGAGCTCGACCTCCTTGACCGCGACCTCACGGTCGAGGAGGTCGTCATGGGCGCGCCACACCGTCGCCGTGCCGCCTCTGCCCAGTCCGGCCAGGAGACGGTAACGCCCGGCCAGCAGCCACCCTTCGTAGCGCAAAGAAGACATTGGGCATGCCTACCCGATGATTGATGCTGTATGTCACTGATATCACCACATCCGATGCCTACCGGTTACCGGATCGTCCTCCGGAGGCGGCCAGCCCCGGCCTCGGCTCTCCCAGACCCAGGCCACGATCTCGACCCGGTTGCGTACGCCGAGCTTGGCCGTGATGCCCGACACATGCCCCTTGACCGTGCTCAGCGAGATGAACAGCTCGTCGGCGATCTCCTGGTTGGTGCGTCCCCTGCCGATCGCCTGGACGATCTCGGTCTCCCGCGCGGTCAGGGGCTGTGCCGGCACGCGGGTCCCTGTCCGGGTGCCGCGGTCGGCGAGGTGGCGCAGCAGCCGCAGCGTGATGGACGGTGAGATGAGCGCGTCTCCCGTGTACGCGGCCCGCACGGCCTCGACCAGCAGGCGGGGACCCGCGTCCTTCAGCACGAATCCGGCCGCGCCGCAGCGCAGCGCGCCGTAGACGTACTCGTCCAGGTCGAACGTGGTGACCATGACCACCCTGGGCGGGGCTCCGGCCAGCGCGCGGGCGACCTCGATCCCGTCGAGGCGGGGCATCTGGATGTCCACCAGGCACACGTCCGGGCGCGTCCGGTGGGCCTGCTCGATCGCCTCGACGCCGTCGCCCGCCTCGGCGACCACGGTGATGTCGGGCTGGTCTTCGAGAATGATCCGCAGGCTGGCCCGGACCATCGCCTGGTCGTCGGCCAGAAGCACCCGGATGGTCATCGGCGCCCCCTGACGGGCAGGGGCCGCGCCATCCGGCATCGGAGCTCCGTGACGGGCGCAGGGGGTCTCATCGGTGTTCTCCGGTAGGCACAGGCCGTCTCATCGGTGCTCGCCGGTGGGGACGGTGGCGCGGACGGACCAGCCGGAGCCGGGGCGAGGGCCGGCGGTCAGGGTGCCGCCGAGGGCTTCGAGGCGTTCGCGCATTCCGATGAGGCCGTACCCCGCGCGGCGGTAGCGGCGGGCGGGCGGCCGCGGGGCGTCGTCCTCGACCTCGACCGTGACGGCCCCCTCGTGCTGGGTGATGCCGACGGTGACCTCGCGGGCGTGCGGGGCGTGCCGGGAGACGTTGGTCAGCGCCTCCCGCACGACCCGGTACACGGTGCTGCTCACCTGGGGCGGCCAGCCGGACGGCTCGGCGTCCAGCCGCAGGTGCGCCCGGCGGCCGTGGCTCTCGAAGTCCTCGATCAGCTCGCCGAGCCGTTCGTGGCCTTCGGCGGCGGGAGCGGCGTCACGCAGGAGGCCGACCACGCGGCGGGTGGCGGCCAGGGCCTCCGAGCCCGCGGTCTCGATGCCGGCGAGGGAGCCGGCCGTCCTCTCCGGGTGCTTGGCGGTGACGAGCTGGGCGGCCTGGGCCTGGAGCACGATGCTGGTGATGTGATGTGCGACGACGTCGTGCAGCTCCCTGGCCAGATCGAGGCGCTCGGCACGTCGTATCCGCTCGGCGACGGTACGGCGGTGGGCGGCGAGCAGCCGGAGGCCGCCCCCCGCCGCCAGGGCGGTGAGCCAGAGCAGGCCGCTCACCACCGGCACGGCCGAGCCGGGGTTGGCGAGAAGGCCGCCCGCCACCACGGCCAGTCCCGCGCCGGCCACGGCGCAGGCCGTGCGGGCGGGCAGCGTCCTGACCGCGGAGCCGACGAGCACCGCCGCCCCCAGGGACGCGGCGGGGCTGGGTTCGGCGGGCAGGTGGACGAGGCGGGTGACGAGGACGGCGAGCGCGGCCACGGCCAGGCCGGCGACAGCGGTCCACAGCGGGTCGCGGCGGCGCGCCAGGGCGAGCGCGCACACCCAGGCGGCGACCGCCGCGCCGAACGGCCAGTACCCGGCGCCCCAGCTGCCGGCGACCTGGTACGCCTGGAAGGCCACGGCCACCGCGAACACGGCGCCGAGCCCGGCGCCGGCCGTCACCCTGAACCGATCGGGAACACCCACGGCCTCCAGGCTAGGGGAGGCGTCCCACCGGCCCGTACCGGCCGAAAGTACTGTTCCCTCCCTGCTTTCCGCCGATGTGGGAGCGGGCCGGAGTCCGCAGGATGAGGTCCCATGCCACATGAAACGCTTCCCCCGTCGCCGGAGGCCACCGCGCCGGGACACCCCGCGACGACCTTCTCCGGCCGGCCGCGTGTCGCCGCGCTCGACGTGCTGCGCGGGTTCGCCCTGTGCGGGATCCTGCTGGCCAACGTCAAGCCGATCGCCCACATGATCTACGCCACCGAGGTCACGAGGTCCGTGGTGGTGGAGAGCCGGGACGAGACCTGGCTGGGGTTGGGGCTCTTCGTCGACCAGCGTTTCTTCCCGATCTTCTCCCTGCTGTTCGGCGTCGGTTTCTCGCTGCTGCTGGAGTCCGCGGGACGCCACGCCCCGCGCCCGCGGGTGCTCCTGGCGCGTCGGCTCCTGGTCCTGCTCGCCGTGGGCCTGGCTCACATGCTCCTGCTGTGGCGGGGCGACATCCTGACCGTCTACGCCGTCGTCGGCCTGGTGGTGCTGCTGCCCTCGACCTGGTTGCCGCGCCGGGCCGTCGCGGGGCTCGCCGCCGTCCTCGTCGCGACGCCGCTGGTCCTCGACAGCAACGGTGTGCCGCTGGTGCCCGGGCTGTTCCTGCTGGGTTCGGCACTCACCCGGTACGGGGTGATCGACCGGATGGAGCGTTCCGTCCGGGTTCCGGCCGCGCTGGGCCTGCTCTTCGCGGCGGGGGCGGTGCCCGCCGTGTGGCTGCAGGTCGGAACGCGGGCGGGCGACCCGTACTTCAACTCCTGGTTCGGCCTCGCCGGGTTGCTGATGGCGGGCGTCTACGTGTGCGCCCTGTTGCTCCTGCTCAGAACGCCGCTCCGTCCGGCGCTGCAGAGGGTTTTCGTGCCGCTGGGCCGGATGGCGCTGACCAACTACCTGTCCGCCACGGTCCTCGTCCTGGTGGCCGCCCGCCTCGTCGGCGGCCCGCCGGACGGCTGGTCCGAGGCGACGGTGCTCCTGATCGCCGGGGCCGTTCTCGTCCCCCAGTGGCTGGTGTCCTCGCTCTGGCTGCGCCGCTACCGCCAGGGCCCGCTGGAATGGCTCTGGCGCTGGGCCACCTGGGCCCGCCGCCCACCTCTGCGCCGTACCCCCTGACCGCCGGGTTCACATCCGCAGAACGGGTTCACATCCGGAGAACGCGGGCTCGGCGGCCGGACGGCTCGCCGAGCCCGCGTGCGTCGGACGCGTTCGGTGTTCCGGGACAGCCGGGCCGGGGGGCCGGACACGGCGAGGTGGCCGAGGCTCAGGTGACCGAGTGGGTGATGGTGGCGGTGTAGGTGCCGACGCGGACGCCGACGGGCAGGGTCACGGTGATCGTCGGGTTCCAGGTGGCGGAGTTCTCGCCCGTGCCCTCGGAGGCGGAGAAGGCGGTGCGCGCGGAGCCGAGGCCGCCTGAGGTGCCGGGGGTGAACTCCGCGACCCCGGTCGTGGCCGTGGCCGCGCCGGGCGCGTAGTCGATGAGGCTTTTCGCGATGGTCTCGGAAGGGGTGGCGCCACCGGTGGTGAAGGTCGTCGAGCTGACGGTCGCGGTCCAGGCGGCGTCGGAGGCGTAGCGGGTGTCGGTCACGGTGACCGCGCCGAGCGGGGCCGAAACCTCGGCGCCCGGTTTCGCGGAACCCAGGTTCGCGTTCTGGGGCGCGCTGATGGACAGGGTGCCGGCGGGGCGGGTGATGATGTCGCTGTCGAGGGTGACGGTGCCGTCGCGGGCCAGGAAGCGCCCGTCGACGACCATGCCGGCGCCGGCGGTGATCGAGGCCAGCGCGAGGATGGTGCCGGAAAGGGTGGAGGCGGCTCCCAGCGTGGCCGAGGTGCCGACCTGCCAGAAGACGTTGCGCGCCTGGGCGCCGCCGGTGAGGGTCACCGTGCTGGCGCCCGCGGTCAGCAGGGTGGAGGCGGCCTGGAAGATGAAGATCGCGTCCGGGTCCCCCTGGGCGTCCAGGGTGAGGTCGCCGGTGTTGCTGAAGGTGCCCGAGAGCGAGCTGTAGACCCCCGGCGTCAGCGTGGTGGCGCCGAGGTCGGTGGGCACGGTGGCGGTGGGAGTGCGGGAGGCGACGTCGCTGTAGGCGAGAGCGAAGTCACTCTGAGCCTGGACGGCGGCGGCGTCGTTCACGTGGATCGTCCCTGTCACGTCCCCGGGCGGAAAACCGGACACCGTCATGCCCGGGGTCACCCCGAGGTCACCGGTGATGATGCTGGCGCCGGTGTTGACCACGGAGTCGCCGGCCAGGACGGCGAAACTCCCGGCCGCGCCGAGAGCCACCGGCGGATCCGCCGCACCCGCGCCGGACCGCCCGGCCGGGAGCACGATCAGGAGAACGGCCAGGAGGCAGGCCAGGAGCACGCTCACGGCGGGAGACGACGCCGGGCCCGCCGCCGTGGGCCCTGCCGGCCGGTATCTTCCGGCGTGGCGCGGCCCGGCCCAGATGAGGCTCCTCATACGTCCCTCTCCTCTACCTCCGAGGTCACGGCGGCTCAAAACGCCGACTCGTGAGAGCCGTCCGGCGAACCGTGCCGCCGCGGATCGGCGCGGATCGGCCATGCCCCGCCGCGCTGCCACGACCGGGCGGGCGTGCCGTTGACGGTCGTCACCGGATCGGGGATCCAGGCCGAAGGCCGAGACGGCACAGGGGCGCGACCGGGTGCGTACCGGCCGCCCTCTCCCCTGTCACGCGCGGCGTCTCTGCCCGTCGCGGCCCGCGCCCCGTCCGAAGACCGTCTCGCAGTCACGCGCCGCCCGAATGACGATCTCGCTGTAGCCGAGAATAGAGGGTCCTCGCGGTAATGGCCGTGAAACCACCGGCGTGTCGCTGACCTGCGAACAGGTCATTGACGGACGGTCGAACCCCGGCGCTCCTTGCGGATGTGCAACTGCGCCGGCACCCGGGTGCGCAGCTCGGCGACGTGGCTGACGATGCCGACCGCCCGGCCGCCGTCGCGCAGGCCGTCGAGGATGTCGAGCACCCCGTCGAGGGTGTCCTCGTCCAGGGTGCCGAAGCCCTCGTCGACGAAGAGCGTGCCGATGTCCGCTCCCCCGGCCTCGGCCGTGACCACGTCGGCCAGGCCGAGGGCGAGGGCGAGCGAGGTGATGAAGCTCTCGCCGCCGGAGAGGGTCGCCGGGTCACGGCCCACGCCGGTCCAGCTGTCCAGGATGTGCAGGCCGAGGCCGCCGCCGGACCTGCTCCGGTCTCCGGCGGAGCGGTCGCGGTTGTGCTCCAGGAGATAGCGTCCGCCCGACATGTGGTCGAGCCGCTCGTTGGCCGACTCGACCACCTGGCCGAGGCGCTCGCCGAGCACGTAGGACGACAGCCGCATCTTCCACCGGTTGTCGGTGGAGTTGCCGCCGGTCAGGGTGGCGAGCCGTTCGGTCAGCCGGTGCCGTTCGTCGGCGGGCTCCCAGCGTCGCAGGCAGGCGGCCAGCTCGGTGCGGAGCGCGGCCAGCCGGGCCAGGCGGGCCTCGCCCCGGTCCCGCTCGGACAGCAGGCGGGCGTGGGCGGCGTCGGCCGCGTCCCGAGCCTCGCGCAGCCCCGCGAGGTCGGGTTCCGGCTCGGCCGCGGCGGCGACCAGCTCGGGGTCGGCGAGCAGCGCGGCGACCGCGGCGCCCTCCTGAGCGAGCTCGCGGAGCCGGGCGGCCTTCTCCTCCCGTTCGGCGGGGGAGCGGACGGCGGCGCGGGCGTCGTCGAGCCCGAGGAATCCCGCCTCGACGACGGCGCCCAGCGCCCGGTCGCGGGCCGTCACGAACTCGGCGGCGGTGACCCGCTCGTCCCTGACCGCCTCGACGGCCTCCCGCAGCAACTCCGCCTCGTCGGCCAGCCGGTCCAGCCTGGCGGCCAGTGTCGGGTCCTGGCCGCGTGCCTCGTCGAGGCGCGCGGCCAGCCGCTCGGCGTCGGCACCGAGCCTTTCGGCGTTCGTACGGCGGGAGGCGAGCCCGACGGCGAGCTCGCGCGAGCGCTGCCCGAGCCGCTCGGACTCGGCGGCGATCCGTCCGGCCTCGGCCGCCAGCACCGGCTCGGCCCCCGCCGACTCGCGGAGCGCGGCCAGTGCCCGCTCCGCCTCGGTGAGCTCGCCCGCGGCGTCCCGTACGGCCAGGTCGGTCCGGTCTCGCGCCTCGCGGTGGGCCGCGGCGGCCTCGATGGCGCGGGTCGCGGCGGCGAGCGCGGCGGACAGGAGCGCGACCTCCCGTGCCAGGCGCTCGCGGCGGGCCCGCACCGAGGGGTCGGCGCCCCGGGCGCCGTCCAGGCGGGCGGTGAGGCGCTCGCGCTCGGCCTGCCAGCCCGTACGGCGGGCGTGACCCTCGGCGAGCCGCCGGGCGATCTCCGCCGCCCGGGTCCTCGCGCCGTCCAGCTCGGCGGCGATCCGCTCCACCTCGGCGGCGAGGGCCTCCTCGGAACTCGCGGCGGAGGTCAGCGCCTCCAGCTTCCTGCCCGTCTCGGCGAGGATCTCCCCCGCCTCCTCGCCGGTCGTCTCTCCCGCGACGGCGAGCGCCTCGTCGAGGCGGGAGACCAGCGTCGTGACGGTGTTCCCCGCGGCCTGGCGCCGTTCCATGGCCGCCTCGTAGGCGCCCTGGGCGGCGCGCTCGTCGTCGGCGGTGGGCGCCTGGTCGGCCGGGGCGGCGGGGGCGGGGTGGTCGGGTGAGCCGCAGACCGCGCAGGGGTGGCCGGGGGTGAGCTTGGCGGCGAGTTCCGCGGCCATGCCGTCGATCCTGGCCTGCCGGATGTCCAGGTGCCGGTCGCGGAGCGTCTGGGCGAGGTCGGTGGCCTCGGTCTGCGCGGCGCGCGCGGACTCCAGCTCGACGCGGAGTATCTCGCGGCGCCGTGCCGCGGCGAGCACCGCGGCGGCGGTGTCCGCGCTCGCCCGCGCCGCCGGGATCCCCGCCGCGGCGGCCCTGGCCTCACCGAGCCGGGCGGACGCCTCCGCCGACGCGGCGGGCAGCCCCCGCAGGGTCTCGCGGACCTCGGCCTCCCGCCGGACCACCTCCGGGAGCTCGGCGTCGAGCGCGGCGATCAGCCCGTCGAGCTCGGCCAGCCGGGCCTCCTCGACCCGCAGCCCCTCCAGCCCGGCCAGCTCCCGCCCGCGCTCCCTCTCCCGGGCGGTGAGAGTCTCGCGGATCTCCCCGGGGTCGGGGGTCTCGTCGGGGTCGGGGGTCTCGCGCGCCTCCGGAGGTAGGGCGGCCAGCCTGGCGGCGAGGTCGGCGCGGGCGGCGGACAGGTCGGCGGCGAGGCGGTCGCGGTGCTCGGCCGCCCGGAGACGGGTGACGGCGCCCTCCACCGCCGACTCGGCGGCGGGGAGGCGGGCCGCGTCCAGGCGGGCGGCGGTGAGACGTCCGTCCAGCTCCCGGCGGAGACCGGGGAGGGCCTCCAGGCGGGCGTCGGCCTCTGCCTGAGCGGCGGTCAGCTCGACGATCTCGCGAGCGGTCCTCTCCCGCTCCCGGACGATTCCCGCCAGGCGTGACTCCTCCGCGCGCAGCTCGCCCAGGCGGGTGATCTCACTCTGGCGGTCGCGCTCCAGCGCGGCCAGGTGGCCGAGCACGGCATGACGGCGGTCCGCACCGACATCCGTGGGGTCACGGACATCGTCATGGGCGCCGGCACCCGCAGGGTCACGGACGTCGTCATAAGCGTTTTCACCCGCATGGTCACGGACATCCCCATGGGCGCCGGCACCCATGTGGTCACGGGCGTCGTCGCCGTGGGCCGCGCCTGCCGTACCGGCGCCGTCGCGGGCGGTGCCGGTGTGGCCGCGGACGGCGTCCCACCGGCCGAGGGGGGCACCGAGGAGGGGGAGGGCGCGGGCGACGGCGTCGGCGGCCAGCTGGTGGGCCTTGGACGCGGCCTCGGCGCGCTGCTCGGCGCCCTGGATCAGCGGCAGCACCCGGTCGGCGGCCGCCGCCTCCTCCAGGATGGTCTCCAGGTCGGCCCGCTCCTCGGCCGTCTCCTCCAGCGCCCGGCTCCTGGTCAGCGCCTCGGCGTGACGCCGTCGCCGGTCGGCCAGCGCCGCGCCGCGTTCCAGGCTCTCGCGCGCCCGCCGTACGGCGGCCTCGCCCTCGGCTCCCTGCCCGTCCAGCCGAGCGGCCTCCAGGCGCGCGAGGTTCTCAAGCGCCTGGGCCCACCCCAGCGGGTCGTCCTCCACGGACCGCGCGGACTCCACGGACTCCGTGGGCTCCGTGGGCTCAACGGACTCCGTGGGCTCCACGATCCTCACGGACTCTCCCGGCTCCGTGGCCTCCGTGGAGACCCGCGGCTCGGGGAGGCCGGCTAGCGCGGTCAGGAGGGCCGGGCCC
Organism: Streptosporangium sp. NPDC023825; assembly: GCF_040639575.1. Classification (NCBI taxonomy): domain Bacteria; kingdom Bacillati; phylum Actinomycetota; class Actinomycetes; order Streptosporangiales; family Streptosporangiaceae; genus Streptosporangium; species Streptosporangium sp. NPDC023825. Next base: position 29,388 of record NZ_JBFAAE010000046.1, on the reverse strand, counting down.
GCGGCCTCCTCCAGGCGCTTGACGGCGAAGTCGACCTCCTTGCGCAGGGTCTGCTGCTCGCGGTACGCCTCGGTGCGCTGCTCGGCGAGCCAGGACTCGGCGGTGGCGTAGATCTTCACCGAGAACAGGCGCTCCAGGACCCTGCGGCGGTCCTCGCCGTCGGCGCGCAGGAACTTGGCGAAGTCCCCCTGGGGCAGCATCGCGACCTGGAGGAACTGCTCGGCGTTCATGCCGAGCAGGGTGCCGACGAACTCCCCCGCCTCGTCGACCCTGGTCGTCAGCCCCACCCACTCCCCGGAGGGCGCGAGCTCCTGGAGCAGGGCCTTCTCGTTCTCCCTGGTCGTGCCGGTGCCCCTGAGCTTGGGGCGCTGCCAGGCCGGCGATCGGGTGATCTTCAGCCTGCGGCCCCTGACCGTGACCTCCAGTGCCACGCTGGGCCCCCGGCCCGGGGGCGCGTGGTCGCAGCGCAGGCTCTTGGCGCTGTCGCGCCTGCCGGGCACCCTGCCGTACAGGGCGTAGCAGAGCGCGTCGAGCACGGTGGTCTTGCCCGCGCCGGTGGGGCCGTGGATCAGGAACAGCCCCGCCTCGGCGAGGGCGTCGAAGTCGACCTGCTCCTCACCGGGGAAGGAGCCGAAAGCGGTGATCCACAGACGGTGCGGGCGCATCTACGCCTTCGCCTCCTTCATGCGGGAGAACTCCACGGCCTCCCGCAGCAGCCGGGTCTCGGCGGGGTCGGCGGCCTCGCCGCGCACCTCGCGGACGAAGTCGAGGGCGACGTCGATCTCGGGGCGCCCGGCCGCCCTGGCGCGGGTCACGGTCTCGTGGACCCCGCCCTCGGGTTCGAAGGACAGGGCGAGCGTGTGCGGGAAGCGGGACCGGAGCCGCTCCATCGCGCCCTTGGGGCGGATCCGGTCGACGAGCGTCACCTGGAGCCAGTGGTCCTCGTGACGGGCGTGCTCGGGCGCGGCCAGCAGCTCGTCGATGCGGCCGGTGAGGCGGCTGACCGGCCGGGGCACCGGGGCCTCGACGAACTCGGCGCCCTCGTAGCCGCCGGGGCCGATGTCGACCACCCAGGAACCCTTCGTCTGACCGCTCTCGGAGAAGGAGTAGGCGATCGGGGAGCCGGAGTAGCGGGCGGTCTCGCTCATCCGCTGGCGGCCGTGCAGGTGGCCGAGCGCCACGTAGTCGACGCCGTCGAAGGCGCGCACCGGGACGTGCGCGACGCCTCCAACGCTGATGTCGCGCTCGCTGTCGCTGCCCTGCCCCCCGGTCACGAACGCGTGGGCGAGGACCACCGACCGGGGTCCGCGCCGCCCGAGGTCGGCGCGGACCAGGGACATCGCGTGCTCGATCGCGGCGGTGTGGGTGCGCTCGGACAGCTCCCAGGGGACGCGTACCAGCTCGGGTTCCAGGTAGGGGATGCCGTAGAAGGCGACGTCGCCGACGACGACCGGCTCGCCGACCCGCTCCGGGTCGGTGCGCAGGTGGACGCCCGCCGCGTCGATGAGGTCGGCGCCGAAGCCGAGGCGGCGGGCCGAGTCGTGGTTGCCGCTGATCAGCACGGTGCGCACCCGGGCGTCGACGAGCCGGCGCAGCGCCTGGTTGCACAGGTCGACCGCGTCGACCGAGGGCAGCGCCCGGTCGTAGACGTCACCGGAGACCACGACCACGTCGATCCGCTCCGACCTGACCGTCTCGATCAGGTGGTCGACGAAGACGCCCTGGGCGGCCAGGAGACTCTCCCGGTGGAACGAGCGGCCCAGGTGCCAGTCCGATGTGTGCAACACCCGCATGTCGCACGAAGCTAACAGGACTCAGCGACAAATGTGGCCACTCGCGTCACGCGAATCCCCGCTCTGGTGGGGGCTTCCGGTGGTGAGTACGCTTGAAGATCGGATGGAACGATACCGGAACCTTGAAGATCGGATGGAACGATACCGGAACAACGACGATCACGGAGGCGAGTGACCATCGGGGATCGCGTCGGTGTCCAGGTGGGCCGCGGTGTCCTGAGCGTCGCCTCCGGCCTGATCCTGGTGGTTCTCGCGACGGTGGGCTACACCCTGCCGCCGCCGTTCGACCCGACCCCTCTGCACGTCGATCCGGTCTTCCAGACCCTCCCTCCCCAGCCGCCGTCCGAGCTCCGGTACGTCCCCTCGAACAGGCAGATCACCACGCAGGACGTCACCGTCACGGCCGAGGACGGCACGTTGCTGGGAGCGACCATCCGCGCGCCGATGACCCCGGGACGGCACCCGGCGCTGGTCTTCGTGCAGGGGGCGGGCCCCGGGGTGAGGGGTGAGTTCACCACCCAGGCCGAGTGGCTGGCCAAGGCCGGGATCGTCACCCTCGTCTACGACAAGCGGACCGTGGGCTACGACTTCATGAAGCGCGACTTCGGCCTCCTCGCCCGCGACGCCCTGCGCGTCCTGAAGGAGCTGCGCTCGCGCGAGGACGTCGACCCGGCCAGGGTGGGACTGTGGGGGGTGAGCGAGGGGAGCTGGGTGGTGCCCCTCGCCGCCAACGAGAGCGGCGCCGTCGGGTTCACCGTGCTGGTGTCGGCCCCCAACGTCTCCCCCATGCGGCAGGTGACGTGGGCGCTGGGCGAGCAGCTCCAGCGGCTGTACGCGCCCAGCGGGGTGCGCGAGCTGCTCATCCGCGCGATCGGCGCCGTGGACGCGGACTTCCTGCGCTACGACGGCCTGCCCGCGCTGCGCGAGCTGCGGCAGCCGGTCCTGGCCCTGTACGGCACGCGCGATCCCTCGATCCCGTTCGTGGAGAGCAGCAAGGCGCTGACCGGCGCGCTCGCCGAGGGCGGCAACGACGCCTACACGATCCGCTACCTCGACCGCGCCGACCACGGCATGCGCTTCCACGGCGGCCCCCTCGTCCCCGACTACCTGCGGACGCTGGCCAACTGGGTGCTGGGCCTGCCGGGCACGGCCACGCCGCCGGTGCACATCGCCGGCGCCACGCCGGTCCAGCGCCTGGAGGCGAGCGACGTTCCGGCCGCTCCCTGGTACGCCGGGGGTACGGTGATCGGCCTGACGCTCTGCCTGGCCGTGGTCGGTTACGTGGTCGGGCCGGTGGCGGAGATGGCCGCGCGGCTGCGCGGCCGGGCGGCGATCGCGGAGGCCGGCGTCCTGATCTGGCCGCCGATCCGGCGGCGGTTCCGCCGGATGGCGTGGACCGGGGTCGGGCTGCTCTTCTCGGTGGTGGCGTTCATCACGCTGCTCGTGCTGTTCTCGGTCAACCAGGCCGGGGCGTGGCCCGCGGTGCTCGCCGGGTGGCTGGTCATCAGGATCCTGGCGCTGCTGATGCTGCTGCAGGAGGTCACGGGCGTGGCGGCCGTCGTGTCGGGCCTGCGGGAGGGCTGGGAGCCCTCCCGGCCGCAGAGCTTCGCGGTGGCCGGGGTGCTGGGCAGCACCGGCCTGCTGCTGGTGGCCGCGGCCTACTACGGCCTGTTCTCGTTTCCCTGGTAGGGCTTCACCGGCGGGGTTTTCCACCGGTGGGGCCGCGGCGTCCCCTGCCCCCTCCTCCCCCCGCGTCTCCCGGCGGGCCGCGACGCGGGCCACGACGGCCGAAGGCGGCGTCACGTCCCCGTGACCGTCAGGGGCGGCCGTCGAGCCAGCGGTCCATCTCGGCGAAGACGCGCTTGCGGACCGGCTCGGGTGACAGCACCAGGTCGTGCATGCCACCCGGTACGCGGACGCACGTCACGTGCGAGCCGATGCTGGTCGACCAGCGGGCGATCCGCCGGGGGTCGAGCACGACGTCCGCCTCCTGCGCCTCCGGCGCGAAGGCGCGCAGCCGCAGGCCCTTCTCCGCGCAGAGCACCAGCACCGGCACGTCCACCCGGAGGCCGTCGTGCAGCCTGCGCTGCGCCCGGCGGACCGCCCCGATCCAGGCCGCGTGCACCGGGAACCCGCCGACGGGCTTCCACTCCAGGTCGAAGTCCCACTCGCCGTGGTGGCTGCGGTGCAGGCTCGTGCCGTACGCGGTGGCGGTCACCATGGGCAGGACCGCGCGGGTGGGCAACCTGGACAGCTGCACCCGCAGCAGGTCCGCGGCGACCCGCACGGGGGCCGGGACGTTGAGGTCGAGGAAGGGGCTGTTGAGCACCAGCGCCTGGACCAGTCCCCGGCCGCGGACCCGGTCGGCCCACAGCGGGGCGATCAGGCCCCCGGTGGAGTGGGCGTTGAGGACGACGTGATCGTGCCCGTCGCGCTCGCGGATGATCCGTACCGCCTCGTCGACCTCCGGGAAGTATTCGGTGAGGCTGCGCACGAACCCGCGGGTCTGGTGCGGCAGCAGCGAGCGGCCGTACTTGCGCAGGTCGAGCCCGTAGAAGTCGAAGCCCCTGGCGACGAAGTGGTCGGCCAGGTGGGTTTGGAAGAAGTAGTCGGTGAAGCCGTGCAGGTAGAGCACGGCCCCGCGGGCGGGCTCGGCGGCACGCCGCCGCACCAGCGAGGCCACCACCGCACCCTCGTCGTCGTCGACCATCGGCAGGACCGTGAGCTCGTAGTCGGGACCGAGAACGTCGGGCATGACGGTCAGGGTAGTTCGTACTGATTGTCCGACTACAGGCGGACCTCCCGGGAAGGCCGGAGCACCTCCCGAGGAAGATCACGGAGAGCCCTCCAGGAAGCGGAGGGCCTCGCGGGAAAGCGACGGGGACCCCGTACGGGACCTCCGGGGGAAAGGCGACGGCAGGTCCCGCACGGGACATCACGAGGGCGTTCCTCCGGAAAAGCCGCGACATCCGCGACATCCGCGACATCCGCGACGGCGTCGAGCCGGCACGGCCGGCCGAGGATCACCGCGGTGACGCCGCGATTCGATCTCACCGAAAACCATGATCGATTCTTATTGCTGTAGAAATGACGCTATATAGGAGCATTAGCTTCCCGAGTTGTTCACCGACTTGTCGCTCGCGACCTGGTTTCGCCCGCCTACCATCTCCCTGCGGCGGTCAAGCGCGAGGAAACGGGGAGCAATTGCGGGAGAGATCAAAGCCGCCCGGCGTCGGTGCGGTCATCGGCTGGACGGCGCTGGCCGCCATCGCCCCGGGCGCCGCGCACCTGCGCGCCGGATGGCGCAGGACGGGACTCGCGCTCCTGTGCACGTACACGGCGCTGCTGCTGGCCCTGCTCTGGGTCGGGCTCACCTCCGACCTCGCCTCCCTCGCCGGGCAGCTGGTCGCCTCCTCCGAGCTGACCGGCGTCACGGTGGCCGCCTCCCTCGTGCTCGGCGTCGCCTGGTTCGCGCTGATCGTGCACTCGTTCGTGGTGATGAACCCCGGCACGCTGCCCGGCGCGGGACAGGCGCTCGCCGGAGGAGTGGCGGGAACGCTCGCGGTGGCCGTACTTCTGCCGTTCGGCCTGGTCGGGCAGTACGCGGCGGTCTCGCAGTCGGCACTGAACGACGTCTTCAGCGCCCCGTCCACCCCGCGCCCCGCGAACGGCGGGGGCGGGGGCGGCGAGGAGGACCCGTGGGCGGGCCGCGACCGGGTGAACATCCTGCTGCTCGGCGGCGACGCCGACACCCACCGGGTGGGCGTGCGGACCGACAGCATCAACGTGGCCAGCGTGGACGTCAAGACCGGCAACACCGTGCTGCTCAGCCTGCCGCGCAACCTGGAGAACGTCCGCTTCGTCCCCGGCTCCCCCATGGCCAAGCGCTTCCCCGAGGGCTTCCGGCTCCCGGCCAACCCCGACGGCTCGCGCGAGGACCTGCTCTTCGCGGTCTGGGAGTACGCCGACTCCCACCCGGAGATCTTCGGGGGCCGCAAGGGCCAGGGCACCAAGACGCTCATCGACACGGTCGGCTACACGCTGGGCCTGAAGATCGACTGGTACGCCCTGGTCAACATGTGGGGCTTCGCCCGGCTGATCGACGCGATCGGCGGCGTGACGCTGACGGTTCCCCAGGACGTGGTCTTCGGCAAGTACGACGAGGGCCTGGTCAAGGCCGGAACCCGCAAGCTGCGCGGCGCCGACGCGATGTGGTTCGCCCGCTCGCGCACCAACAGCGACGACTACACCCGGATGGGACGCCAGCGCTGCGTGCTGGGCGCCCTGCTCTCCCAGTCGGACCCGGCGACCGTGCTGTCCCGGTTCAACCAGGTCGCGCTGGCCACCAAGGAACTGCTGCGGACCGACATCCCGCGCCCGATGCTGGAGCACCTGGTCCCGCTGGCGCTGAAGGTGAAGAACGCGAAGGTGACCAGCGTCCAGTTCGTCCCGCCGCTGATCAACACCGGCTACCCCGACTGGAGCAAGATCCGCACGGTCACCGCCAAGGCCCTGCGCGCCTCGGCCGTCACCCGGCGCCCCCTCACCGCCACCGCGGCCCCCAGCGCCACTCCCAAGGCCACCCCGAAGGCCACCCCCAGAGCCACCGCCGGTTCCCGGACGCCGGACCCCGGCGCTCCCAAGGGCATAACGGACGGCTGCTGACCTCCACGGCGCCGCCTCACCGGACGGTGCCACGCCGTCTTCCCGCCCACGGCACGCGCCCCCTGTGCCGTCGCCACCAGGTCCGGCCCCACAGGACCTGGAAGGTGACGATGACCAGGATCACCACCACGGCATCGGCCGTCGCGACCGGATCGGCCGGAGCCGCGAGCGTGCCGAGGGCGCCGGCGAGCAGCCCCACGGTGACGGGCAGGGTCACGGTGACGGCCACGCCGAGACACAGGACCGTTCCCACGACGAGCAGGACGGTGTAGGCCCGCACCCCGCGCGCCTCCGCGCGAGGCAGGTGGCGCAGGGGGTCGGCCGACGCGCGCAGCAGGACCCGCCGGGCGAGGTGCCGCGCGTAGGCGGCCGCGTCGCCGTACAGGTCGCGGCAGCGGGTCAGGTCCTGCAGGACGAAGTAGAGATCGGTCCGCATGAACGCCAGGAACTGCATGGCCAGCATGGTGATCGTGGTCAGCACGACGACCGAGAGGAACGGGCGGGCGCCCGCGAGGGCGATCGTGAGGAGGCCCGCCGCGCAGATCGTCGCGTCCAGCGCCATCCCCGCCAGGTAAACGGTCATGCGCACCCGCCGCCCGGCCAGCCAGACGCCCGACACGTCCGTCTGCGCGGCGAGGAACTGCAGGCGGGTACCGAGTTTGACACGTCCCGGGAACCCCGCGGCGCGCGCCGTGAACAGGTGGGCCAGCTCGTGCAGGAAGATCAACGACCAGCCCGTCGCGATCTGGCCGAGGAGGACGGGCATGCCCCGTTCGCTCCAGAGCAGTTCCCGCCAGCCCGGTATCACCTCGGGCCGCAGCAGGGCCGCGACCACTCCGGCGATCACCACACAGGCCATGGCGACGTGCAACGACGGGCTCAGCGCCCAGCTCACATGCCGGGAGCGCAGCCGGGGGAAGGTGGACGGCGCCGGTTCGGCCGAGGGAACGGGACGGCCGTCGAGGGAGGCCACCAGCCCCATGTCCAGCAGGGCCCGGACGAACCCGCGCACGTCCGGCCCGGCTCCGAGCCGGAGCTCGATCTCCCGCACCGTCGCGCCTTCCCGCAGGAGGCGGATCACCCGCATCCCCTCGTCCGGCACGGCCGCGAAGTCACCGGTGTCCACCCGGCCGACGATCCACTCCTCCCCGTCACGACGTGACCCGAGATCGTGCAGCCGGACCCGGGTGGCGGCCATGATCGGCGTCTCCGTTTCCCGTGCCGAAGTCAACGGTCACCATCCCTCATGAGGAAAGAACACGCGGACGACCGGACATATGACCGGCCCGGCTCCTCCTTGATCACCAGTCTTGCGGAACGTGGGCGGCGGTGGTCGAATGAACATTCCAACGGTCTCACAGCGAAGCGAGCCAATTCCATGATGAACCTCGAAGAATTCCGGCAGCTCTTCTTGGCCTTCGAAAAGACCGCATGCCGTATCGAGGCCAGGGAAAGTTATCACTCGGCGGAGGAGGCCGAGCCGCTACGCAGATTCCTGGCCGGCGAACCGGACGACTTCGCGTGGCTCGGCGTGTGGCTGGAACGGGTACGCACCCTGACCGCGCGGGGAAAACGCCTTGAGAGGGTGCGCGTCGTCTCGACGCCGCTCTCGGACTACAGCCGCTTCGGCCTGAACGTCTCCCGCGCGACCGTCGAAGCGGGAGAGAACATCCACTATCTCCACAGGGACACCATGCGGGACCTCGGGATACCGCAGAAAGAATTCTGGATTTTCGACGCGGAAACGGTCGCCTCACTCCACCACGGTGAACGCGGTGAGTTTCTCGGAGCCGAACTCGTGACCGATTCCGAGGCGGTCGCCGAATACCAGGAGTGGTGGACCGCGGCATGGAGGCACTCCCAGCCGCGCGATGTGTTCCTCCGGTCTCTGGCGTAGGCGGGCGGCGGGCCCCTCACGGGGCGGCGTGCCCCTCACGCCGGGGCCTCCCGCGCGGGGGCCCTCGACGCGGCCGATCCGCAGACCGGGCAGCCGGGCCGGGGCGGATGCCGTATCCACACGTGCTGGTCGGGCGCGATCAGGTTCATGCCGACAACCGTCCCGGCCGCCGGTTCCGGGACGCCGGTGATCAGCGAGATGACGGCGTGCGCCACCAGCTGGCCGGAGATCCCCGCCGACGTGGCCAGCACGCCGGGCCCTCCGAGGTCCACCGGCAGGCCCGGCCTGAGCCGCCGGGCCTCCCCCTCGGCCAGGCACTCGTAGCAGGCGCCGTCCCGGTGGGTGAACGTGCCCACGGTGACCAGCGGGCCGTTGTAACCTCCGCCGACCCACGGCACGCCGGCCCGGGCGCACACCCGGTTCGCCCAGATCCTGATGCCCCGCCCCCGGGGTTCGTCCGCGCAGAGCGCCAGCACGTCACAGTCCCCGAGCAGGGACTCGAACGCGCTCTCGGTGCCGATCCGGCGCCGCTCACCCGTGATCTCGATGTCCGAGTTCACCCTTCGCAGCGCGGCCACGGCGACGTCGGCCTTCGCCCGGCCGACGTCGGCCTCGGTGTAGAGGACCTGCCGGTTGAGGTTCGACAGTTCCACCACGTCGGTGTCGACACAGTGGAGTCGCCCGACGCCCGAGGTCGCGAGGGCCCACGCGGCATGACTTCCGGTCCCGCCGAGGCCGAGCACCACCACTCGCGCCCCCTTGAGGCGCAGCTGGGCCTCCCAGCCGTGCTCGCGGGGGGTGAGGTCGACACGCTGGAAGAAACCCCGGCTCCTGTCGTACCGCGCGCGTTCACGCTCGCCGAGCTCCTCGGGAACCCGTGCGCCCGCGTCCTCCACGTGGCCGGAGGCGAGCATCATGTCCACGATCTCGCGCGCCGCGGACCGGGACACGCCGGGAAGGGAGTCACGAACGCCCGTCACGACGTCCTCGGTCGTCCGGGTGCCGTCCATCAGCGTCAGCGTGGTCCACACCAGGCCCTGCGGATCGGTGATCTCGGTCGCGATCCCGTAGATCTCGCCGCCTACGCGTAGTGTGCCGTCGTCGAACCTGAAAGGCCGATGTCCGTCCTTGACCCGCGGCAGCAGCAATGACCGGCTCCTTTGCGAAGAAACGGGCGGGAGTCCGTCCTCCCGCCCGCCGAATACCCGCGATCAGGCCTCGGACTGATTCACGCCCGTCGTCTCGATCTTGTCGAGCCGTCTGATGGTGATTTTCCGAATGTGAACCGGCTCCTCCGTCTCGGAAACCGGCCTGACATCGTTCTCGTCCGAACTCATTTCGCGCCTCCCGTTTTTCGCCTGCGTACGACAGATCACCATCCGGCGGCCGGAAAATCAAGATCCAGGGACCGGCAAAGAGTGCTACGGCGATTTGTTGCGAATCCGATACGGTGCTTTGTTCGCACAACCGATGTCCCCCGGAAGCCTCGGAAGGCGTATCTCGGCGATGTCCACGCAGGTCAGCGAGGGCTCAGGCCGATCGGTTATCGAGAATACGACCCCAGGGGCGGCCGGGACGGGCGCCCGCGCGGACCGGCGCCTTTCTTGCGGGCTTCTTCCCGGTCTCTTACCGGCTATTTCGAAAACGACCCCGGCCTCGAATGCGGATGGCCGGAAGTGTCCGTCACGTCCCGCCGGTCATGACGGCGCCGGGCCGCCCGGCGAGGACGGTGACCGGGATGTCCCGATGCCGGCCGCGTGCGCTCAGCTCAGCCACGAGGAGGTGGCCGACGCCCTCGGCACACCTCGGGGAACAGCCGGTTCACGTCCCGACCGCGCCCGTAAGAAACTCCGCAAGATCATCGGTCCCTGCGAGGAGGCGCTGTGATGGATGATCTCCAGACGATCAAGGCTCACCACGGCAGTCCGCCGGGACCCGCTCCCCAGTTCGCGGCACGAGCGTGGGACCGGCTGTCGGCCGAGGCCGAGTGCGCCGGCAGTGGACCTCGCTCGTCGGCCTTGGCGCGGATCGACTCCTCACGGCGGCACTAGACCGAGTACGACTCCTTCGACAGGCGGCGGACCCGGTCCTCGTCGATGCGGTGGCCGAGGCCCGCCTGGGTGAGCGGCACCGCCACCACGCCGCCCGAGGCGCCGACCGGCGGGTCGACGATCTGCGCGCTGCGCGGCGGCTCGGCCACGTCGCAGGGCAGGCCGCAGCCGGGCAGGCTGGCCGCGGCGACGGTGGCCGCGCGGGCCAGCCCGGTGCCCTTGCCCCCGGCGCAGGCGATCTCCCATCCGGCGCGTACCGCGCGGTCGTGCACCCGCCGCACCTCGCGCAGGGAGCCCAGGGCCGCGGGACGGAGCAGCAGCGCCCGGCCCGCCCTCGCGGTGATCGCCTCGTCCAGCTCGGCGGCCGAGGCGACCTCGAGCAGCACCGGGGCGGCGACGCGCTCCTGCAGGTCGGCGTGGTCACCGAGACTCGCGAGACCGGTGAAGGGGCGTTCGATGACGGAGAGCGTGTAGGCGTCCAGCGCCTCGAGGGCGTCGACGTCGGTGTAGGCGCCGCGGGCGTCCACGCCGATGCCCAGCGCGGGGTACGCCCTGCGGACGGCGCGCAGCGGCTCGATGTCCCAGCCGGGATGGACGTCCAGGGTGACGTGGGCGTACCCGGCGCAGACGTGCCGGTTCACCCTCGCGACCAGGCTCTCCAGGTTGCGGTCGGCACCGATCCTGACGGTGGCCATGAGGGAGGTGCGGGTGCCGCCGAGCGCGTGGGCCAGCGGCACCCCGCGCATCTTCGTCCACAGGTCCCAGCAGGCCATGTCGGCGGCGGACCCGCCGGGGACGGCTCCCAGCTCGTCGGGATGCTCCCAGTCGACGCCGATCAGCGCCTGGGCGAGCCCCTCCTCCAACGCGACCCAGGTCTTGGGGTCGGCGTCGACGACCTCTCCCCATCCGGTCATGCCGCCGTAGTCGGTGAGCCGGACGAGGATGCTCTCCGGCCGCCTGCCGTACGGCAGGACCAGCCGGAACACCTCAAGCTCACGGACGCGCGGCATGGACCCCCCTGGACCTCTCCGAGCCCGGACGAGTCCGGGCTCCGACGACTTCCCAGGCTCGGAGGACCCGGGCTCTGGAAACGCGAATCCCGCCCGAAGGCGGGACTCCCCCCTCAACACCGCGAAGAACGGTGTTCTTCCCATGGTGCCACGGTGGCCCGGGAACACCTCCGGCGCGGAGGGGGGAATCCGGTCCGGTGCTTCCGCCCTTTCCGGCTCGGAGGGTACGGGGGTCCGGGTGTCCGGAGGGCTTGAGGAGTGGAGGGACGGGGAGAACTCAGCTCCGGGGGAGGACGCGTCCGGCGACCAGGACTCCGGTGGCCGCCATCAGCGCCGTCAGCCCGAAGCAGAGCACGTAGACGACGGCGGAGGCGCCCAGGGCCGCGAGGAGCGCTCCGGTGATCGCTACCGCGACGACCGTGTAGACCGACTCGGCGACACCGAGCGACGCGCTGTTCTCCCCCTCCTCGCCCGGGGGCGACAGCTCCAGGATGAGGACCGACAGGGTCGGGTACACGATGCCCATGCCGAGTCCCAGGGCCATCTCGCCGACGAAGGCGGTGGCCACCGGGACGGCGCCGAAGACCGTCAGGCCCATCAGCGCGAGGCCCACGGCGATCAGCACCGAGCCCGAGCGCAGCACCAGGACCCGGTCGAACCGCCATCGGCCCACCACCCACGAGGCGAACGACCAGCTCAGCGCACCACCGGTCAGGGTGAGCCCGGCCATGGTCAGCGACAGGCCGCGCTCCTCGTTGAGCATCAGCGGCAGGAACGCCTCGCCGCCGATGGCCGCGCCCGCCGCGATCCCGCGCAGGGAGATCACCGAGGGCAGGCCGCGGGCCGCGCGCAGGGTTCCCGGGGGGAGCAGCCGGGGCAGCGCCGCGACCAGCATGGCCAGACCCGCGGCGAGCAGGACGAACCCGGTGGCGGACGCCATGCCGCCCGACGCCGTGCCATCCGACGCCGTGCCACCGGAGTGCGTGCCCCCGGACTGCGTGAGCGCCGACGCGCCGTACTGCATGAGCGCCGCCCCGGCCGCGACGAGCAGCGCCCAGCCCAGCCGGCGCGCGATCGAGGACCGGGCGCCGGGCGGCCGCTCCGGCCCCTGCACAGGTGTCATCCCCGGAACCGCCCCCGACTCCGGCTCCGACACCGACTCCGGCACGGGCACCGGCACCGGCTCCGGCTTTGTCATCGGCGCGGAGGCCAGCCCGCGCCAGAGCAGCAGGGCCGCCGGGAGGAGGATCGCCGTCACTCCGATGAAGACCCAGCGCCAGCCCGCGTTCTCCACCACGACGCCGGTGATCGCGGGCCCCACCATGGAGGGCACCACCCAGGCGGTCGCGAAGATCGAGAACACCCGGGGGTGAAGATCCGCCGGGTAGGACCGCGAGACCAGCACGTACATCGAGACCTGCAACATGCCCGCGCCGAAGCCCTGGACGAACCGGCCCGCGACGAACACGTCCATCGTCGGCGCCACCCCGGCGACGACCAGCCCGGCGGCGAAGACCGCTACCCCGGTCCAGAGCGGCGCGACCGGCCCCCCGCGGTCGCCCCACCACCCGCCCAGCACCGTCGCGATCACCCCGGCCGCGAGCGCCCCGCTGAACGCCAGCCCGTACAGCGCGTGACCGTCCAGCTCGTCGGCCACGACCGGCATGGCGGTGGCCACCGCGAGGTACTCGAAGGCGGCCAGGGAGATGAGGGCCACCATCCCGACCGTCAGGGCGCGGTGACTCCGGGCGAATATCCCGGCAGGAGGCTCGTCGGTCATCACGGTAGTCATGGGATCGACGGTACGGCCGGCGCGCGGTGGCACGCATCGGGCTTTCGGATCAGCCCTTGGTCGTAGGACCGACGTCCTGGACGTGGGAGGCCAGGCCCCGCAGGAGCAGGTCGAGCCCGAACTCGAACCGCTCGGTGCCGTTCGCGGCCATCAGAGTGTCGACGTGGGCGACGATGTTGGGGAACCGGTCGGCGGGCAGGCTGCGGTAGAACGCGGCGATCTGACCGAAGAACTCACCCAGGAAGCTCGCCAGGTCCTTGCCGCTGCCGCGCTGCCGGTTGACGTAGAGGGACCCCTCGTAGGCGTCCGAGCAGACGTACAGACCGAGGCGGTCGATCATCAGGGCGGCGGCTCCGGGCGGCACACCGCCCGCGAGCATGACGGCCAGCTGCCCTTCGGCCACCCGCAGCGCGTTGGGCCCGGTCGGGATGCCGGCCAGGCCGACCCTGGCGATGTCCGCGTGGGCGCTGAACACCCGGAAGGCGTCGAGGACCATCTCCCTGAGCTGCTCCAGCCAGCGCTCCGGCTCCGGTTCGGGCACGTGGATCTCGCCCACGACCTCGTCGTACATCAGGTCGAGCAGCTCCTCCTTGTTCGCCACGTGGGCGTAGAGCGAGGCGGGACCGGTGCCGAGCTCCTGGGCGACACGGCGCATGCTCAGCGCCTCCAGCCCTTCGGCGTCGACGACGCGCAGCCCGGTGGCGACGATGAGATCCCTGCTCAGGACGGTTCGCGGAGCGCTCACCTTGCGGGTCTTGCGCCACGGCGGGACGGGGATCTCGGTCACGCGCCGATCCTATACCTCGGCGGACCGCGATCGCGAACACCGTACTTTCTACGAACAGCGTTCGTCGATCGCGAACGATGTACTTGACGTAAACGCCGTTCGTTTGTAAAACAGTGTTCGTAGCTAACGAACACCGTTCATCGGTCATCGAAGTCTCCAGATCGGATCCCCCATGACACACACGGTCGAGACCGGCTCCTCACCCACCGGCGCGGAGCCGTACCGGTGGCGCTGGCCCGCCCTCTTCGTGGTCCTCGCCGCGGAGGTGATGGACCTGATGGACGCCATGGTCACGATCATCGCGGCGCCGTCCATCCAGAAGGAGCTGGGCGGCTCGTCGAGCATGATCCAGTGGCTCAGCGCCGGATACACCATGGCGATGGCCGTCGGCCTCGTCACCGGGGGCCGCCTCGGCGACCTCTACGGGCGCAGGCGCATGTTCGTGGCCGGCGCCGTCGGCTTCACCCTGTTCTCGCTGCTGTGCGGCCTGGCCACCTCCCCCGAGATGCTGATCGGCGCGCGGGTGCTGCAGGGCCTGGCCGGGGCGGTGATGGTGCCGCAGGGCCTGGGCATCATCAAGGAGGTGTTCCCGCCCAGGGAGCTGGCCGCCGCGTTCGGCGCGTTCGGCCCGGTCATGGCGCTGTCCACGGTGGCGGGCCCCGTCCTCGCGGGCTGGCTCGTCGACGGCGACTTCTTCGGCACCGGATGGCGCATGATCTTCCTGATCAACCTGCCGGTCGGCCTGATCGCCATCCTCGGCGCGCTCCGCTACCTGCCCGCGTCGAAGACCTCGCAGGCCTCACGCCTGGACCTGACCGGCACCGGGCTCATCTCGGCCGCCTCCTTCCTGCTGATCTTCCCGTTGGTCCAGGGCCGAGACCTCGACTGGCCCGCGTGGACCTTCGTCCTGATGGCCGCCTCGATCCCGGTCTTCGCGCTCTTCTGCCTGCACCAGTCCCGCAAGGAGCGCGCGGGCGGCGACCCGCTGGTGGTGATGAGCCTGTTCCGCAAGCGATCCTTCACCGGCGGCCTGATCACCGGTCTCGCCTTCTTCGCCGGGATGGTCGGCTTCTCCCTGGTGTTCGGGCTCTACACCCAGATCGCCCTGGGCTACGACCCGCTGAAGGCGGGGCTCGCGGGCCTGCCGAACGCCGTCGGCACCCTGGTCGGCTTCGCCCTCGTCAACGCCTCGGGACTGGCGCGGAAGGTGGGTCGCAGGCTGATCCACATCGGCACGGTCGCGATGGCCGGGGGCGTCACGGGAGTCGCCCTCACCCTGAACATCGCGGGCACGGGCGTCACCCCCTGGCAGCTCGCCCCCGCCCTGCTGCTCACCGGCGCCGGGATGAGCCTGATCATGGCGCCGTTCTTCGACATCGTGCTGGCCGGGGTGGAGCCCCACGAGTCCGGTTCGGCCTCCGGCACCCTGACCGCCGTCCAGCAGCTCGGCGGCGCCCTGGGCACGGCGGCGCTCGGGACGCTCTTCTTCGGCCTGGTCAAGCAGGGCCGCAGCCTCGAGGACGCGATGCTGCTGACGATCTGGGTCGAGGTGGGCCTGCTCGCCGTCACCTTCGCGACCGCCTTCCTGCTCCCCCGGCGGGCGCGGGCCGAGCAGGAGGCCGCGCACTGACACCCACCGGGACACCCACCGGCGAACGGGCGGGCTCCCGAGAGCCTGCCCGTTCGCGGCGCCCCGGGTACCGCGGCCCCTGAAGGTGACCCGGCCCTTTGACCCGTACGAAAAACCGGGCCCCGCGAAAGAACCAGACCGCGCGAGAGAGCAACGTCGTACGAAAGAACCAGTCCGCGCGAAAGAACCAGACCGCGCGAAAGAGCCGGGTAGCGCGAAAGAACCATGTCGCACGAGAGCCAGGTCGTGCGATGCCCGGGTCGCGTGATGCCCGGATCGCGCGAGAACAATATTAACGACCGATCGTTCATATTGTTTGCTAGAGTTTCCAGACATGATTGACGGACGGCTCCAGCGCGGGGAGCGCACTCGTCAGGCGGTGCTCGACGCCGCCGTCCGGCTCGCCTCGGTCGAGGGGCTCGACGGCTTGTCTCTCGCCCGGCTGACCGCGACACTCAGCGTCAGCAAGTCCGGACTTTTCACTCACTGGCCAGACAAACAAGCACTTCAACTGGCGATCGTCGAGCACGCCCGGCGGCAATGGACCGAGCACATCATCGCGCCGGCCCTGCGTGCCCCTCGCGGGGTGCGCCGGCTGTGGGCCCTGCACGAGTACCGCCTCGACTTCTACCGGTCCGGACGGCTGCCCGGCGGCTGCTTCTTCCGTTCCGTCGACGGCGAGTTCGACGACCGTCCCGGCCCGGTCCACGACGCCATCGCCGACGCCATCGGCAGCTGGATGAACCTGCTGGCCCGGCTCAGCGAGCTCGCCGTCGAGCTGGGCGACCTGCGGCCCGGCACCGACCCCGCCCAGCTCGCCTTCGAGATCGAGGCGATCGGCTCGGTCGTGGTCATCCACACCCACCTACTCAAACGCGAGCAGAGCTACCGGTTCGCCCGTACGGCCGTCCTCGAACGGCTCCGCTCCCTCTCGACCGATCCCGGCGTCCTCCCGAAGGAATGATGTGACGACCACCCTGCGAAGCGGGCACATCCAGCCCGTCCAGATCCACTTCGACGACCTCGACGCGATGGGTGTCGTTCACAACGCCCGCTACGTCCTGCTCCTCGAACGAGCCCTGTCCGGCTACTGGGCCGAGCGGGGCTGGTCCTTCGATCCCGCCCTGCCGCACTTCGCCGAGATCTTCTTCGTGGTACGCGAGTTCTCCATCACCTACCACGTGCCGATCAGCACCGTGGGCGAGGCCGCGGTGCACTTCTGGCTGGACCGCATGGGCACCACCAGCGTGGTGTACGGCTTCCGCGTGCTGTCGGCCGACCACACCGTCGTGCACGCCGAGGGCCGCCGGGTCCAGGTCAGGCTCGACCCGGCCACGCTCCGGCCGAGCCCGATGAGCGAGCCCCTGCGCGACTCTCTCAGGCAACTGCTGGCCGTCACGCCCTGAGCGCGCCGCGTTCCGGTCGCGGGTTCGGCGCCCGACGCCGGTCGCGGGTTCGGCGCCCGGCATCGGTCACGGACTCGACGCCCGGCACCGCTCTCGGACTCGGCGTCCGACGAGGTTCATGTGCGCCTCGCCGTACCGGTCACCGGCCACGCCCACCCTGACGGCCAGTTCGTCCAGGTCGGCCCGCTCGTCCGCGGACAGCCGGTCAGGAACCCCTTTCCCAACGGGCTGAACGGCACGAACCCAACCCCCAGCTCCGCGCACGCGGGGAGCACCTCGGCCTCGGGGTCACAGGTCCACAGCGAGTACTCCGACTGCACCGCGGTGACCGGATGCATGGCGTGAGCCTTGCGGAGCGTGGCGGCCCCGACCTCGGACAGGCCGAAGTGCCGGACCTTGCCCGCCCGCGTCCTCGCGGGTCCCCGGGTTCGGGCCGTAGCTCTGCGACATGCCCATGCAGCCCAGCCCCAGGGCCGACACCCGCATACCCTGTCCCAACGTCCTGATGTGCACCGCCACCTCCGTGACACACGGCCGATCCCCGACGGTATCGGCGAGCGCCCGAGAACGCGATCACCGGCGTCCCGGCGAGGGCAGGCCCCCGTGGCCCTGCCGCCCTCGCCGGGACGGGATCAGGTGGCGGCGCGCTCCAGCCGGCGCTCGGCCCACTGGCCGATGTCGCGGCGCTCGATCGCCGCGGCCATCAGGTCGGGGAAGGCGTCGGGAGTGCAGGCGAAGGCGGGCACCCCCAGGGCCGCGAGCGCCGCGGCGTTGTCGTGGTCGTAGAAGGGCGCGCCCTCGTCGGAGAGCGCGAGCAGCACGATCACCTGGACACCGGCCGCGGTCATCTGGGCGACCCTGCGGAGCATCTCCTCCCGCACGCCGCCCTCGTAGAGGTCGCTGATCAGGATGAAGATCGAGTCGTTGGGGCGGGTGATGAGGCCCTGGCCGTAGGCGATGGCCCGGTTGATGTCGGTGCCGCCGCCGAGCTGGGTGCCGAACAGCAGCTCCACCGGGTCGTGGAGCTGGTCGGTGAGGTCGACGACCGCCGTGTCGAAGACGACCAGCGAGGTCCTCAGCGAGCTCATCGAGGCGAGCACCGCGCCGAAGACGCTCGAGTAGACGACGGAGGCGGCCATCGACCCGCTCTGGTCGATGCAGAGCACGACCTCGCGCTGGACGGCCCGCTGACGCCTGCCGTATCCGACCAGCCTCGACGGGATCACGGTGTTGCGCTCGGGCAGGTAGTTCTTCAGGTTGGCCCGGATCGTGCGGTCCCAGTCGATGTCGGCGGCCCGCTTGGGCCGGTGGGTCCTGGCCGAGCGGTCCAGGGCGCCGGTCACGGCGGCCTTCGTCCTCTGCACGAGTTTCCGCTCCAGCTCGGAGACGACCTTGCGCACCAGCGCCCTGGCCGACTCGCGCGCCTTCTCGGGCATCACCCGGTTGAGCGACAGGAGCGTGCCGACCATGTGGACGTCCGGCTCGACCGCGTCCAGCATCTCCGGCTCCATCAGCAACCGGGTCAGGTTCAGCCGGTCGACGGCGTCCTTCTGCATGACCTGGACGACGGTCGAGGGGAAATAGGAGCGGATGTCGCCCAGCCAGCGCGCCACCCTGGGCGCGGAGGCGCCCAGGCCCCCGCTCCGCCCGGCGGAAGCACCACCATCGCCGCCGCCGTTGTACAGCGCGGCCAGCGCGCCGTCCATCTGGGCGTCGGTCCCGGTGAGCGAGCACCCGGTGCCGTCGGCGTCTCCGCCCAGGACCATCCGCCAGCGGCGGAGCCTCTCATCCATCGGCGCTGCCCGTCCTTCCCGCAATCGCCGGGCCCGCGGTCGCCGGTCCCAGAATCGTCAGCACGGTCCGCACGGCCGCCGCCGCGCGCTCCTCGTCGAAGTCCTCCGCGTCCGGCGCCGGGCCGCCGGCGCCCGCCCCCAGGGAACGGACGCGCGAGCCGATCGAGCGCCGCTCCGGGGCGGCGAAGGCTCCGAACGTCCTGCGGAGCAGGGGCAGCACGTCGACGAAGGTCTCCGGGGCGAGCCCGGTGAGCCACTCGTCGACCAGCCCGAGCAACCGGGAGTCGTGTACGAGCAACAGCCCGCCCCCCGACAGGAACCCCTCGATCCAGGCGGCCGCCCTGGCCGGTGGGTGTCCCGCCGACATCGCCCGCGACATCCGCCGTCCCACCTCGTCCGTGTCGAGGTCGGCGGCGTCCAGCAGGATCCTGGTGAGCCGTCCCTCGATGAGCCCGTGCAGGTCGGCGCGGCCGGAGGCACCGCGCAGCGCCACCAGCCACCGGTCCTGCGGCGTCTCCTCCCCGGAACCGGCCGGGCCTCCCGGGACTCGCGAGCCATCCGCGCCCGCTCCCTCGGACACGTCCCCTTCCCCGGGACCGTCGATTTCCCCGGGACCACCGAGGGCGCGGGAACCGGCCGGGCGGGCGGGTCCGGTGCCGAGCAGGGCGACGGCGGCGTGGACGGCGTCGATGTGGCGGATCAGGTCGCGGGCGGCGTCGTCGTCGAGACCGGTGACGGCCCCGCCGAGGCCGACGCAGATCCTGGTGAGCATGGCCTCGACGATGGTGACCAGGCCGGTGGCGGGGGTGCCGCGCACGTCACCGTAGCGCTGGGCGCGGACCATCGCGGGGAGCGCGGCCATCAGGTGCGTGACGTCACCGTCGAGCGCGGCCCGCGCCGACAGCGCGTCGAGCACGTGCGGCAGCGCCTCCGGCAGGTCGGCGAGCAGGCAGCGCTCCACCAGGCCGGTGAGCCCGGCCAGCGTGACGCCGCCGGACGTGCCGCCGGGCCCTCCGTGTCCGCCCGGCCCGCTCCCTCCAGGACCGGCCGTCCCCGGGCCGCCTCCTCCCGGACCGGACGTCCCGCCGGGCGCCCGGCTCCGGGCGGCCGGGCCGGACGTCCCTCCCCCGCCGGCGAGGTCGCGGACGCGGGCGGCGGCCGCGGCGGGGACGGTCGTGCCCCAGGCGCCCGCCTCGATCAGGTCGATGTCGAACTCGGGCCGCCAGGCGAGCGACCACGACTCACGGAAGGTGCCCTTGCTCCTGCTCTCGCGGGGGGTGCCCCAGTCGACGCCGAGCAGGCGCAGCCGGTGCAGCAGCCTGCTGCGCTCCAGGTCGAGAGGTTTGCGCAGGTCGAGGTCGTACTCCCGGTCGAGCGCCTCGGGTTTGAGTTTCACCCGCCGCTGCTCCTCGCGCAGGTGGCGCTGGAGAGGGACCATCGGCGTGGAGTCGGGTACCTGGCCGAGCCGCTCCCCCACCACCATGCGCCGCTGGATCAGCTCCACCGGCAGGTCGTCGCCCTCGCACAGTACCGCCCTGACCGCCTCGGTGACCTCCGCCAGTCCGGCCAGCGGCCGCCCTCTGAGCACGGCCAGGCTCTCCGCGAGCCGTACCGCCTCGATGACGTGCGCGGAGGAGACCGGCAGGTCCTCCTCGCGGAGCACCCCGGCCGCCCCGGTCAGCCACCGCTCGACCGGCCGGTCGGGGGAGGCGAACAGGTGGTGGTACCAGCCCGGGGAGGTCACCCCCGCGCCGTACCCGCTCCAGGCGGCCAGCCGCCCGTACGTCCACGGCACCCAGGTCATCTCGGCCCTGACCTTGGGCAGCCCCCGCAGCAGCGCGTCGTCGGCCTTCACGGTGGGCAGCCCGGCCCCCCACGGCGCGCCCTCACCCGCCGTGCCCGCCAGCGCGGGGACGTGCCAGGCCCCGCAGACCACGGCGATCCGCTCGAACCCGTCCCTGACCGCCCTGCGGATCGTGCGACGCATGAAGGCCTCGCGCCGCGCCTCGTGCTCGTCGGCGACGTGCCCCTCGCGGACGGCCTCCATGGCTTGGGCGATCATGTGGAACGGGGTGTCGCCACGGTGCTCGACCGCGTCCTCCCACCACCGCTCCGGGTCGTCGTACCCGGCGGCGCGGGCGAGGGCCCCGATCGGATCGATCCGTACGGCCGCCGGGGCGGCGTCGTCCGTGTCACCGTCCGTGTCGCCGTCCCTCTCGCCGTCGGTCGCGTCCCCCGGGGAGCCGGAGTCCCTCCCGTCCGGTCCCCGCGCCCCGGCGCTCTCCGGCGTCTCCCCCTCCCGGGGTTCCGCCGGTCCGGAGTCACCGGTCTTCCCCGGCTCCGCGTGACCGCTCGCGCCGGGGCGGGAGGCGAGGCTGTGCACGGCCGGCAGGTCGCAGAAGCGGACCGGGACGCCCGCCGCGACGGCGTGGCGGATCGCCTGCCACTCGGGGGAGAACACCGCGAACGGCCAGAACGCGGCCGTGGACGGTTCGCCCGGCACGTGGGCGAGCAACGCGACCGGCGGCTGGAGATCGGGGTCATTGGCCAGCGCGACCAGCTCGTCGGCCTCGGGCGGGCCCTCGATGAGCACGACGTCCGGCTTGAGACGTTCGAGCTCGTCGCGCAGGGACCGCGCCGACCCGGGGCCGTGGTGCCGGATGCCCAGCACGGAGACGCTCATCCACGTCCCCCGCCCGGCCGGGGAACCGCCGTCACCGGCGGCACCGGCGACGCGGGCACCGAGAACGTAGGCGCAGAGAATGCGGGAATCGGAAACACGAGGGCCGGGAGCGCAAGGACCGGAAGCGCAGAGGCCGGGAGCGTAGGGGCCGGAAGCGCGCCCGTGCCGGGGGCCGCCGCCTCAGCCCGCGTCACGGCAGGCCCGGTAGAAGTCGCGCCAGTCCTGGCGCTCGCGCACCACGGTCTCCAGGTATTCGCGCCAGACGACGCGGTCGGAGACCGGGTCCTGGATCACGGCGCCGACGATGCCGGCCGCCACGTCGGAGGGGCGGAGCACCCCGTCCCCGAAGTGCGCGGCCAGGGCGATGCCGTTGGTGAGGACGGAGATGGCCTCGGCGGTGCTGAGCGTCCCGCTGGGGGACTTGACCTTGGTGCGGCCGTCCTCGGTGACGCCGGTGCGCAGCTCCCTGAAGACCGTGACGACGCGGCGGATCTCCTCCAGGCCGGTGAGGGTCTCGGGCAGCTCCAGGGAGCGGCCGAGCTGGCCGACCCGCCGGGAGACGATGTCCACCTCCTCCTCCGCGGTGGCGGGAACCGGCAGCACGACGGTGTTGAACCGGCGGCGCAGCGCGCTCGACAGGTCGTTGACGCCGCGGTCGCGGTCGTTGGCGGTGGCGATGATGTTGAAACCGCGCGCGGCCTGGACCTCCCGGTTGAGCTCGGGGATCGGCAGCGTCTTCTCCGACAGCACGGTGATCAGCGCGTCCTGGACGTCGGAGGGCATGCGGGTCAGCTCCTCCACGCGGGCGAGCCGCCCCTCGGCCATCGCCCGCATCACCGGGCTCGGCGTGAGAGCCTCCATCGACGGGCCCTCGGCCAGCAGCCTGGCGTAGTTCCAGCCGTAGCGGACGGCCTCCTCCGCGGTGCCCGCCGTTCCCTGCACCAGGAGGGTGGAGTCACCGCTGATCGCGGCGGCCAGGTGCTCGGACAGCCAGGTCTTGGCGGTGCCGGGCACGCCGAGCAGCAGCAGCGCGCGGTCGGTGGCGAGCGTCGCCACGGCCACCTCGACGATGCGCCGCGGCCCGATGTACTTGGGGGTGATCTGGTCCCCGTCACCGAGGACGTAGGCGGTCACCGCCCAGGGAGACAGCTTCCACCCGGGCGGGCGGGGGCGGTCGTCGCCCTTGGCCAGGATCGCCAGCTCCTCGGCGTACTGGTCTTCGGCATGGGCCCGCAGAACCGTTGTCACTACGTGAGCTCCTTCAGCATGTCGTCACGGAAACGCAGGAGGGCGGCGACCTCCTGGATGGGCGGCTCCGGCGAGAGCCGCCCGGCCAGGCCGTGCAGGGTGGGGTCGATGCGTTCGCCGGCGAGCTTGACCAGCTCCCCGAGGTTCCACGGCTGGGTGCCGGAGACATCGATGACCTTCTGGAGGACGGCCCTGGCCAGGGTGGGTCCCCACGGGGCCGCGGCCCCGCCGAGAACCATGATCAGCTGACCGTCCAGGCCGTGCCGGCGGACGAAGTCGGCGGCGACGGCCTCCTGCTTTTCGGGGGGCAGCGCGGCCAGCAGGTCGGCGAGCGGATCCCAGGTGAAGAGCTCCAGCGCCCACTCCGGATCGCCCTGGAGGACCGAGGCCCTGACCCATCCGGCCATGACCTCGCGACCCCAGTCGACGATCTTCAATCGGACGAGCTCGCGGGGCGGCCGCCCGAGCAGCGAGGGCCAGACTCCGAGCGGGGTGCGGGCCACGGTCTGCTGCAGCCACCAGCTCCGCTCGCCGATCCCCCGGGGCGCCTTGGCCCGGACGCCGTCGCGCTCCAGGGCGCTGTCGCAGGCCACCGGCGGGTCGACGTGGATCTCGTCGCCGACGACGGTGACGTACCGGGCGGCCCGCTCGGCCATCCGCAGGGCCAGACGTGATCCGGGCAGCCGGGTGAGCAGATCTGCGGCCCGGTGGCGGACCTCGCGGCGGCGGTCGTCGAGGGCGGCCTCCAGGAACGGCTCGTCGTCGGGTGAGAGCCCGGTGACGAGGACCTCCAGGAACGCCGCCCGGTCGTCGGGCGTCTCCTTCTCCCAGGTCGCGGCGAGCAGCTCCCGCGCCCCCGCCGGGTCGGCCGCCCGCAGCGCTCCCAGGTGGACGCGGCGGTCACCGGAGGTGCCGAACTCCCAGACCTGGGAGGCCCCGCCGGTGCCGGTGCCGGCGACCCCGGTGACCTCCTCCAGCAGGAAGCCCCACGCCGGGTTCAGTCCCGCCAGCCAGCGTCCCCGGTTTCCGGCCAGGACCCCGAGGTGCGGGCGGATCGACCGGTCCTTGGCCGCGTGGTCGAGGAGCTCGGGCAGCAGGTGCGGCGAGAGGCGGTATCCGCGCGCGGCCGCGGTCTCCAGCCACTCGGTGAGCAGCCTCGGCTGCTCACCGCCGAGGATGCGGGCGAGCCGGTCGCCCGCGGCGCGCGAGACCGCGGGCTGCTGCTCGGGGTCCGCGACGGCGGGCGACTCGGCCGGGACGACCGGCCTCCGCCCGGCACGCGCCCGCAGCGTGTGCACGGCCGCGCGCCCGAGCAGCTCGACCTCGCTCGCCCCCTGACCGGGCAGGGGGCGCCGGTCGGTCCCGACGAGCGCGGCGGACACCAGGTCCTCCCATTCGGCGGAGGTGCTCACAGGACGATCACCCGTCCTTCCTCGTCCCAGGTCGTGAGGGGACGCAGTCCCCTCGGGGTCCATTCGACGGCGACGGTCAGCGGGTGACCGCCGGAGGTGGCGACCAGCCGCCACGGGGTGCCCGCGGACGGGTGGATCGGCAGCCCGCCGGAGGGTCCGGCCAGGAGCCGCGAACCGCTCCCCGCGGGAGTCACCCCCGCCAGCACGAGCGGCCAGGAGTCGAGCCAGGGGTCACCGGCCAGGGCCTCGGCCACCTCGTCGAGGGCCTGCTCGACGGTCGAGCCGGGCGGCGGACCGGCCGGGGCGTCATGATGGCGGTCGCCATGACGGCGGTCGTCATGATGGCGGTCGTCATGATGGCGGTCGTCATGATGGCGGTCGCCATGATGACGGGGGGCGCCATCGCCTGCGGGCTCATCCCGAACGGCGTCGTCGCCGAGGTGTCCGTCCCCGGCGGGATCGTCCGGAACGGGGTCACGATGAGCGGCACCGTGCCGGACGGCGTCACGGCGAGCGGAATCGTGACGGGCGGCGACCACAGCGCGCAGCGGGGCCGAACCGGGATAGAACGCCAGGTCGGCGTCGATGGTCGTGCCGGTGACGAGCGAGGCGTCGAGAGCCTGTCCGACCGGGGCGAAGGAGAGCACCAGGGCCGCCCGGCCCGTCGCGCGCCCGCGAAGCCAGACCCGGCGCGCGATCAGCCGGTCGTGCTCCTCGTCGCGCCGTCCCAGCACGTCCCACCGGTCGCGGACGGCACCGCGGGCGATCACCTCCTCCTTCGTCACCGGGAAGCCGATCCGGTCGCGCACCCTTTCGAGAAGCCCGGCGGGAACCGTTTCCCGGTCCGCCCCCTGAGAACGGTCTCCCCCCTGAGAACCGGCCCCGTCGCCGTCCGGGAGGGAGAGCCGGCGGTGGGCCACGCAGAGCAGGTGCAGCAGCGCGTACTCGCCGAGCAGGCGAGCGGGCCAGTCGTCGCCGTCCAGCACGGCGCTGAGGCGGGACAGCGAGCCCGCGACAGCGGGCGCCTGGGCGTCGACCAGGCGTTTGGCCAGGTCGTCCCACAGGTCGTGGCGCCGTGACCCGGCGATGCCCTGCCTGATCTGATCGGCGAGCCAGCGCTCCAGATCCGACAGCCCCGCGGTCACCCGCTGCTCGCGCTGCGCGGCCCGGCGGCCGTCCGCGGGACCGGGCTCGGCGGCCCTGGCGGCGCGGGCCGTCCCCGCCTCCGCGGCCCTGGCGGCGCGGCCGCGCCGCCCGTCGAGCCACTCGCCCACCCAGTCGGCGGGCTCCCCGGCCGCGGGAACACCGTCGGCCGACCACAGGAGCAGCAGGCCGAGAGCGTGCTTGCACGGGAACTTCCTGCTGGGGCAGCTGCACCGGTAGGCGGGCTCGGACAG
The DNA here is from genome assembly GCF_040639575.1 of Streptosporangium sp. NPDC023825. Classification (NCBI taxonomy): domain Bacteria; kingdom Bacillati; phylum Actinomycetota; class Actinomycetes; order Streptosporangiales; family Streptosporangiaceae; genus Streptosporangium; species Streptosporangium sp. NPDC023825. The sequence continues at coordinate 3,824 of NZ_JBFAAE010000046.1, read as the reverse complement.
GTCGACACACGTCCGGTAGGGCTTGGAGCCGCTGCCCGCGCACTCGCCCCACACCGCGTCGGTGGTGGCTCCTGACCCCGACCACTTGCCGGGGGCGGAGATTCCCCGGGCCGCTTTCTGGGACGAGGCGTCGGGGGCGAGCGCCAGCACCTGGTCCCGGTTCCACCGTTCGATCACGGACCGAACCTAACCAACCCCGCCGACAAATCCGGGCCCGTCCTCAACAGCCGTCCCACCGCACGCCCTCCGGAACCGGGTCCCTAGAATCGGTGCGATGACGACCCCTTCGCGTCCTCCGCTCGCCGAGGCCCTTGACCTGCTGCCGCACCCCGAGGGCGGCTGGTTCCGCGAGACCTGGAAGACCTCCGTCGACCTCACCCCGCCCGGGTACGCCGGCACGCGGGCCACCGCCACCGGAATCTACTTCCTGCTGGAGCCGGGCGAGGAGTCGCGCCCGCACGTGGTCGCCTCCGACGAGGTGTGGTTCTGGCACCGGGGCGGCCCGCTGACGCTGATCCTCGGTGGTCACGAGGACCAGCCCTCCGGCACCGTGACCCTGGGGCCGCTGGTGGAGGAGGGGCAGGTCCTCCAGGCCGTGGTGCCCGGCGGCACCTGGCAGGCCGCCCGCCCGGCCGGGGCCGAGGGCGTGCTGGTGAGCTGCGTCGTGTCCCCCGGTTTCGACTTCGCCGACTTCCGGATGGTCTGACGGACGGCGTGCGGATGACGTGACGGACGATGCGGCGGACGGCGCAGTGGACGACTCGATGAACGACGCGATGGACGACGCGGCGGACACCGTGACGGCCGGCGTGACGGACGGGCCGTCGGGGGAAACGACGCGAACGCCCTCCCGGCCGATGTGACGGCCTCCCCCTGCGCGGGGAGAATGCGGTCACAGGTCCACACCGGGAGGTCGAAGGTGACCAGCGAGATCGTCTCCGTCATCGGCGGAAAAGAAACGTCCAGCGGCACTGCGTACGAGTCGGTCAACCCGGCTCGCGTGGACGAGGTGGTGGCGCGGGTCCGGCTGGCGGACGCGAGGACGTTCTCCTCCGCGTGCCGCACGGCCGCCACCGCGCAGCGGGAGTGGGCGCGGGTCCCCGCGCCCGTCCGGGGACGGGTGATCGCCTCGATCGGACGCCTGGTGGAGGCCAACGCGGAAGAGCTGGCCCGCCTGGTCACCCGCGAGATCGGCAAACCGTACGCCGAGGCGCTGGGCGAGGTACGCGAGATCGTCGACACGTGCGACTTCTTCCTCGGCGAGGGCAGGCGGCTGTACGGGCAGACGGTTCCCTCGGAGATGCCGGACAAGAACCTGTTCACCTTCCGGGTTCCCGTGGGGACGGCCGCGGTGATCACCGCGGGCAACTTCCCGGTCGCGGTGCCGTCGTGGTACCTCGTCCCGGCGCTGCTGTGCGGCAACGCGGTGGTGTGGAAGCCCGCCGAGTACGCGGCGGCCTCCGCGCACGCGCTCTACCGGCTGTTCACCGCGGCCGGTCTGCCCGACGGCGTGCTGAACCTGGTCCTCGCCGACGGTGCCGCGACGTTCGAGGGCCTGGAGGCGGCGCTGGCCGAGGGCACGGTGCACAAGGTCGGGTTCACCGGCTCCACCGAGGTGGGCCGCCGCGTCGGCGAGCTGTGCGGGCGCCACCTGCAGACCCCCTGCCTGGAGCTGGGCGGCAAGAACCCGATGGTGGTCATGCCCGACGCCGACCTCGACCTCGCCGTGGAGGGTGCCCTGTTCGCCGGCTTCGGCACCGCCGGGCAGCGTTGCACGTCGCTCGGCACGGTGATCGTGCACGAGAGCGTCCACGACGAGTTCCTCCGCCGGTACGCACACGCCGTGGCCGGGGCCGCGGTCGGCGACCCCGCGGGGGACGTGCTGTGCGGTCCGCTGCTCGACCGGAAATTCGCCTCGCGTTACGAGGAGTATCTGGGCTGGATCCAGCCGCACCACACGGTCGTCTCCGGTCCCGTCGGCCGCATCACCCCGGACAACCCGCGCGGCGACTTCACCGGCGAGGGCGGCCTCTACTACCACCCGGTGGTCGTGGACGGCGTCCGTCCCGGCGACCGGCTCTTCCTGGAGGAGACCTTCGGTCCCATCGTCGGCGTGACGCCCTTCGGCACGCTGGACGAGGCCGTCGACCTGGCCAACCTTCCCGGTTACGGGCTCTCCTCGTCCATCTACACCACCGACCCGGCGTCGGCCTTCCGCTTCCGCGAGGGCATCGGCGCGGGCATGGTCAGCGTCAACAACTCCACCTCCGGCGCGGAGGCCCACCTGCCCTTCGGCGGCAACGGCAAGTCGGGCAACGGCAGCCGCCAGTCGGGGATGTGGGTCCTCGACCAGTTCACCCGATGGCAGGCGATGAACTGGGACCATTCGGGCAGGCTCCAGAAGGCCCAGATGGACGTCGCCGAGATCGTCCCCGACCTGGACTTCCGTCTTTGAAGTCTCCGACGTCTTCGACACCCCTGACGACGCCGGCGTTCATGACATCCCCGGCATCGCCTGGAACCGGTCGCACATGCCGCCATCGGCCCGCCGTACGCCCCCGGCGCTCCTCGCCGGCGGTTCCCGCCACATCAATATCGATCATATAGTGAGACAATTTTTCTTGATATGTGAGACTCGTGTTATGGTCCGACCAGTGTGACGAGAAGGGGAGGACGCCATGACCGGCAAAGACGCCGTCTACACGCACGGGCACCACGAGTCCGTGCTCATGTCCCACAGGTGGCGTACGGCGGAGAACTCGGCGGCCCATCTCCTGCCGCACCTGAGGCCGGGCACGACGCTGCTGGACGTGGGCTGCGGGCCGGGCACCATCACCGTCGACCTGGCGGAGCGGATCGCGCCCGGCGCGGTCACCGCGGTCGACATCACCGAGGCGGCACTCGGGCCGGCCCGCGCGGAGGCGGCGCGGCGCGGGCGCTCCGACATCACGTTCGCCGTGGCGGACACGCACGCGCTGGAGTTTCCCGACGACACCTTCGACGTCGTCCATGCCCACCAGGTGCTGCAGCACGTCGGCGACCCGGTCCGGGCGTTGCGCGAGATGCGGCGGGTCTGCAGGCCGGGTGGGATCGTCGCGGTGCGCGACAGCGACTACGCCGCGTTCGCCTGGTTCCCCGAGACACCCGAGCTGGACGAGTGGATGGACCTGTACCAGAGGGTGGCGAGGGCCAACGGCGGCGAACCCGACGCGGCACGACGGCTGCTGTCGTGGGCGCACGCGGCCGGGTTCACCGATGTCTCGGCCACCTCCTCGACCTGGTGCTTCGCCACTCCCGACGACCGCGCGTGGTGGGGCGGCATGTGGGCCGAGCGGATCCTGAAGTCCGACATGGCCGGCCAGGCGCTCGCCTCGGGCGCCGCCACGCAGGATGACCTGCGCCGTATCTCGGAGGGCTGGAGGGCCTGGGCCGGGGAGCCGGACGGCTGGCTGTCGCTGCTCCACGGCGAGCTGATCTGCCGCGCCTGAACCCCTGGTCCGCCGCGTCCGAACCCCGGGGCCTCGCGGGCCCGCCACCCCGGTTCCTCCAGGCTTCTTCGCTCCCCCGGACTCCCGCGCGCCCCGGGATCTCCGGAGTTCCCGGGGCTCTCGGGGTTCCGGTTTCCCGGGGCTCTCGGGGTTTCGGTGAGGGGGAAGGATGGCTCGGGGCGCCCCCTGTGGAGACGCCCCGAGGGAGGGTCAGGGCTGCTGGGTGATCTTGACGTTGTCGACCCCGGCCTCGACCAGGGAGGCGCCGGAGGCGTCACCGGCCTCGACCAGGATCCGGACGCTCTGCCCCGCGAAGGCGGAGACGTCGACGTTGGC
>NZ_JBFAAE010000045.1:0-71105 GCF_040639575.1 Streptosporangium sp. NPDC023825 | reverse complement strand
CCTCGCGCACGACGGTCCGGCTCGTGCCCAGTTGCCGGGCCAGCTCGTTCTCGGTGGGCATGCGGTCGCCGGGCCGCAGGCGCAACCGGCTGATCGACTCCAGCACCTGCTCCGCGGCCACCTCGTAGCCCGGCCGGTACGCGCCTTCCGCGCGCGGAGTATCGATCACGCTCCCCGCGCCCTCCCCGAGAGCGCGACCAGCTGAGGCCCGGATCAGCATCAACCCTTGCTTTCCGCCCGGCAATGAATGCTACACATCCGGCTCGCCCTCGGATTCATACACCGGCGAAAGGAAAGATGAAGCCGTCTAGCTGCACTTATACTCGAAAGAGTTCCCACTCTGACAAAGGTCCCCCTGTGAGGAGTCAGAAATAAGTGGGCTTAAGGTCTTGACGCGCCTCAGCGTGAGGACCGTAATTAGTAGCTAAGTCTCCGGGATGCCTCCTTTCGGGGGTCTCCTCCTCGGCTGGACCGCATCCGGAGTGGGGCACTCCGTGGCGGTCGTGCGTCGTGGCCTGGCCGCCTCGACTCACGCAGTCTCTAAGGATCACCCTCCGTGGTGCCATTCGCCGGACACCGCGGTATGTCTGGAGAATCATGTGAGCGATCGGAACGAGCTACGCGAACGTGACCGACGCCGGAGTCGCCGGCTGCCGGCGCTGAGTGCGGGACGGTACTCGCCGGCCGTGCCACCGCCATGAGGGCGGCTTCATGGATGGCCACGCGGATCAGCGACGGCAAGCCGATCGTGTAGGTGAACTTCACCAGGCGGCTCACGGCTGAGCCGTACCGGCCGAAGCCACGGAGGCCAGGCCGGACATTGTCGTCCACGACGGTGACGCGAACGGTTCCGACCGCCTCGAAGCAGGGCGCGGTTGTTCGGCAACACCGGTAAGAACCGGCCGGACGTGGTGTTCAGCGCGGAGACCAACGAAACGGTGTTGAGCCGCCACACCGGCCGGCTGAGGTTCCCACCCCCCGATGAAGGAGAACCAAGTGGTGTCCCCATCCAGACGTGTCGATACTCGAACCGCAGAGGGAGTCGCGTGATGTCGAAGAACAGATCCCTCTTCGGAGCGATCGCGGTCGCGGCCCTCCTCGTCCTGTCCACGGGTCACGCGGCGCTGAGCGACAGCCTCGGCGGAACCACGTCGTCCACGGGTGCCGGCGCCCTCGCGCCCACCGCGGGGTGTGGCAAGACTCCGACGCTGAGAAGCGGTTCGCAGTCGATCACGACCAGTGGGAAGAACCGCAGTTACATCCTCAGGCTTCCCGACAACTACAACAACACCACCTCCTACCGGGTGTTCTTCGGGTTCCACTGGAACGGCGGCACCGCCAACGACGTCGACTCGGGCGGAACCAGCGGGTACCCCTGGTCCTACTACGGGCAGAGGGCGCTGTCGAACAGCAACGCGATCTTCATCGCGCCCCAGGGCCTCAACAACGGCTGGGCCAACTCCGGCGGCGAGGACGTCACCTTCGTCGACGACATCATCCGGCGGATCGATGCGGATCTGTGTGTCGACACCTCCCAGCGCTTCGCCATGGGCTTCAGCTACGGCGGCGGCATGAGCTACGCGCTCGCGTGTGCCCGGGCGACGACCTTCCGCGCGGTCGCGGTCTACGCCGGCGCGCAGCTCAGCGGATGCAGCGGCGGCAACGACCCCATCGGGTACATCGGCCTGCACGGCCTCAGGGACCCGCTCAATATCTCCTCGGGCCGGTCGCTGCGCGACAGGTTCGTCAGGAACAACGGCTGCACCCCCCAGAACCCGCCGGAGCCGGCGCAGGGCAGTCTGACGCACACCGTCACCTACTACTCGGGGTGCCGGGCCGGGTATCCGGTCGCATGGGCCGCTTTCGACGCGGGTCACACCCCTGGTCCCTGGGACGGGTCCGCCGGCGACTACAACCCCCACGAGAGGTCCTGGACCGGGCCGGTGGTGTACGCCTTCTTCTCGCAGTTCGGTGACACGAACCCGACGCCGACGCCGACCCCCTCGATCACCCCGTCGCCCTCGCCCTCTGCGACGCCGGGGAGCACGAGTGCTCTGCGGGGTGGGGGGTCGAACCGGTGCCTGGACGTCAACGGCGCCTCCCAGGCCAACGGCGCGCTGGCCCAGATCTGGGACTGCAACGGGGGCGCCAACCAGCGGTGGACCTCCAACAGCTCGGGTGAGCTGAGGGTCTACGGCAACAAGTGCCTGGACGTCAACGGGGCCGGGACCGCCAACGGCACCGCGGTGCTCATCTGGGACTGCAACGGCCAGAACAACCAGAAGTGGCGCTTCAACTCCGACGGCACCATCACCGCGGTCGGCAGCGGCAAGTGCCTGGACGTGTCCGGCAACGGCACCACCAACGGCACCAAGGTGCACATCTGGACCTGCCTGGGCACCAGCAACCAGAAGTGGACCAGGAGCTGATCCCCTTTTCGGAGCTCTGAGACACCTTTGGGATCCCCCGCCGGGAAAAGTGACCGTCCCGGCGGGGGATCCCCTTCGACGACGGGGCCGTTTTCGCATGTCTGCCCGCCCTCGGGAGATCAGCACGTCCTCCCGCACCCGGACGGCTGCGCCGCGGGTGCGCCGACCGGGCGGCCTCGTCCGGGGCCCGCCACGTCCTGGACGCCGGGTGCGGCACGGGTAACCTCGCCGCTCTGCCTCGCCGACGCGCCGCTACCGTCACCGGGCTGGAACCCGATCCCGCGACCGCCCGCGCCGCGGCGGAGCGCTTCGCCGACAACCCCACGGTCGCCATCGTCCAAGCCGACTTCGCCGGGCGTGACCGCGGCGGCGATGGGACGCCGTCACTCTCGTCGCTGTCTTGCACCACCTCTGGCTGGCATCTGCCCTGCGTGAACTGCGTGGCTGTCTCACCCCGGGCGGGCGCCCTGCCGGCCGGAGAGAAATTCGAAGGGCATGGGCCAGGAACGTATGCCCGGTAAGCAGGGCAAACAGATGCCGTCACCGGACCGGTACGAAGATCACGATTTCTGCACCCAGCCTTTTCCGAGGCCGGCGGGCGGCTCATCGAGAGCCTGCGGAGCCGACGGCGGTTGCCGGCCACCTCACCTGGACAGTGGCTCCTCACATGGTTGCTAATTCGTATGAGTAACTGATATCAAATGAGGTGGGGAGCCGGTGAGATCGGTGCGGGCTCAATGAGATGACCTCGGGACTGAGAGACAGTGATGGTCAAGAAGACGCGAGCTCCCAGGCAGAGCGACATCGCGCGGCTCGCCGGCGTCACTCAGTCCACGGTCTCGCTCGTGCTCAACGGTCGCGCGGCGGCGGAGTCCATCCCGCAGGCGACGCAGGATCGCGTCCACGCGGCCGTCAAGGAGCTCCAGTACGTCCCGAACGTCGCGGCCACCTCGCTGCGCGGGGGGCGCAACGGTCTGATCGGGGTCCACACCTTCGAGCCGGTGTTCCCCGTGACCTCCGACGACTACTACAACCCGTTCCTGGTGGGGATCGAGGAACAGGCCGTCGAGCTCAAGGTCGACCTCGTGCTGTTCGCGTCCACGCAGGGCGACGACGGGATCCGCAGGATCTACGCCAACGGGGCCAACCGGCTTCGTCTGGCCGACGGCGCGGTGATGCTGGGTATGGAGCAGAACGAGGAGGAGCTGGTCCGCCTCGCCTCCGAACAGTACCCGTTCGTGTTCATCGGGCGACGAGACGGCGCGAGCGCGCAGCTCCCGTATGTGGCCCCCGATTACCACCAGGCGCTCGCCCTGGTCCTCGAGCCCCTCGCCGAGGCCGGCCACCGCCGCATCGCCTATCTCGGGGAGACCGCGCGCAGGAACCCGCAGGAGGCGCGCTACGAGAGCTTCCGTGAGCATGTCGCCCGTCTGGGCCTCGGCTCGGGCGACCCGCTCTTCGTCGCGCCGGACGAGCTGAACGCCGAGGTTTTCCACGGGATCCTCCGCGAGGGCTCCACCGCGCTGTTGATCGAGAACCACGACTCCGCGACGATACTGGCCGCCATCGCGCAGGCCGCCGGGCTCGACATTCCCCGCGACCTCTCGGTCGTGGTGCTCGACACCGTGCCCGACGTGTCGCCCGCGCACACCTGGAGCCAGATCCGGATGCCGCGCCGCGCGCTCGGTCGTCGCGCCATCTCCGTGCTCATGGAGCTGCTCGACGGGACCATCCCGAACACCTACCACGAGTTGCTCCCGGTCGAGCCGCCCTCGACGGCGACCATCGCCAGCCCGCACACGTCCCCCCCGGCCATCTCGACCTGAGCGGGCCGCGCCCCGCACCCCGCAGCAAGACCGAACAGTTTTCTACTCATACGAAAAAGGAGATCCGATGAAGGCTGATGCTCCACGGCGCGCCCGGCGCCGGGCCGGCGTCACCGCGCTGACGATCGGCGCGGTCCTGCTCGCCGGATGCGCCTCGGCGCCGGCCGACGACGCATCGCCGAGCGGCGACGGGCTCAAGGGGAAGACTCTGACCGTCTGGTTCCCCGGAACCAACCAGACCGAGATCGACCTCGTCACCGGACCGATCGCCAAGGCGTTCGAGGAGAAGACAGGCGCGAAGCTCGATGTCACCTTCGTCGACTGGGGCGACCTGTCCACGAAGCTGAACGCCGCGTTCGCCGCGGGGACCGCCCCGGACGTGTTCGGACACGGTCCGGCCGCGATCGCCGACTTCGTCGTCAACGACCGGCTCGAACCCCTCGACGACTATCTCGCCAAGCTCGACTCGGCAGACCGGGAGGACATGGCCGCCGCCCTGCCGGGCGGACAGGTTGACGGCGTGCATTACCTGATGCCGCTGTCCATGCAGGGCAGCTTGATCGTGTACGACGCGGCCGACTTCACCGCCGCCGGGCTCGACCCCGACGCGCCGCCGAAGACATGGGAAGAAGTGCGCGCCGCCGCGGAGAAGCTCACGGTGCGTGACGGCGACACCATCACCCGCTCCGGGCTGCTGGTGCCCAGTCAGGCGATCGGCCGACAGCAGACGTTCGCCTCACTGCTGGGATCGGCGCGGGGATCCCAGTTGAACGAGCAGGGCACCGAGGCCACGTTCAACTCCGAGCAGGGTGTCCAGGCGCTCGAGTTCTTCACTCATCTGTTCGCCGGTCCCGACGCGGTCTCGGCGAACCTCGGCGAGGACTACGTCAACGCGCCCGCCGCGCAGCAGCCGATCGTTCTGGACACGGCGGCGATGGAGATCCAGTCGGCCAGCGGCGCGAACCAGATCGTCGCCGCGGCCCCCGACCTGGACCTTCGTGTGATGCCCGCCCTGCCCTTCGAAGGACAGGATGAGGGCTCCGCCCTGGGAGGATCGGGCCCCGGCCTGATGATCAACAGCGACAGCAAGGTGAAGAACCTCGCGTGGGCGTTCATCTCGTACATGCTCGATCCCAAGGTCAGCGCCGAGTACACCCGGGGCATCGGCGCTGTTCCGGTGCGCGCGTCCGCGGCCAAGACGGCCTACGTGAAGGACAACCCAGTGCTCCAGGCGTTCGTGGCGAACGCGCCGAACTTCAAGCCCAACCCGAATGTCCCGGGCTGGGTGCAGGCGCGAGACACGCTGGACAAGCACCTCGAGCAGGCGCTGAACGGCGTCGTGCCCGCGCAGAAGGCACTGGACCAGGCGAAGGTCGAGGTCGACAAGGTCCTCAAGCAGAACCGGTAGGAGCCTCTCATCGTGTCGACCAGCACTCCCCGCGCCACTTCGCCCCGCCCCGGACACCGTCGCTGGAACCGCATGCAGCTCATCGGTCTGCTGTTCGTGCTTCCCGCGGTCCTGTACATCCTGATCTTCCAGATGATCCCGGTCGTCTACGGGTTCATTCTCAGCTTCACCCACTACAACCCCATCCGCCGGGGCGGCCCCGAGTTCACCGGCTTCGACAACTACGCCGAACTCGTCGGCAATCCCGAGTTCGGCAACGCGCTGCTGGTCACCGGGCGGTATGTGCTGCAGGTCCTGCCGCTGACGGTCGTCATCGCCCTCGGTCTCGCGATGCTGGTGAACCGGCCGTTTCGCGGAGTCGGACTTTTCCGCTCCGCGCTCTACCTTCCGCACATCGTCTCCCTGACCGTCGTGAGCCTGGTCTGGCTGTGGATGTACTCTCCGAACGGCCTGTTCAACGACATCCTCGCCACGTTCGGCCTTCCCCGGCAGAAGTGGCTGCTGGATGCCGACACAGCGCTCAACGCCGCCTCGGCCATGCGGATCTGGAAGGCGCTCGGCAGCAACATGGTCCTCCTGCTGGCCGGTTTGCAGTCCATCCCCCGCAACCTGTACGAGGCCGCCCGCGTCGATGGCGCCGGTCGCTGGAACACCTTCCGCTACGTCACGCTCCCAGGGCTGCGGCCGATGCTCGTCTACGTCGTGACGATGGACATCATCTTCCTCGCGCAAGGATTCGCCGAGATCTATGTCCTCACCAAGGGCGGGCCTCTGGGGTCGACCACGACCGTGAACTACCTGATCTACACCGAGGCGTTCCAGTACAACCAGCTCGGGTCGGCGTCGGCGATGGCGTTCGTGCTGTTCGCGTTCATCGTCGGGTTCTCTGCGCTCTCCGTCCGCTCGCTCGTTGGGAGACAGAAGTGACCGTCACTCGACCTACGGCGACCACGTCACGACGCACGACGAGGATCAAGGGCACGTCGCGCGTGCCGGCCATGATCTTCCTCTACGTCTTGTCGTTCCTGATCGTCATGCCTTTCCTGTGGATGATCAGCCTGGCCTTCACGCCGAGCAACGAGGCGTTCGGTTCCGTCTCGCTGATCCCCGCCAACCCCACACCGGAGAACTTCGGCACGGCGTGGACGGACGCCGACATCGTGCGGGCCATGCTCAACTCGACGATCGTCGCCGTCGCCGTCGTGGCATGCAACAGCGTCTTCTCGGTCCTCGCCGGCTACGCGTTCGCACTGATGCCGTTCCCCGGCAGCTTCGGCGTCTTCGTCGGGATCGTCGCCACCACGGCGATCCCCGTCTCCGTGACTCTCATACCGCTGTTCCTGATGGCGCGCGGGATACCGCTGGCGGGCGGCAACGACATCCTCGGGCAAGGCGGCAGCGGGCTCCTCGACACCCTTGCCGGGGTCATGCTCCCGTACCTGATCCTGCCGATGAACATCTTCCTCGCTCGTCAGTACTTCAGCACGGCACCTCCCGAGCTCGCCGAGGCAGCACGCATCGACGGCGCCGGCGAGTGGCGAATCTTCCGCTCCATCTACCTGCCGCTGGCGAAGCCGCTGATCGCCGTCGTCGCGATCTTCTCCTTCGTCGGCGTCTGGGACGACTTCCTCTGGCCGCTGGTGGTGACCAACACGGAGAGCTCCCAGACCGTGCAGCTGGCGCTGGCGCGATTCCTCGCCAGCGGCAACATCCAGTACGGCCCGCTGATGGCCGGCGCGGTCATCTCGACCATCCCCGTCGTCGTCCTCTTCCTGTTCAACCAGCGCGCGTTCGTGGCCGGACTGGCCGACGGCAGCGTCAAGGGCTGACCGGCCCGACCTCTCGAAAGGAATCCTTTGCCCATTTCCGCCATATCCACAGATCTCCTCGTCGTCGGCGGAGGGCTCGGAGGCGTCGCGGCGGCGCTCACCGCCGCGAAGCTCGGATGCCGGGTCGTCCTCGCCGAACGCTCGACGTGGCTGGGCGGACAGCTGTCCACGCAGGCTGTGCCGCCTGACGAGCACCAGTGGATCGAGACCTCCCTGACCTCGCCCAGCTATCGGGCGCTGCGGGAGGCGATCCGCGGTCACTACCGGCGCGCGTACCCGCTCACCGAGGACGCCGCCGGGATCGAACATCTCAATCCCGGGATGGGCTTCGTCTCACGGATCTGCCACGAACCACGCGTCGGGGCCCTGGCGGTGGAGGAGATCCTCTCGGCGCATATCGCATCCGGGGCGATCACCTTGCTGCGCGAGCACACCGCGGTCGACGTGCGCCGGGATGGGCGACGGATCACGTCGGTGACGCTTCGCGCGCCGAACGGCGATCGACTCGAGGTGCGCGCGACCCTGGTCGCCGATGCGACGGAGGAGGGCGACCTCATCGAGCCGGCCGGACTGCCGGTGGTCATCGGCGCGGAGGGGAGGGACGAGACCGGGGAGCTGCACGCCCCCGACGTCGCCGACGTCCACGACCAGCAGGCGGTCAGCTGGTGCGTCGCCCTGGAGTACCGCCCGGGGGAGGAGCACACCATCCCCCGGCCCGATCGCTACGAGCACTGGCGCGACACCATCGACCCGCGCTGGCCCGCCTCCCAGCTGTCCTGGGAGGACGTGGTCCCCGACACCCTGCAGCCGCGGGTGCGCCCGTTGTTCGCGCAGTCCCCGCAGGAGGCGATCCACACGCGTGCGGACGATCTCTGGCAGTACCGGCGGATCCTCTCCAGGCAGCTGCTGGACCCGGCCTTCACCGGCGGGGAGATCACCCTGGTCAACTGGCCGCAGATCGACTACTGGGAGCTGCCGCTGCACGGCGTGAGCCCGCAGGCCCGTGAGAAGGCGCTGGAGGGCGCACGCTCTCTCACCCTCAGCTTCGTGCACTGGATGCAGACCGAGGCGCCTCGCCACGACGGCGGGTTCGGCTACCCGGAGCTGCGTCCCCGCGGGGACGTCATGGGCACGGCCGACGGTCTCGCGAAGGAGGTGTACATCCGGGAGTCGCGGCGCATCCGAGCCCTGTTCACCGTCACCGAGGGACACATCGGCCGCCAGATGCGCGGCGCCGACGCGGGAAGCGCGATCTTCGCGGACAGCGTCGGCATCGGCTACTACCGCATCGACCTGCACCCCAGCACGTCGGGGCGCAACTACGTCGACATCGACTGCTTTCCCTTCCAGATCCCCCTCGGCGCGCTGATCGCGGCCGACGCCGACAACTTCGTCGCCGCGAACAAGAACATCGGCACCACCCACATCACCAACGGCGCGTACCGGCTGCACCCGGTGGAGTGGTCGATCGGCGAAGCCGTCGGCGCCCTGGCCGCGCGCGTCGTGGAGACCGGTCTGGACCCGGCGCGGATCCGTGAGGACCCGCGGCAGCTGACGCGGCTGCAGCAGGTGCTCTCCGAGGATCTCGGGGTGTCCCTGGCCTGGCCGGAGCAGATCCGCACCGGCGGGGCCGCGTTCGACCGTGTCCCGATGTCGCCTGATGACGCGGCGCCGGCTCCCGCGCTGCGCGCCGTCTTCGACCGCACCGACGGGATCGGGAGGAGCAAGAGATGAGACTGCGACGAACCGACGTGCGCGACGGCTGGACCCTCCTCCACCTGGAAGGAAGGGCGCCCGTCGGGTTGGGTGGCGTGCGCGTCCCGGCCGAGGTCCCCGGCACCGTGCACACCGCGTTGCACGCCGCCGGCGTCACCGAGGATCCCTACCTGGACGATCAGGAGTCCGCTCAGACGTGGATCGGCCGGTCACGGTGGCGATACCGCACCGACTTCGATCTCGACGATCTCGGCCCCGGACTTGACCTCGTCTTCGACGGCATCGACACGGTTGCCACGGTTAGGCTGAACGGTCACGAGCTCGGCCGCTCCGAGAACATGCACCGCAGCTACCGGTACGACATCCGAGCCGTCGCGCGGCGCGGATCGAACGCCCTGGAGGTCGACCTCGAGTCTCCCGTCCGCGAGGCCGACCGCCGCTCGCTGGAGCTGGGATACCGGCCGCATGTGAACTCCCACCCGTTCAACGCGCTGCGCAAGATGGCATCCAGCTTCGGCTGGGATTGGGGGATCGACACGGCCAGCGTGGGCATCTGGCGTCCGGTGCGGGTGGAGCGGTGGACCGCGCGGCTGAGCGACGTGCGCCCCGTCGTCACCGTGGAGGGTTCGCTCGGGCTGCTCGCCTTGCACATCGATGTCGCCCGCACCGATCGCGATCGGCGCCTCGCCGTCCTCGTGACGATCGGGGGCCGGACGATCCGCGCCGATCTGGGCCGGGACACCGACCGGATCGTGGTCGACGCGGAGGTTCCCGACGTGCGGCTGTGGTGGCCTCGCGGGCACGGCGACCCCGCGCTCTACGACGTCGAGGTCGCCCTGATCGATGTCAGCGACCCGGCGTCCGAGGCGGTGCTCGATGAGCGCGACCAGCGCATCGGGTTCCGCACGGTTCACCTCGACACGACACCCGACGAGCACGGCACTCCGTTCACGGTCCGGATCAACGGTCGCCGCATCGAGATCCGCGGTGCGAACTGGATCCCCGACGACGCGTTCCCGCACCGGGTCACCCGTGACCGCTACGCCGCCCGCATCGGTCAGGCCACGTTCGCCGGGCTGAACCTGCTGCGCGTCTGGGGAGGTGGCATCTACGAGTCCGACGACTTCTACGATCTCTGCGACGAGCGAGGGATCCTCGTGATGCAGGACTTCCTGTTCGCGTGTGCCGCCTACGCCGAGGAGGAGCCGTTGCGCGGCGAGGTCGAGGCGGAAGCGCGTGAAGCGGTCACCCGCCTCGCCGGGCATCCGTCGCTGGTGATCCTCAACGGCAACAACGAGAACCTCTGGGGCCTTCACGAGTGGGGCTACCTCTCGCGGCTGGACGGCGCCACGTGGGGGGCGTGGTACTACCACGACCTCCTGCCCAGGATCGTCGAGGAACTCGCGCCGCACATCGGATACACCCCCGGAAGCCCGTTCACCCCCGCCGGCAGCGGGCTCGGCGACGACCCGGATCACAACGACCCGCGTCACGGCAGCATCCACATCTGGGATGTGTGGAACGAGAAGGACTACCTCCACTACCTCGACTACACGCCGCGGTTCGTCGCGGAGTTCGGCTGGCAGGCGCCACCGGCCTGGGCGACGCTGACGCGTGCCGTCTCCGACGACCCGCTCACGCCGGAGTCTCCGGGCATGGTCGTCCACCAGAAGGCCGTCAACGGCAACGACAAGCTCACCGACGGGCTGCTCCCGCACCTGCGGCTGCCGAACGACATGTCGGACTGGCACTGGGCGATGCAGCTCAATCAGGCGGCCGCGATCCGCACCGGGATCGGATGGTTCCGCTCCCGCGCGCCGATCTGCTCCGGCACCATCGTCTGGCAGCTCAACGACTGCTGGCCGGTGACCTCCTGGTCGGCCGTCGACGGTGACGGGCGCGCGAAGCCGATGCTCTATGCGCTGCGACACGTCAACCGGGAACAGCTGGTCACGATCCAGCCCGCTCCGGACGGTCTCGAGGCGGCGATCCTCAACGACACCGACCAGCGATGGGACGGCGAGCTGCTGCTGGAACGCAGAGACTACGAGGGCGCGCTCCTGGCAGAGGCCGCCATCGCGGTCGCCGTCGGACCCCGCGGCGCGCAGCGCGTCCGGATCCCCGACGAGATCGGCACCGCCTCCTTCCCGGAACGAGAACTGGTCGTCGCGGCCCTCCACGGCGTCCGCGCCCTCTGGTTCTTCGCCGAGTACCGAGACAGCGCGCTCGCGTCGGCGTCGTTCCGCGCCGAGGTGAGCAGGATCCCGGAGGGATACGAGCTGACCGTCCAGGCCAGAACGCTGATCCGGGATCTCACCCTCCTCATCGACAAGGCCGATCCGGCGGGGTTCGTCGACGACGCCCTCATCACGCTGCTGCCTGGGGAGCAGACCACGCTGCGGATCCACAGCACCGAGGAGCTGGACCTCGAGACCCTCAGCGCGCCCGACGTGCTCCGATCCGCGAACCAGCTCGTTGCGTCAGTCCAGGTGATGCCCCGACGAGCACAGGCAAGGGCATAGCCCGCGCGGTCCCGGAGACAGTCCGGCACAACTTCACAGAGCTCACTTCGATGTACGCCTGTCCCCCAGGAGGTTGATCATGGAAGATCGGTCCGTTCCCTCAGTGTTTCGTCTGTCCCTCTCCCGCCGACAGGCCCTCGTCGGCATGGCCACGGGAACAGCGGTGTTCACCCTGGCGATGAACACGGCAAGGCCCGCGCTCGCCGCGACATCCGAGATCGGCGGTCCGCCGGCCGATGTCACCGCGTTGCCACCCGGTGCCCCCGACCGCGGTCTCTTCGCCGCGGCCGAGCAACGACTGGCTCCGTATCTGGCCGTGCTCGCGCCCTTGGCGAACGGGGTGGAGGATGAGGACCCGAACACGCACGGGTTCATGAGGGGCGGGTTCTGGCGGTCGCCGGCCGAACCGTTCAACGCCCGGGTGCAGGAGAACGTCTTCACCCTGTCGTGGTTCCACGCGAACGCCCGGAGCTGGAACCCCTACACCGGTGACCCCGCGCTGCTGGCGCGCCTGGACGCCGCCATCGGCCACTACCTCAAGCTGCAGAAGCCGCAGGGCTGCTGGCCGGAGTACTCCGCCGGAGAGCTGTCACGACCCGCGACGGGCTTCGCGCTCGGCTTCCTCACCGTCACGCTCGTGGAGCTCCAACGCACCGGCGCGCTGCCCGAGACCCAGAGCAAGATCATCACCGCCCTCCGCAAGGCCGCGGACTGGTTCCTGGACCCGGCCAACCCGCTGGTCTGGTCGAACCCGATCCCGTACACCAACCAGGTCGCCGGGGGCCTTCTGGGGATCGCGGAAGCACTGCCGTTGCTCGGCGATCCCACCCTGGCCGGCCGTCTCAACGAGCGGATCGACGTGCTGGCCCGGGACGGACTGAGCCCCGTCGGCTATTTCTACGAGCAGAACGGGAACGACCTGGGGTACTCGCTCGGTGTCATGACGCCCGACCTGGCGGCGCTCCACGAGACCACCGGCTCACCCGTCGTGAAGCGGATGCAGGAGACGTACTACGAGTGGATCCGGTACAACTTCGTGCGTGAACCCGACGGCGCCGGCTGGTTCTGCAACGTCGCGACGTCATCGCGCACCTCTCTCCACATCCTCGATGACGTGAAGGACGACGGCTACAAGGCGGACATCAACTCCCTGTGGACGCCCAGCATCCCCGTCTCGGCGGCCTTCACGACGGCTCAGGAGGACAAGGCGGCCCTGAGGGCGGAATGGGCGGCGTCGACCGAACCGGTGCCGCAGCCGCCGGCAGGCCAGGTCGATCCGCAGGTGGTGCGCCTCTCCACCTACCCCGAGAAATTCCCCACCCGTGCTGACAAGGATGCCGCGATCGGCACCATGCCCTACCTGACCTCCGACAGCTTCGTGGAGTTCCGGACCGATCCGCGCGGGCAGCAGTTCCTCTTCGTCAGAAAGCCCCCCTACTACTTCGGGGGCCTGTTCGGCATCCGTGCCACATCCCGGGTCCAGAGCGGGCTGAGTTTCCTCTGGCACCCGGATGCCGGCATGCTGCTCTACAGTACGAACAACTCCGTGGAAGGGTGCTGGGGCACGCATCGTTCCGCCCAGTTCACCAGCATCGACTCCAACGGGAACCTGCTCGCCCGGTACTTCCGGGGCGATCCGGCCCGAAACGATGAGCTCGCGCTCGACGAGGTGGGCTCAGCCGAGCATCTCGGCATCCGCTACACGACGCCGGACGGTCGGCTCACGAAGGACGTCGATCTCCGCGCCGATGCCCTTCGCGTCAAGGTCACCGCGCTCCAGCACTCGACGGAGCGCATGCCTCTCGTGCTGCGCGGCGACGATCGTCTGACGCTGCTCGGTCCGGTGGAGACGGAGTGGACGCCGGGTGCCGACGTCACGGGCGAGGGCACGGGGCTGCGCGTCCGGCGTGGTCGCACGGACATGGTCATCGAGTGGAACGCGACGCTGACGGCTCGGGTGGTGCCGAAGACGCAGACGTACTTCAAGGACGCCTCCCGGCGCCAGCACATGCTGCTCCTGCCGTTCGGCACCGAACTGGAGTACACGGTGCGCTTCGCGGACGTCACGGCGCTCGACGTGACGGCAGCGGTCACCTCACGCACGCGCGGCGGGAAGGTGCACCTGTCGGTGGCGGCGACGAACGGCAACGCCTTCCCGGTGGACGTGGCGATCGCCACCGTCTACGGCGACAAGACGTTCAGGAACGTGGTCCCCGGCAGGACCGTGAGCGCGTCGATCAATACGCGGCTGACCTCCGTCCCCGCGGGCGTGGCCACCGTCACCGCCACAGGCGTCGCGCACGGTGAGACCGTCACCGCGACCAGGTCCGCCGGCTACGGAGCGTTCCCGGCCGCATCGTGACTCGCGGCCTCCCGACGCCCTCCATCTTCAGTACGACGATGACCACGAAGTGCTCGTGAGCACTTCCGCAGTCCCTGCGTTTCCTGGAGAAGGATGTGATCCCGATCGAAGAACAAAACCGCCCAAAGTGGATGAATTATCTCTTTTCTGGGGGCTTTGGCGTGGCAAATACTACGACGCGGGATCCGGAGTGGCGGGAAGGGCCACCCGGAAGGCGGCGCCTTGGGCGGGGGCCGTGCGAAGTTCTACGCGGCCGCCGTGGGCGGTGACTATGGAGCGGACGATGGCCAGACCCAAGCCCGTTCCACCATCCGCGGTACGACTGCGTGAGCCG
Source organism: Streptosporangium sp. NPDC023825 (assembly GCF_040639575.1). NCBI lineage: Bacteria > Bacillati > Actinomycetota > Actinomycetes > Streptosporangiales > Streptosporangiaceae > Streptosporangium > Streptosporangium sp. NPDC023825. Next base: position 56,679 of record NZ_JBFAAE010000045.1, on the reverse strand, counting down.
TCCGCGCGATAGAAGCGGTCGAACACGTGGAGCGCCTGCTCGGCGGTCATCCCGGGGCCCGTGTCCTCTATCACGAGCACGGCCTCGTCTCCGACCGTGCCGACGCCGATTCGTACCGGGGTGCCTGAGGGGGTGTGGGTGACGGCGTTGCCGACGAGGTTGGTCACCACCTGCCGCAGCCTGGCCTCGTCACCGTGGACCGGTGCCGCCTTGGGAGGACCACCGCCGGGGCCGGTCAAGGTGACCTGACGGGTGGGGTCCAGGGTACGCAGGTCGTGGTGGGCGTCGGCGGCGAGGGTGCGGAGGTCCATGGGCGCGAGATCCATCGGCAGGGCGCTCTCGCCCTCGTCCAGACGGGCCAGCAGGAGCAGGTCCTCGACGAGCCGGGCGAGACGTTCCGCCTCGCTCTCGATACGGCTCATGGTTCGGCCGACGTCGGGCAGGCCGCCCATCCGGTGCAACTCGGAGAAGCCTTTGATCCCGAACAACGGTGTGCGTAGTTCGTGGCTGGCATCCGCCACGAAACGCCGCATCCGGGCCTCCGACTCCTCCCTGGCGGCGAAGGCCGTCTCCAGCTGGCCGAGCATGCCGTTGAGCGCGCTCGACAGAAGGCCCACTTCGGTGCCTGGTGCGGCCAGCTCGGGAACCCTCTGAGACAGATCACCTCCGGCGATGGCGGCCGCGGTCTCCTCGATCCTGCGCAGCGGCCGCAGTCCTCCGCGCACGGCGAACCAGCCGATGAGGGTCAGCAGAGTCAGCAGGACGACAGCGGTGATCAGACAGACAAGGCTCAGCCGGGCGAGCGTGGATCTCACACCGCTCAGCGACGCGGCCACGACGACGCTACCGCTTCCCGCGGAAGGCGTCTGTCCCGGTGGTGACCGCCGCGGGACCTGCGGCACCACGATCACCCGCCAGTTTCCGGGGCCCGCCTGCCCGGGCGTGTCGAAGGGCCGCCCGCCGAGCCGGGTGACGGCCTCGGCGTCGAGCGGTGGGAGCCGTGGGCTCTGGTCCTGTCCCCGCGCCGACAGGTTTCGCTGCTGCCGAGTCGTGCCGTCCGGAGCAAGGTAGGCGACATACACCTGGTCGATCAGGCCCATGCCCGGGATCCGCGGAGCCTGCGTGCCCTCTTCGGAAACGGGCGATCGAGTCAGCCCCGGGGGAACGCGCGACAACAGCGCCGCGAGTGGTCTCAGCTGCTCGTCCACCCGGCTGACCAGATGGGAGCGGAGGGTGGCGATCGCGACCACGCTGCTGACCATCAGGCCGGCCGTCAGCAGGGCCATCGTGATCAGCAGGAGACGGCCGCGGAGCGAAAGGCCCTTCGAACGTCGTCCCGGTTTCCTGGAATCCCCGGGTACGGCTGCGCCCACGGTCATGACCTGGGCCTGTGCAGTATGTATCCGACGCCGTGCATGGTGCGGATGAGCTTGGGCGGGGTGGTGTCGACCTTGCGCCGGATGTAGCTCACGTAGGTGTCGACGATGCTGGAGTCGCCCGCGAAGTCATACCGCCAGACGTGCTCCAGGATCTGGGCCTTGGAGACCACTTTCCCCGCGTTCAGGATCAGGTAGTGCAGCAGCCGGAACTCGGTGGGCGACAGGCGTACCGTATGACCGCCTTTCATCACCTGACGGCCGTCAGGATCAACCTCCAGATCGCCCACCCTCAACGTCCGGTCGTCGGGAAGAAGTCCCGTGCGGCGCAGCACGGCCTGGATCCGGGCGAGTAGCTCCTCCAGGTTGAACGGCTTGGTCACGTAGTCGTCACCGCCCAGCCGCAACCCGTTGATCTTGTCTTCCGCCGTGTCGCGGGCGGTGAGGAACAGGACGGGGACCTGACCCGGGTGGCCGCCGCTCAGCGGTCGGGGAAGCTCCCTGAGGCGGCGGATGACCTCGAAGCCGTCCATGTCCGGCAGCATCACGTCGAGCAGCACCAGGTCGGGCGGTTCGCGCCAGGCGACGTCCAGGGCCTCGGACCCGTTGGCGGCGGAGTTGACCGTGTAGCCGGCGAAACGCAGGGTGGCCGACAGCAACTCCCGCACCACGGGCTCGTCATCGACCACCAGCAGCCGGTACCCGTCCATTCGCCTTCTTCCAACGGCCGACATCTTCCAAGCGCGCTCCCTCCTGAGGATAAGGACCGGCGCGCCGCACTCGCCGTGCGAGATCGACGCCGCCACTCCGGCGAGCACACCGAGAGCCGTGAACCCCGTGATGACCGTGACCGTGGCCAGGACAATCCACGCGCATCAGATGTCCCGCGAGCGGAACAGGACGAGCGCGGCCAGCAGCAGGGCGAGCACGGTCGTGGCGAGCACGGTGAATCCCGCGGGGGCCGACAGACCGTCGATGACCGGGTTGAGCGTGAAGAGGCGCATGCCCGCGGCGGTCGGCCAGTATGTCAGAACCCACCTGGCCAGCCAGTCGGGGAAGAGGGACGCCATGGCAGGCAGCATCAGCAGGAATGATCCGAGGGCGATCGCTCCCGCCGTCCTGCGGAGCAGGAACCCCATGGCGACGCCGTACAGGCCGATCAACGTCATGTACAGGCCCGCGCCGGCGATCGCACCCGGTACGCCCGGATCCGTCAGGGCAGCGCTCGGGGCGCCCTGAGCGGCGAGCATCGTCTGGCTGATCAGGAAGGATCCGAGAGCGATGAGCGGCCCGCTGGGGAGCAGGATCATGGCGACGACGGCGACCTTGCCCGCGAGGAGACGTCCCCGTCGTGGCACGGCGGTCGCGCTGGTCCGCATCATTCCCGAGGCGTACTCGGAGGTGACGGTCAGCACGCCCACCGCGCTGACGAGCAACTGCGCGAGCATCAGGCCGCGGAACGCGGTCGCAACGGGGTCGAAGGACGTCTGATCTTCGGCGGAGGCACCCATGTAGGCTCTGCCGTTCGCCGTGCCGAACAGGAAGCCGTAAAAGAGAGCGGTCACGAACGCGCCGGCCAGCACGTATCCGGTGGCGCGGACGCTGCGGAACTTGGTCAACTCCGAGCGCAGGACATCGGCGGAGAACGTGGTCATCGCCCGGCCCCTTCGAGAACGCCGAACTCCACGCTGTCGCGGGTGAGTTCCATGTACGCCTCCTCAAGGGAGGTCCGGTGCGGAGTCAGCTCGTGCAGCACCACTCCGTGAACCATCGCGATCTTGCCGATCTCCGCGCTCTCCATCCCCGCCACCACCAGGGCACCTTCCGTTCCCGGCCGTACGGTTGCACCGGCGTCACGCAGCCGGTGGGCGAACTCCTCAGCGTCCGGTGTACGCACCAGGACGGTCCCCCGCGAGTTCGACCGCATGAACGCCTCGAGCCCGATGTCGGCGATCAGCCGGCCGCGGCCGATGACGATCAGATGATCGGCGGTCAATGCCATCTCGCTCATCAGATGGCTGGACACCAGCACCGTCCGGCCCTCGGCGGCGAGATCCCGCATGAGGGTGCGGATCCACACGATGCCTTCCGGGTCGAGCCCGTTGACCGGCTCGTCGAACATCAGCACCGGCGGATCCCCCAGCAGGGCCACGGCGATGCCGAGCCGCTGGCCCATGCCCAGGGACAACCCGCCCACTCGCCGACCGGCTGTCTCGTGGAGGCCGACGAGCCCGAGCACCTCCTCGATCCGGCTCCGCGCGATGCCGTTGCTCTGGGCCAGGCACAGGAGGTGGTCGAACACGCTCCTGCGCGGGTGTACGGCACGGGCGTCCAGCAGCGCCCCCACCTCGTGCATCGGTGAGGGAAGGTCCGCGTAGCGGCGCCCACGGATCGTCGCGGTGCCACTCGTCGGCGTGTCGAGGCCCAGGATCGCCCGCATCGTGGTCGTCTTGCCCGCGCCGTTCGGGCCGAGGAACCCGGTGACCGCACCCGGCCTGACCTCGAAGCTCAGATCGCTCACCGCCGCGACCTGGCCGTAACGCTTGGTCAACCGCCGTAACTCAATCATGTGACGGAGTCTGGACCAGGCGGCTGCGCGATCTCGGAGAGGATCTGTGAGTCTTCTGTGAATCATCCGGCTCGCGACGGCGTCGAGGCAGCGCTCAGGTGATGCCGGGTCCGGAGCTCACAGGATATTCACACGGGGTCGACGGCTTCGAGGAAGAGAACATGGTCGAGGACCCGCGCTCGTTCGGTGGTTCCCGGCGGCGGGCGGAATCGGGCCGGACGTCATCCTTGGACAGTCGTTGTGAGATCAACGCGGGCGTTCCCTGGTTCCGGGGGAGCACGGTCGCCGCGATGATGACGCTGTTGACGATGGTTGCGGTGACGGTTCGGCGGGAGGTGTGCCGGCTTCGTGACGTCGGGGGTCGAGGAACATCGGAGCGAGAAGCGGTGCCAAAGACACGTGATCATGGTCTTTGGCGTGACGATCAGCCGGGCCCGGTGGTTCCGGTGATCAGTGCGAACAGCGGCAGGCCCATGTTGTGGACGGTGTGGACGGCCACCGCAGGCCAGATCGACCCGCTGCGGCGCATCGCCTCGGCGGCGATGATGCCCACCACGAACGCCGTGGTCATGGCGATGTTGACGCCGTGGAAGAGGGCGAAGATCGTCGAGCTGGACAGGACGCCGACGACGGGCCCGTAGCGCAGCAGGGCGTTGGTGACGACACCGCGGAAGAGGAACTCCTCGCCGACGGGGGTGAGGACGGACAGGAAGGCGAAGGTCAGGATCAGGGGCAGCACGCCGCCGCCGGCCGCGTCGTGGTACGGGCCTTGGGGATTGGCGTCGAACCCGGTCAGGGTGATGACGGCGTAGTTCACCACGCCTTTGAGCACGAACGCGATCACGCCCGCGGCCGCGCCAATGCCCAGCTCGGCGGGCAGTGCGACCACGTCACGACCTCGTCATGACATTTCCTGGCCGGACGTATGACGCAGCGTCACCGGTGGCGCCACGAAACGCGGAGAACAACGGACACGCGGCGCTGCTCGCTCCTGGAGAGCCACCCATGGACACCGAAGCCCCGCGCATCCCGCCGACGGCCGCCGCGACCGTCTTCCTCTCGTGGACACCCCGGCGTGGCGTTCGAACGCGCCCGCGGGCGCACGCCACCCGGCGCCACTCCTCATGATCGATTGTAGGGTGAGGCGTTCGCTCCCATCCCCTCCGAATCCCCAGGAAGCGTCCCGTGTTACGTCGCCACCGCTCGGCCCTGCCCGCCCTGCTCGTCACCGGTCTGTACGGCGCCGCGCTGACGCTCGCCGTCATCGTCGCTATGGTCTCTGGTGACCTCGGCCCGTTGTGGTGGCTGACACTGTTCGCGACCGTGACCGAAGGCGTCGCGGCGACGGGGCAGAACCTGCTCCTCCTGGTCCTGGCCGGGCTGTCCTGGGCATGGGGGATCTGGCAGGTCCTGCGCGGGCCGCTGGGCGGGCCACCCCAGCAGGACCGGAACACCCTGCGGTTGCGGGTGGCGCTCTACGTCGCGACGGCCACGACGTGGCTGCTTTACGGCATCGAGTCGTGGATCTGGGCAGATGCGACGGTGATCGTCTCTGCGGTGATGTGGGTGGTCGTGCTGCTGTTCATGCGGGTGCTGGACGGCGACCGGCCGTACATGCGGGGCGCGGGGGTGCTGGGGTACGGCGGTTTCACCGTCATCGGCGTGCTCGACCTCGTCGGCCGGCCCGTCCCGGACGAGGTGGAAATGATCTGCGGCCTGGCCGACCTGGCCTGGACGGTGCTGATCCTGCGGGCCCAATGGCGCGACGACCGCTGGGAGACGGCGACCGTCGCATACGGTATCGCCGCCCTGGTAGTGCCCATCTTCCTGATGCTGGCGGCATTGCCGTTCCTGGAGGAGGAAAGCGGCGCCGAGGCTCTCGGTGCGGTCTCGAGCGTCCTGATGATGATCTGGCTGGCCCGCTCCGCCCACGACCTCGCCGCCCCGAACCACCGACCGGCCACCCGGACCGCGTCGGGGGCATGAGCCGACGAACGGCCGCGTTGCCGGCCATCGCCGCCGCGCTCGTGTCGGCGGCGATGGCCGATGTAGCCGCAAGCTCCGAGCCACCTGCAAGTCCTGCAACCGGGACCGCCGCCGCCGTGGCGCATCTCCGTGCTCCGGCGGCGAAACGATCACGGCCATCCCGGGAAGCGATCTTCACCAGGGCGTCATCGTCCCTGCTCGATCACACTCGTGAACGCCCACAAGACCGAAAGGCTCGACTCCAGATAGTGGAATCGGGCTTTCTTGCTGTATCTCCGGTTAGCTCCACCGGTCTTGTCCGGGCAGCTTGAGCCACATGTCGGCCTGACCGTTGATCGATCGATCGGTCGTCGGCCGGCCGCAGGCCCGCTCCGGCGAAGCAGTAGGCCTCGGCTTGGTGGTGGTAGAGGTAGGTGGCGAGGATCTCCTCCGCGGATTCCTCGGAGCAGACGCTGCCGCCGCCGGGGTGGGTGTCCCATTCCTCGATGGCGCCGTCACGGGCGACGGCCCCCTGGTTGCCGCTCTTGGGATTGGCGAACAGCCCGTGGCAGACGGTGCCCACCGACAGGCGTTTCATGACGCCGGGGTTGGACGCGGCGTATCCACACGGCTGAAAGACGACGCATCCGCCGGGCACGTCGGTGACACCGATGAGGGCCAAGCCGGCGTCGAGATCCGCCCAGGGATCCTCCATGATCTCTTCAACGTCGGCGTCATCGGCCGGTACGGCCTCCAGGCGCCGTACCGCCTCGGCAGCGGTGATGCCGGCGACGCAGGCGAGGCTGTGGCCGTCGTCGTCGAAGCGCCCCAACGCGGAGATCAGGCGTCTGGCCCCTGCCACGGCGGCGGCCTCCCAGGAGGCTGGAGTTTCGCGGTTCTCAGCGGGCGCGTCGGGCTCGCCGAGGGCTGGTGGGTGTGGCGCCACTGGTCGAGGAAGGGGTCGTTGGTGACGGTGACGAGCAGAGTGATCAGGATGGTCCGGGCGACGCGGCCGTGGGCGAGCCGGTTCTTCGCATCACCAAGGCCGAGGTCGTGGCCTTCGAAGCGGGTATCCGCCTGGCGAACCGCTCGCCTTGAAGGCGTGAGTCCACCCGGCGGTTCCAGGAAACGATCGATCTTCCTGCGGGAGGCGATCTCCCAGTGCGCCCGTTACGCCAGGTCGTCCACTCTCGTGAACACTCATGCAAGCCCTGGACGAGTGCTCATTCGCCTGGCGCGTGCTGCCGCAGGAAGTCTCGCGCCGCGGCCTGTGCCTGGCCCGCTTTCGGGCTGAGCCAGAAGCCCAGGTGATCGTCGTGTTCCATCCAGTGCCATTTTGCGCCGGGTATCCGCTCAGCCGCGAACTTCCCGTGGTCGAACGGCACATCGCCGTCCTGCGTGCCGTGGATCAGCAGTGTCGGAGCCGAGATCCGCTCCAGCGGCAGCCCTCCGCGTCGGGCCTGCACCGCGTCGTTGTCCGTGCCCTCCCAGCGCTTCTGGTAAGGGAACGTCGTATCGAACATCGCTTTGAAGAGCTCCCGCACCTGCGGCGTGTTCATGATGTGCGAGACGCGCTCCGCCCGTTGCCCGTCGGTGTAGGTACTGGTCTCGTTCAACGTCCCCGCGACGACGGTCTCGAACGAGACCTCCGCCGTCAGCCGGGCCAGCTTCTGGCCCACCGTGTCCAGGAACGCTCTCCGCAGCGGCGAGCCCGTCCCGGCAGGCCGCGGTTTGCTGACTCCGCCGACGGAGACCAGTGCCCAGATCCGATCCGGATGGCGCGCGGCGAAGGTGTAGCCCACCGGGCTTCCTGCCGAGACCGCGAGGACTCCGACCCGGTCGATGCCGAGCTCGTCCAGCAGCGCCGCGAGCAGGTCCGCCTGCTCCTCGTTGGTCCGGCCGCTCTCCAGCGGCGTTCCGAGGTAGCCGGGCCGTGAGGGGCTGAGAACGCGGAACCCGTCCTTCTGCAGCCAACCGGCGAACAGCCGTCCCTGGTCGGCTCCACCGAGCCCGGCGTGAACAGACAGCAGCACAGGGCCTTCGGTGCCGTACAGGTCGTACTCGATCGGGCCGAGTCGTGTCATGGCGGTCCGCAGATCGATCCGGATGTCACGGAGGATCGGCCGGCGTGGATCGGTGTGGATGCCGCCGTCCCAGAGGACGAGCCCGGCGACTCCCAGCGCCGGCACCCCGATCAGAACGGCGAGCGTCACCAGGACGATCCTGACGACTCTTCGTTTTCCCATGGCTTCACATCCTTCGGGTATCCGGGTGGGGGCGCCGCCGGTGCCGTGGTACCCGATGCCGGGGCGCGGTGGCGGCCCGAGACGGGGCTGCCCGCCGTATCTCCGGATCAGGTGAGTCGCTGAGCTCTTTCAACGGGTCTCGGGCCGGGCGAGGACGGCGATGCCGATTATCAGTGCGAAAGCCGACAGGGCGGTCAGAGTACGGATCGTGTGGAAGAGCTCCCACTTTTGCAGGATCTCGGAGTGACCGGCCGGGGCGGAGGCGGCGGCCCATCGCCTGATGTGGGCGTGCAGCGGGACGTTGCCGAAGACCGTCACCAGCAACGAAGCCACTGCCAGGGCACCGGCCCCGAGCGCCAGGCGCCGTGGCAGGCCGCGGCAGACGACGGCCAGGCCGAACGAGGTGAGGATCGCCAGAGCCATCGCACTCTGCATGACCGGCTCGTTGACCTCCATCATCGCGGTGTGGAAGGTCAGACGCACGTCCAGTGGGACGGTCCTGAAGGTGGGGACCACGTTGGCCGCGCCGTACCCGAAGGCTCCGGCGAGTATCCCGGTGGTCAGCAGCGCGGCCCCGTGGACGTACCTGGCTGGGGTTCTCATGGCCGTAATCGTCGCTCGCCCGCCGACGCCGGTCGTCGCACCGCGGGAGACTTCCACCCCTACGGCACCGGGAGGAGAAACCGTCCCTCTACGACAGCGGGAGTAGGCGCGCGCGCCATGGCGTCACGCGGATGGGAATGTTCCATCTCGCCCGTGAAGTGCGGGGGGTTCGATCCGAGCGGGCGTGTCAAGGTGTCCGATCAACCGAGGTCCGCGTCGTGTACCAGGATCGCCGCCTGCACCCTGTTGGCCACGCCCAGCTTGGCGAGCAGCCGGCTGACGTGCGCCTTCACCGTGGCCTCCGCCAGTTTGAGCTCCCGCCCGATCTCCGCGTTCGACAGGCCGCGGGCCAGTGCTCTGATCACGTCCTCCTCCCTGGCGGTCAGCGATGCGAGCCGGTTACGCGCGGACTCGGCGCGGGAGGGTGCCCTGCCGGCGAACGACGTGATCAGCCGCTTGATGACGGTGGGGGACAGCATCGCCTGGCCCGTCGCGACCGTGCGCACGGCGGCGGCCAGCTCCCGGGGCGGGGTGTCCTTGAGCAGGAATCCGACCGCGCCCAGTCGTAGCGCCTCGTGGACGTACTCGTCCAGGTCGAAGGTGGTCAGCATGATCAGCTTGGGGGCTTCGGGCGCGGCCAGGATACGTGCCCCGGCGGCCAGGCCGTCGGTGCCGGGCATGCGCACGTCCATCAGCACGACCTGCGGCCTGAGCCTGCCGGCGGCGGCGATCGCCTCGTCGCCGTCGCGGGCCTCCCCGACGACCACCATGTCGCCCGCCGCCTCCAGGATCATCCGCAGCCCGGACCTGACCAGCGCCTCGTCGTCGACGATCAATACACGGATCATGTGGCCGGGATCCCGGCCACGACCTGGAAGCCGCCCTCGTCCCGCGGCCCGGCCTCCAGCCTGCCGCCGACCAGCTCGACGCGTTCGCGCAGGCCGACCAGTCCCCAACCGGAGCAGGGCAGGTCGCCGGAGGCGCCGGCCGAGGGTTCGTTGCGCACGACGACCTCCAACTCGGCGGGCCGGTAGCGGACGAACACGTCGGTCCTGGCGTCGGCGGCGTGCTTGTGCACGTTGGTCAGCGCCTCCTGGACCACGCGATAGGCGGTGCGTTCCACCACGGGACCGAGCGGGCGCGCGGTCCCTTCGTCGTGACGGGCTACCACGATGCCCAGCGCGCGGGTCTGGTCGAGCAGCCGGTCGAGGTCGGCCAGCGTGGGTTGCGGGCCGCGTACGGAATCCTGCGATCGCAGCACGCCGAGCACCTCGCGCAGGTTGCTCAGCGCCTCCCTGCCGGTACCGCCGATCAGCGCCGCGGCCTCGGCCGTGCGCTCGTCAGGGGCGCTGACCTCCAGGGCGCCGGCGTGCAGGACCATCAGCGACACCCGGTGCGCGACCACGTCGTGCATCTCCCGTGCGATGCGCGCTCGCTCCTGAGCGCGTGCCTGCTCCGCGCGCAGCACCTGCTCGCGCCGCAGCTGTTCCGCTCGCTCGCGCAGCGCGGCGAGCACCTGCCGCCTGGCGCGGACCCACAGCCCCGCCACCAGGGGAAGTCCGAGCATCGCGCCGCTCGTCAGAATCACGTTGGCCGGAGTGCCCGCGACCAGCGCCCGGTACCCACCGCTTCGGTGGGAGACGAGAGCACTGAGCGCTAAGACGGCGACCGCGCTCCCGACGTAGAGCCACAGGTCACGGCGGCGCAGGCGGGTGCCCGCGTAGTAGGAGGCCGCGACGGCGGCGGGCCACATCACCAGCCACGCGTAGGCGACGGCGCCCACCGCGGCGAGCGGTCCCAGGGAGCGCCTGGCGCGGGCCGCGGCCACCGCCGACGCCGCGGCGACGGCCACGAGCACGGGACCGGGCAGCGTCGACTCGACGCCCACCGAACCGGCCGCCGAGGCCATGGAGAGAAGGAAGACCGCCGCGCCGAGCGCCCACGGTGTGATCCGCTCGATGATCCCGGCGTCGCCGTCCGTCATGATCAGAGGCTATAGGGCGACCCGGACAACGTCCCCCTACGAAAGTCGCGGGTGCCGGGTGACTTTCGCCGGGGACGGTACGGCCGCGCCATGCCGCATGGTCGGGGACATGAGGAAGACAGCCGCCGCGAGCGTGCTCGCGTTCTCCGTGTTCTCGGGGCTCACCGGTATCGGTACGGCGGACGCCGCCGCGCCCGCCCCCGCCCCCGTCCTGCCCGCGCCGACGGGCGGTCACGCCGTCGGGCGGTCGGTCATGCACCTGATCGACTCCAGCCGCCCCGACCCGTGGGTGGCCGGCAGGAAGGCGCGCGAGCTGATGGTCTCGGTCTGGTATCCGGCGCGGAAGGCCGTGGGCCGGCCGGCCCGGTACGTCACGCCTCGGGAATCGGAGTTGATCATCAAGAGTGTGCCGCAGCTGAAGGACGTGCCGCCGGACACGCTCGCCAGGACGAAGACGTACGCCCGCGTCGACGCGCCCCCGCTGAGGCGGAGGCAAGGATGGCCGCTGGTGGTCCTGTCGCCCGGCATGACGTTGCCTCGCGCGACGATGACCTCGCTGGCCGAGGAGTTCGCGAGCAGGGGATATCTGGTGGCGGGCATCGAGCACACCTACGAGTCCGTGGCCACCACGTTCCCCGATGGCAGGACCGTCACGTTCGAGGCGGGCAAGGGCGGCCAGACCCCGGAGCTGGGGGCGAAGGTCGCCCGGGTCAGGGCCGCCGACACGACGTTCGTACTGGGCCGGCTCGAGAGGAGCGAGCACTGGAACCGGCTGATCGACGAGACGAGGATCGCGATGGTGGGGCATTCGGTCGGCGGTCAGAGTGCCGCGCACCTCCTGCCCGTGAGCCGGAAGATCAAGGCCGCGGTCAATCTGGACGGCTCCTACAACCCGCCGACGCCGGCGAAGCCCCTCGAAAAGCCGTTCATGATGATCGGCAACCCCAGGCAGGAGCCGAACAGCGGTGGAAAGAAGGGTTCCTGGGACCTGTTCTGGCCGCATGTGACCGGTGACCGGAAGCGCTGGCTGACCGTGACAGGCGCCGAACACATGAGTTTCGTCGACTACGCGGTGCTGCAGGCACAACTCGGGCTGCCGGATCACCCGATCGACGGCGAGCGCTCCATAAGGATCACCCGCGCGTACGTCACCGCCTTCCTCGACCTGCATCTGAAGGGCAGGCGTCAGCCGCTGCTGGACGGGCCGTCCACCGGTTACCCCGAGGTGAGATTCTGGTAGACGGCGGACCACGACCGCTTCGACCTCCCCGACCGGGTATCACCCCAACCGTCCCGAACCGAACGCGTCCCGGGAAACGATCGCCTCCCGTACGAGGAGCGATCTTCCAAGATCCCGGATCTTGATTCGCGTGGGGGACAGGAATGACAGACCCCCGCCGGAAACCTCACCCGCGGACCGCTGTTGGACGCCGAGCGCCGCCCGGACCGTGCGCACGCCGCGGTGCGCCGGGCGCCCGAGCCCGGGGGCCGGACGCGTCCGTCGAAGCGGATCGAGCCGGCTACACCTGTGCGGACACGTGCGGGTCGCGGCTCGACACGTCAGCCGGCACGGTCGAGGCGGGCGCCGTCGTCGTACGACTCGCGGGCGTCGAGCAACTCGTCCCAGTGCTCCTGCGTCCAGGCGCAGGCGATCGCCATCGGCCCGAGCATGCTGTGGCCGAGTGGGGTCAGCTCGTACTCGACACGCGGGGAAGCGCCGGCGTGGGCGGTGCGCTTGACCAGCCCGTCCCGTTCGAGGGAACGCAGTGACCGGGTGAGGACCTTGGGCGTGACGCGGCTCAGCGGCACGCGGAGTTCGGAGAACCGGCGCGGCCCGTGTTCGAGGCAGCGGATGACGAGCGCCGCCCACTTGTCGCCGAAGCGGATCGGATTGAGCGAGGACGGGCACAGCTCGTCGAACATGTCGGCGGGCAGGGGTTCCCTCATGGCCTCACGATAGCCGGTATCCCGGCGGTAACCGCAGCCCCCGATAGCGTCCGCGAAGCGGCCGGGCGGATGGGATCCGGCCCCGGTGAAAGGTGGTCCACCATGAACATCGTGGTCTTCGGCGCTGGCGGCAGAGCCGGTAGGCAGGTCGTCGCCGAGGCGCACCGGCGCGGGCACCGGGTCACCGCCGTGGTGCGTGACCCCGCGGGCCACGGCGACCTGGCCGACGTACGGGTGGTGGCGGGCGACGTCACGGACGGGACGAGCGTCGCGGATGCGGCCGCGGGGCATGACGCGGCCGTCAGCGCCGCCGCGGACCTGTCGGTACCGCCTCACGAGTTCTTCACCGCGTCGGCCCGTGCCCTGACCGGCGGGCTGGCGAAGGCGGGCGTGCGCCGGCTGGCGGTGGTCGGCCTCGCGTCGATCATGCCTGGGGCGTCGGGTGCTCCCCTGATGGACGAGCCCGGTTACCCCGACGAGTACCGCGACTTCTATCTCGGCCACGCGGCGGGACTCGCCGTGCTCCAGGGCTGCGACCTGGACTGGACGTACGTCGCGCCGGCCGGCGACTTCGACCATGCGGGCACGCGCACCGGCCGGTACCGGATCGCCGATCACGCGGATCCGGCCAGCAGGATCACCTACGCGGATTTCGCGATGGCGCTGCTCGACGAGATCGAAGCCCCTCGCCACCACCGCGCCGCCGTCAGCATCCGGGAAGCGTGATGCCCGAGGTCCGCGACAGCCCGGATCCCTGGATCGCCGAGCACATCCGTCGTTTCCGGGAGACCGGCGGCCGGCCACGGCCAGGCGTGAACGATCTGCTGCTGACGACCCGGGGCCGGAGAACCGGCGAACTGCGCCGCACCGCGCTGGTCTACGGACTCGACGGCGAGCGCTACGTCCTGGTGGCCTCCAACCGTGGCGCGGACCGCCATCCGGCCTGGTATCTGAACCTGCTCGCCGATCCGTGTGTCACCGTGCAGGTCGGTACGGAGACCTTCGCCGCGCGAGCGCGTCCCGCCGCGGCCGCGGAGCGTCCGCCTCTGTGGAGCCTGATGGTCTCGGCGAGACCGGAGTACGCGGCCTACCAGGAGCGGACCGCCCGTGAGATCCCCGTGGTCCTCCTGGAACGCCGGTGACGACCGGGCACGGTGCTTCCGGGACGCTCCGGGCGGCGGCCGTCGTCCGACCGTGGACGGGTGCCGCGTGATCCGATGAGGCGATACCGTCCCATCATGGAATGGGCTGGCTGGCGGCGCGGTGGAAGGGACGTCACCGACGCGGCGGTGGCGGTCGCCGTGGCGCTGCTCATCAGATACGCCATCGTCGATCCGCCGGGGTCGTCGTCACCGTGGCCCGCGTGGTCGGCCTGGCCGGTGGCGGCGGTCCTGAGCTTCCCGATCGCCGTCCGGCGGCGTCGGCCGTGGGCCATGCTCGCCGTCGCGTGCGCCGCGGGCGCGGGGGTGACCGTGGCCGGCGCCGTCGCGGCGGGCGCGATCTGGCTGACCTTCGTGCCGACCGTGCTCGTGCTGTACCTGGTCGCCACCACCGTTTCGATCGCCTGGTCGGCGGCGGGCCTGGCGGCCTGCCTGTCCGCCGCGGTGACCGCGATCCTGATCTTCTACGCGCAGGTGTTCCCCGGTCTCGAGCTCGCGGCGACGCCCAGCGAGATGCCGGCGGCCTGGCCGATCGAGATCGGTACGATCGGTGTGCTCCTGACCGTCGCCTGGGCCGTCGGAACGGCCGTGCGCTGGAAGCGGGACACGACCGCCCGCCTTGTCCGTCACCTCGCCGACGCCGCGGTGACCGACGAGCGCAGGCGCATCGCCAGGGAACTGCACGACGTCATCGGCCACAGCATGAGCCTGATCGCCGTCAAGGCCACCGTCGCCAACCACGTCGCCGACGCCCGCCCGCAGGAGGTACGCGCCGCGCTGGCCGTCATCGAGCAGACCAGCCGCAGCACGCTCGCCGAGATCCACCGGGTGCTCGACCTGCTGCGCTCCGACGGCGATCCCCAGCAGGACCCCGTACCCGCGCCCGGCGTGGCGGACCTGCCCGAGCTGGCCGCCCACGCCCGCTCGGCCGGAGTCGAGGTGGAGCTGACCGTCCGTGAGGAGGCCGGCCTGCCCGCCGCGGTCGCGATGTCGGTGTACCGGATCGTGCAGCAGGCCCTGACCAACGTCGTCACCCACGTGGGGCCGACCCGCTGCGCGGTCACCGTGGACGTCGGCGGGCGGGAGGCCGTGATCGAGGTCGTCGACGACGGCCCTCGCCACGGCCGGCCGCCGCGCGCGGGCCACGGCGGACACGGCGGTCACGGCGGTCACGGCCTGATCGGCATGCGGGAACGGACCAAGCTGTACGGAGGCACGTTCGACGCGGGGCCCCGGCCCGAAGGGGGCTTTCGCGTGTCGGCTCGACTGCCCTACGCCCCGGACGGCACCGCGGCATGAGCACTGACGGCATGAGCACTGGCGGCATGAGCACTGACGGCATGAGCACTGGCGGCATGAGCATCGACGACATGAGCACCGACGACATGAGCACCGACGACATGAGCACTGGCGGCATGAGCACCGACGACATGAACACTGACGGCGTGAGTACCGGCCCCGCATCGCACGACTCGTCCCCGCCGGTCCGGGTCCTGCTCGCCGAGGACCAGGTCCTGATCCGCGACAGCTTCAGGATTCTCATCGACGCCACACCGGGGCTGGCCGCCGTGGGCGAGGCCGGCACCGGCACCGAGGCCGTGCTCCTGGCCCGCCGGCATCGGCCGGACGTCGTCCTCATGGACATACGGATGCCGGACATGGACGGCATCGAGGCGACCCGGCGTATCTGCGCCGACCCCGACTGTGCCGGGGTGCGCGTACTGATCCTCACCACGTTCGACCAGGACGAATACGTGTACGCGTCGCTGCGGGCGGGTGCGAGCGGCTTCCTGCTCAAGAGCGCCACGGCGGCCGAGCTGCTGGCCGCCATCCGGGTCGTCGCCTCCGGTGAGGCGCTGCTCGCGCCCACCGTCACCCGCCGGCTCATCACCGAGTTCCTGCAGGACCCTCGTCCCACCCAGGTCGTACGGGGCCTCGATGACGTCACCCCGCGCGAGCGCGAGGTGCTCGCCCTCATCGGCAAGGGGATGTCCAACGCCGAGATCGCCGAGCACCTGCATCTCACCGTCGGCACGGTCAAGACCCACATCGGCCGCCTTCTGGCCAAACTGCGGGCCCGGGACCGGGCCCAGCTCGTCATCGCCGCCTACGAAGGCGGGCTCGTCACCAATCCGCACGGCCGCCGGTGACCGGTTCGCCCTTCCCTGGACGAGGGCACGCCTCCGCGCGTTCGTCGGCTCTGTCGCCGCTCCTGGGGTGGCCGGCTTCGGGGCCGGAGCGGGATCCGCTTTCTGAGCGGACCGAAGCCGGCTCGCCCGCAGCCCCGCCGCTTGGTCGACTTCACTCGCGTGTTCCGTCTTTCGGCCTGGACCGAGTTCCAGGGAAGTCTTCCGGTATGGACTGAGATCCAGGGAAGTCTTCCGGTATGGACCGAGTTCCAGGGAAGCGATGTGCCGGCTCAGCGGCGTACCACCGGTCCGGATCGTCATCCTCTCGGGCCGAAGGCCGTCATGAGGACATGCACGCCGATGAGGACGGCGACCCAGATCATGGCGCGCCTGGTCGGCGGGGGACCGCCACGCAGCAGCGAGATGCCCAGGGGGATGAAGGCGAGGCAGAGGCCGCCCACGGCGATGAAGGACTGTGGTTCGGTGCCTTTGAGCGTCCCGAGCGCGAGCGCCGACATCAGGCCGAGCGCGATCGAACGGCCCAGCCCCAGGGCGCCGGAGCGGTAGGCGCCGATGGCCAGCACGACCCAGCCGAAGAAGGCCGGACCGGACATGGACCTGAACGGGTGCCAGACCGTGTCCCGCCATGCCAGGTAGTAGCCGTCGATGCCGGTGAGCATGGTCTGCAGGCCGAGGGTGTCGGTCAGGTGAAAGGCCAGGTGATCGGTGCCGAACTGGAAGGTCCGGGTGAACAGGCCGACGATCACCAGGCAACCGCCCCAGATTCCCCACAGCGGGTTGGTGGCGGCGATCCTCTGCGCCAGCGTCATGACCGCCGGCCACAGCAGCACGAACCCGCTGGCGAAACAGACGTAGGCGGCGGTGATGAGGGCGGGATGCTGGGTGTAGGCGGTGAGCTGGTAAGGGACGAAGTAGTAGAACGGGGAGCGCAGGAGAGTCCCGGCCATGATCAGGGTGGGGCCGCCGATCAGCGAGATGGCGCTCACCCATCGGCCGGGAAAGGGGGGTTGGCGGTCCAGGTTGGCGGCGGCGTTGGCGGCCCGCCGGTCCGCGCCGGTCTGCCGCCATCGCGTGACGCGTCCGCGAAGATCAGTGCTCATGGGTTGCTGCCCGTCCTGTCCGTGTCGGTGTGCCCGGACCGGTATGTCCGGGCACACCGAAATGGTGAGGGACGACGCGGGGGGCGCGCGTCTGGCTCGGGTCGCATCTTGGTGGGCGGGCACGAGCAGGGGGTGCGACCCCAGACGGATGCGGGTATCTGACCGTGGGCAGATGCCGAGTGATGCGTCGGGGCGATGACTTCGCGTCGTGGAGTGGCGGCGGGCCCATGTCGTAGCGGACGTCCAGGACAACCGGCGGGCGGGAGTCGATTCCCGGCCGCAACGCTACGGACCGGGCCGGAAACCGAGTTCGCTCTGCTCAGAGCAGATCTGCCGCAGGCAGATCGTGTCGACGCCGATCCGGATCGCCCCACATGATGGGCGCATGGGCGAAGAATCGAAACTTCCACTGTTCGACGCGCGGGTGAGACGTCAGCTTTACGATGGGCGCGTTCTCGTTCTCGACGGTCCTCTCGATGACGACAATGGGACATTGCTCGCCACGCAATTGATAGCACTCGCCACGCAGGACGAGTCGGCCGACATCGCATTGTGGATTCACTCCCCGGGCGGCTCGGTTCCGTCGATGCTTGCGATCCGTGACATCATCCGGCTCATTCCCTGTGATGTATCGACCCTCGCGATGGGCATCGCCTACAGCGCCGGGCAGTTCCTGCTCTCATCGGGTACCCGGGGGAAGCGCCGCGCCCTGCCGCACGCACGTGTCCTGATGCACCAGGGCTCGGCCGGAATCGGTGGCACCGCGGTCGACATCGAACTGCAGGCCGACGACCTTCGGCATACTCGTGACACGGTGCTCGGTCTCATCGCCGATGACACAGGTCAGCCCGTAGAGCGCATATTCGAGGATTCCCTGCATGATCGCTGGTACACGGCGCAAGAGGCGCTGGACTACGGCTTCATAGACGCGATCGTCCAGAGCTTCGACGAAATAGCGCCACACGATCGCCTGCGGTCCGGATTCGGCGTCACCGAAGGAGCCGGCCGGTGAGCACGTACACGATTCCCAACGTCATCGCCCAGAATCCTCGCGGTGAGCGGATCATGGATGTCTACTCGCATCTTCTCACCGAGCGAATCGTCTATCTGGGAACCGCGATCGATGCGGGCGTCGCGAACGCGCTCGTCGCGCAGTTCATTTTTCTGGAGTCAGAGAGTCCGGATGCCACCATACAGTTCTATATCAACTGTGAAGGCGGGGACCCGAGTGCGATGCTCGCGATATATGACACCATGCGCTATATCCGCCCGCAGGTTGAGACAACCTGCGTTGGACAGGCCGTCGCGGTGGGTGCGGTCCTTCTCGCCGCGGGCGCCGAAGGAAAACGTGCCGCTCTCCCGCACGCACGGGTGATCCTGCACCAGCCGGCTGCTCAGGGGCGCGGAACGATCCCCGATCTCATCTTGCAAGCCGACGAGGTCGTACGTGTCCGAGCGGACATGGAGCGCATACTGTCACGGCACACGGGCCAGACCGTCGAGACCCTACGTGCCGACACCGACCACGATCGCGTGTTCACCGCGACCGCGGCCTTGGAGTACGGGCTCCTCGATCAGATCATCGAGGAGCGTTCACAGGCTCGTGGATGATCCCGGCAGGCCGCGCTACGCGGCCAGAGCATACGCCGCCGAGCAGGTGGCACCTCTCGACGTGCTGCTCTGAGCGGACCGCAGGCTCGTGCCGCTCTGAGCGGACCGCAGGCTCTCGGCGACGGCAAGGGTCAGATCGACCAGGGTGACATCCAGCGCGCCGGCGACCGCAGCGATCATTTCGCTCGATGGCTCTTTGACGCCTCGTTCCATCTCGGAGAGATACTGCGGCGAGACGCCGGCGCGACGCGCCGTCTCGCTCAACTTCTCGCCCCGCTCGTGACGAAGACCTCTGAGACGCTCACCGAGCACGTGCCGCCACAATGGCTCGCGAGCCGGAGACGACGTGGGATCGGTCCGATCGATCGCCGGCCGTAGCGGCGGGACAGAGGAGGCCATATCTCACCATAGGTAGATGGCGCGTTCGAGTCTTGCCGACTTCGCGCAGAGCGGAACCGTCTCCGGCTCCTCCGTCCCGCCCTCGGGGGCGGTGAGGATCGCTCGTACAGACGTGCCCCGGATCAGAGGCCGTGCCCGAGAGATCGGGGGCGGCCTTCCGCATCGCTGGGTGACCGATCGAATGACCGGTCCCGCTACGGGGAGTCGCGTCCTGAGATCGCCATCACGACCGCGGTCAGGATCGGCCGACGTGAAGGCAAACCAGGATTGCCCGCCTTTTTGTCTGTTTCATGGTGATTGGTTCCACTTTGAGGGTGTACGCATGCCTTTACGGCCATGTGATCTGAACAGAACTCGGGAGGTGTCACCATGCGCGCAGCGCGGATGCACGGCTACAAGCAGCCACTGCAGATCGACGAGGTTCCGGTTCCCGAACCGGGCCCGAACGAGGTTCTCATCAAAGTCCGGGCCACCGGGATGTGCCGCAGCGACGTCCAGCTCGTCGACGGCTACTTCCCGCTGGAGCTGGAGTTCCCCTACATTCCCGGCCACGAGATAGCGGGCGAGGTCGCCCGGCTGGGCGCGGACGTTCCCGCTTCGGCCGGCCTGTCGGAGGGGGACCTGGTGGTCGTGAACCCCGCCTGGGGCGACGGGACCTGCCGGCAGTGCCACGAGGGCAACGAGCAACTGTGCACCGGCAGCGGGGGGTGGATCGGCTTCGGGCCACCCGGAGGCTTCGCCGAGTACGTCACCGCTCCCAGCCGCCATCTCATCCGCGTCGACCCGAGCGCGGGTCTGACGCCCGAGTACCTCGCGCCGCTGGTGGACGCCGGGCTGACCCCCTACCGGGGGATGAAGAAGCTCCGCGCCACCGGAAGGCTCGGACCGGGACGCACGGTGGCCGTCAGCGGCATCGGCGGCCTCGGAAGCTACGGCGTGCAGTACGCCCGGCTGCTCGGCGACGGAGCCACCGTGGTCGCCTTCGGCCGCAGCGACGACAAACTCGCGGTGGCGGAGCACAACGGCGCCGACCACGCGATCAACACCCGGGGCAAGGTGCCCGACCAGGTACGGGCCGAACTGGCGGAGCTGACCGGCCGCGGCGAGATCGACGGCGCCCTGGACTGCTCCGGAGCCTCGCAGTCCCTCGAGCTCAACGCCGCGCTCCTGGCGTCCGAAGGAAGCCTCGTGTCGGTGGGCCTGATGGGCCGGCGCGTCGAGTTCCCGATATTCCCGTTCGTCTCCGGTGAGAGAACCTTCTCCGGGTCCTTCTGGGGCAACCACAACGACCTCACCGAGGTCCTCGCCCTGGCCGGCCAGGGCCGGATCAAGCACACCGTCACACCGGTCAAGCTCGACGACCTCAACGACAGGCTCGACGCGCTGGCCCGAGGCGACGTGATCGGCCGCCAGGTCGTCGTCTTCGACTGACACCTGAAACGTCCTCCGCAGCCCTCTGCGAGGGGGTCACTCCGGTGACCTCGCGCGATCAACTGTCACCTGTTCGGCCGTGGTCGAGCTCGCGCTCGTCGCGGAGAGTGGTCGTCGCCCGGGGCACAGCGGTTCCAGGGGTCGCCGACAGCAGTAGTGGCAGTGGTCATGCGGCTGATCTGCCGGTCGGTGTGGCCAGGCATCCGGGCGAGTGGCCAGGCGTTCGGACGATGAGCGTCTGGCCTACACGATGGGGCGATCAAGCTCGATCAAGCCGAAACCGAGCTGGCTGTACAGCTCCAGCTGGTCGTAGTATTCCCGTTGCGCAATGATCACACCGTTGGCGACGTGGTACGCGCATGAAGCACGCATGGTGATGCGACGTCCGGTTCCTTCCACCTCACGCCCTCCAGGTATGAGGAGAGGTCCCATGTGGGTGCCGGTAACCGTCCATTCCGTGACCACGGGATCGCCATGGGCGACCTCGAGCCACGCCGTCTTGTGAAAGTCCGGGAAGGCCTTGAAGAACTGCTCGTAGAACCAGGCGATCTGCTCCTGTCCTTCTGCCATGCCCATTGGTGATATGAGAACAGCGTCCGGACTGTAATGCTGGAGCAATTGATATAGATCGTGAGCATTGATCGCTTCGGACAACCGGTCTTTGAGCTCCCAGGGTTCAGGCATGTAAGTGGCCCTTCGATGATGCTGGACGAGGCGTCGGGCTCGCCGAGGCCTTCGAAGTCATCGGGATGACGGATGTTTCGGTGCTCGGGCGGCGTCGAGTCGGGGCCGAAGCCTCGACGGCGCTCCTCCAACGCTACTCAGCATCGCGTCAGGCGCTGATCCTGATGGCGTTGTACGGACACCACGGAAAGTGTCGCTGTTTCTCGACAAACCCATGAAAATGACAACAATGCAAAAGGTTCGGAATCGCCCTGGCTCGTAGTGACGGCCGGCCGTCACGAGCGTGACGCCGGTTCCGCGGCCGCCTCTGGGCAGAGGGGGGATCCACGGCCTCGAGTGTGGCGACGGTGTGGAGGTATGGGGCAGGTAGCGTGCAAACCATCGTACGGATGAGGCATCGCCCCTACCGTCGCAAGGTATGCAGACAGTGGATGTACTGGTCGTGGGTGCGGGCCTGGCCGGCCTGCGCACAGCCCGCCTGCTCGCGCGACGGGGACTGAGCGTGATGGTGGTCGACCGCCGCAGGTCGCTGTCGGCGGGCATCCGCACGACAGGGATCTTCGTGCGCCGTACCCTCGATGACTTCGACGTGCCGGATCACCTGCTCGGGCCGGGGATCCGGGACGTGCTGCTGTATCCGCCGTCGCGGCGGGCGCCGATCCGGCTCACCAGCGACCGGGACGAGTACCGCGTGGCCGACATGGCGGCCGTCTACGAGCACGAGCACCGCGCGGCGGAGTCGGCCGGGGCACGGGTCCTCCTGGGCGTACGGTACGTCGGCGCGTCAATGGGTTTCGTACGGTTCGCGGATGCGGAACCGGTGACGGCCCGGTTCGTCGTCGGCGCGGACGGCGCCCACTCCCGGGTGGCCCGTGATCTCGGCCTCGACGTCAACCGGCGCTTCCTCACCGGTGCCGAGATCGTCCACCCGATCGCGTCGGGCACGACCACCCCGGCGTTCCACTGCGTGCTGGACCCCCGGATCGCTCCGGGGTACCTGGGATGGGTCGTCGACGACGGCCGGCATGCGCATGTCGGCGTCGCGGGGTATCCGAACGCGATGCGCACCGGCATCCGCCACCTGCTGGACGCCTTCGCCGCGGACGCGCCCGGCAGCACACCACCGGCCGGACCGGTCGAGCGCCGGGGTGGTCCGATCCCGGTCGGCGGTGTGCTGCGGCGGTTGGCGTGCCCCGCCGGCCTGCTCGTCGGAGACGCGGCGGGCGCGGTGTCGCCGCTGACGGCCGGTGGGTTGGACCCCTGCCTGCGCATGTCCGAACTGGCCGCGGCGGTCACCGCCGGGTACCTGCGTACTGGCGACCAGCGCATGCTCAGCCGGTACGACGGGAACGCGTTGCGGACCCGGTTCCGGGGCCGGCTGTTGCTGCGCCGCGTGTTCGCCGGCATCCGATCCCCCGCCGCGGCGGAGGCGGCGGTGGCCGCGCTGCGCGGTCGTGCCGGTCGTGCCCTGGCGGCGCGGATCCTGTTCGGCGACGGCTCGTTTCCCGAAGTCAGCTCACAACTCGCGGACCTGGCGATCGACCACCCTCACCGGTGACGCCGGCCGGCTCGCCTGTGACGGAGCGGGCGCACGTACGTCCGCGGTGGTCCTCCGCGGACGTACGTGCCTTTCGCGCGGTGGCCGCCGAGGCCGGAACCATGCCGGTCTGATCCGCTTCCACGCACGTCATCGTCCTTCGTGCCAGGCCCCGTCTCGTGCGAACCACGGCCCAGGACGGTCTGGACCGCCGGTTTCACCGGACAGCACACGGTCGACCGCCGCCACGAGCAGTCGCGCCCTGTCGGTGCCGGTGGGCCCCACGCGCGTCCTGCCGGTCTTCCCGGCTCGGTTGCCCCGATCGATGCGACTCAGAATCGCGTCCCCGAATTTTTCCGGTGTCCGCAAGCCGCCCAGGACCTCCGCACGGACGTCCTCGTCGAGAAAGTCGTCCCTGGCGATGACGGGTAGTCCCGCGAGGGCGGCCTCCCACACCGTGATTCCCTGTGTCTCCGTGACGGAGGCGGTGGCGAAGACGTCGACCCGGCGGTAGAGGTCCGACAGTGTCCGGCGCTCCACGGGGCCCACCACGAGCAGGTTCGCTCCCAGACGCAGCCGCGCCGCACGCAGCCGAAGCCATGTTCTCGGGTCTTCGCACGGGCCCACAAGGATGAGAGCCGCTCGTGGCCGGCGCTCCACAACGTGCCCGAACGCCTCCACGAGGAAGTCGATCCCCTTCTCCCGGCTCAGACGGCCGACGTAGACGATGCGGCTTCCCTCCGAAGTGGCTTCGATGGACTCGACCAGCCCTTCCGGCGGTGTTCCTCCCCTCAACTCCGATTCCTCGACGCCGGTGGGCAGCACGAAAACAGGCCGCTCGGCTCCCAGGCCCTTCAGGTAGGAGGCGGTTCCGGCGGACGGGGCGACCACCAGGTCGGCGGCATCGGCCACGTACGCGAGGATTTCCCGGATGACGCCGGACCCGCCGGCGCGGGCCGCCTTCCTCGTCAAATCGCGGCATGACCGGACACCTCCTCCCCTCAGAACGATGTATGCGGGAAGTATGAACAGCCACGCCAGCCGATATCTGTTGAGGTAGGACTCGAAATCCGTATGCCAGGAGAGCGCGACAGGCGATTCCAGCCGGTGCGATGCGCGCAGGGACGCCACCCCGAGAGAACCGATGGTCTGGACGGAGATGAAATCCGGTTCGAAAACGCGAATGATTCTGGCGATGCTTTTCGCGGAGGCCAGGGAGAGCGGATACCCGTCCAGCGGAGTCCTGAACGACGAGACGCGCCACCGCCGCGTGCCCGTTTCGTCCGCCCAGTACTCCGAGCGCCGCCCCGGAAAAACCACTCCCACGTCGTGGCCGGCGGAGACAAGGCCGTGAATCAGGGATTCGACGGAGACCGCCACCCCGTCCATCCTCGGCGAAAAAGAATCCGTAACGATGAGGACGCGCATTCCAGGCTCCAGTTGATGCGACACATACGCATGTCGCCCCGTCCAGGACGGTGATCGTCGATTCTACAATGCGTAAAGGCGGATCGCGCATTCTTCCCACGCGCATTCTTCCCATGCGTATTCGAAATCCTCGGGGCGCGAGCGGCGGTACCGGCCCACGGCGAACGGTCCCGCCGGCAGGCGACGGCCTGGATCGTGAGGGTCGGGGCCGGGCCGCTCGCCGTCGTGATCGGCGAGCGACATCAGGGTCTCCCGGGTGGTGGGCAACCGCCGGACCTGCTCTCCGGCTTCAGCGGACGACGGGAGGCCGGTCCGTGACACCGGGCCGGTGTCGCCGCGGGGGAGCCGGCGACAAAGCAGGGGCCGTACTGGCCGGGACCGGCCCTGTGGCCGGGCATGACGACAGGTGTCGCGCTGTTCCTGTCCCTCAGTACAACGAGCCGGTCTCCGGCGCGGCGGAGTACGCCATGATCGAGGCCGGCCGGTAGTCCGTAGCGAGCCGGTAGCCCGGCGGCCGGGCCGGCCGCCCTGCTCATGGCGGCATCTCCGCGTTCACTCGCCAGAGATCTTCACGGTCAATCGCCAGAGACCGCTGAGGCGCGTGGCCGCACGGCGGTGGTGGGCGGGGCTTGAGTCTCAAGCCGCTTGAGACCCCATAGTGACGGCATGGACGACAACGAGCTGTATCCGATCGGGGACGTGGCCCGCCGGACCGGTCTGAGTGTCAGCGCCATCCGGTACTACTCCGACGCGGGGGTCATCGCCCCCACACGTGTGACCGAGGTGGGCTACCGCCTGTACGACGTCCGGGCGATCGCCCGTCTGGAGCTCATCCGCACCCTTCGCGACCTGGACGCCGGCCTGGACGACATCCGCCAACTGCTCGACGGCGAGACGTCACTGCACGATCTCCTGGTGACACACCTGGAACTCGTCGAGCGTCAAGAGCGTGACCTCCGGGCCAGACGGGCCGTGCTGAGGACCCTTGTCAAGCAAGGTGGCACGGCCGCGCAGGTGGCCCTGATGCACAGACTCGTCTCGATGCCCGATGAGGAGCGCGAGCGGCTCGTCGACGATTTCTGGAACGAGGTCGGCGAAGACCTCGACGTACCCCCCGGTTTCGTCGAGCGGTTGCGGACGATGCGACCGCGGCTGCCGGAGGACCCCGCCGCCGTCCAGCTCGAAGCCTGGATCGAGCTGGCCGACCTGGTACGGGGCGAGGAGTTCCGCGGCGCGGTCCGCTCCTATCTCCGGGACACCTACGGCACGTTCCCGGGACGGCGCCTGGCCGCCGCGCCGGTGTGGGACTTCATCCACCGGGAGGGGGCGAAGGTCGGGGAGGAGGTCGTGGAGGCGTACCGTTCCGGGCTGCCGGCGGACTCCCCCCGGGCGCGGGAACTGGTCGTCCGCATGGCGAACGCGACCGCCGAGGTCTTCGGCGGGCAGGCCACGGCCGAGTCACGGGACCGATTGGCCGCGGCCTTCCTCCTCGTCGAGAAGGCCCAACGCGAGGACTCCCAGGAGGAGGCCCGGTACGACGCCACTCATGGCAGGTATCTGTCCCTGGTGTCCGTGATCAACGGGACGCCGCCCGATACGGGCGAGGAGGGTCCCGTGCTCTTCAGGTGGATCGCGGCGGCCCTTCGTGCCTCGGCCCGGCCCGCCGTCCGCGACGAAGCTTGAGCACCTCCACGCGGCGCCTCGGACGGATCGCGCGGAACCACATCCCGTTCGATCGCCTTGGTCGGGCGGGATCCCCTCGTTCCCCGGTCGGTGCGGTCGTCGACGAAGGATCGCCAGGCCGTCAGCGGATCACCCTTGACCGGATCACCCTTGACCGGCACGCCGGTGAGCCGGCCGCGGAAACGAACCTGGAATGCGCGGCCGAGGTGTTTGTGCGGCACCCCGCACTACCGCGGCCTGCCGTCAGCGCGCCCCGTCGACGAGAGCGCGGTCGGCGGGTTGCCGGACAGGTCCGTGGCCACTTGACCTCGACTCCGGTTGAGGTTGGAGACTTCTCTGCGCCGGTGTACGGGTGGGCCGAGTGCGGGGGAGCGATTGACATGCGGGTGGTGCAGGCGACGCGTTTCGGAAGTCCGGAGGTGCTGGTCCCGGGCGAGCTGCCGGATCCGGTCGCCGGGCCGGGCCAGGTGGTGGTCGACGTGTCCGTCGCGGGCATCACGTTCGTCGAGACGCAGATCCGGCGTGGTGTCGACAAGTGGCACGACAGGCCCGCACTGCCGTACGTGCCGGGGGGTACGGTGGCCGGCCGGGTGGCTTCGACCGGGGAGGGCGTGGACCCGAGCTGGTCCGGGCGGCGCGTCATCGCCGATGTCGGGGAGACCGGCGGCTTCGCCGAGCGTGCGGTGACCGTCGTGGAGAACCTGATCCCGGTGCCGGAAGGGCTGGGGCTGCCCGAGGCCGTCGCCCTGCACACCGACGGAGGCACCGCGCTGGGTCTGGTCGAGGGAGCCCGGATTCGTCCCGGGGAGTGGGTGCTGGTCGAGGCGGCGGGTGGCGGCGTCGGCAGCCTGCTGGTGCAGCTGGCCCGGGCGGCCGGTGCCAGGGTCGTCGGGGCCGCGCGCGGCGCGCGGAAGCTGGACCTGGCCCGTGACCTGGGCGCGGAGGCCGTGGTCGACTACTCCGATCCGGACTGGACGAAGCGGGTACGCGAGGCGACCGGCGGTCCGGGCCCCGACGTGGTGTTCGACGGGGTCGGCGGGGAGATCGGCCGGGCCGCGTTCGAGGCGACGGCGGACGGCGGCCGTTTCTCCGTCCACGGTGCTTCCAGCGGAGAGGTCACGGTGATCGATCCCGCTCGGGCGCGGCGGCACGGAGTCGAGGTGATCGGGATCGAGCAGCTCTTCGGCTTCGGGCCGAAGATGCGGCACTGGGCCGAGCGGGTGATGTCGGAAACGGTGGCGGGCCGGATCCGGCCGATCATCGGCCAGACCTTCCCCCTGGAACGCGCCGCGGACGCGCACGCCGCGATCGAGTCGCGCAGTGCCCTGGGGAAGACTCTGCTCCTGATCTGACGGTGTTCCAGGGCGATGTTCCAAGGCGGTGTTCCAAGGCGGTGTTCCAGGGCGATGTTCCAAGGCGGTGTTCCAAGGCGGTGTTCCAAGGCGGTGTTCCAGGGCGGTGCTCCGAGGTGGTGCTCCGAGGTGGCGTTCCGGGACGCCGCCCTGTCGTCGCGGTACCGGGGCGAGGGAATGCCACTCACGTCCCTCCGCGCCGACCGCGTCCTGCCGTGACCGGGCCCGCGCCGACCGCGTCCTGCCGTGACCGGGGAGACCCGTACGCTGCCCGCCCTCGCGGCGGGACCGGTCGGGACGCCGTTCTCATGTGCGGGCCGGCCGGTCCCGGTTTCCGCGCCCGTCGCACCGTCGCGGGCCGGCGGCTCCGTCCGATCCGGTGCGACGGGTGGTCACCCCAGGTGGATCGGGGTCACGCGCGGAACGCGGGGCTAGCGCTGGATGGCCTTGAGCTCCGTGAACTCCTCCACACCCGCGCGGCCCATCTCCCGTCCGTTGCCGGACTGCTTGTACCCGCCGAACGGGGCGAGCGGGTTGAACCGGGCGCCGTTGATGTACACCTGCCCGACCCGCAGCCGCCCGGCGATCCGCAGGGCGTGCTCGTCCTCGCCGAACACGGCGGCGTTGAGGCCGTAGATCGTGTTGTTGGCGATCTCGACCGCGTGGTCCTCGTCGTCGTAGGGGATGACGGACAGCACGGGTCCGAAGATCTCCTCCTGCGCGATCACCGAGTCCGGGTCGACGTTCGCGAAGACGGTCGGCCGGATGTACGCGCCGTGCTCCAGGCCGGGGATCCGGCCGGGGCCGCCGGCGACGAGGGTCGCCCCGTCCGCGATGCCGCGTTCGATGTAGCCGTTGACGCGGCTCCACTGCCGCTCCGACGCCAGGGGGCCGAGCCGGGTGGCCTCATCGGTGGGGTCTCCGACGGTGTAGGCCTTCGCCGCCGTGACGAGCATCCGCACGATCTCGTCATGCCGGGCCGCCGGGACGAGCATGCGGGTCCACGCTCCGCAGGCCTGACCGTTGTTGGTCCAGGCGTAGACGAGCGTCTCGTCGACCGCGTGGTCCAGGTCGGCGTCATCGAGCACGAGGTTGGCGGACTTGCCGCCCAGCTCGAGCCCGACCCGCTTGACCGTGGCCGACGCGACGACCGAGACGCGTTTGCCCACCTCCGTGGAACCGGTGAACGAGACCATGTCCACGTCGGGATGGGCGGCGATCGCCTCGCCGACGACGGGCCCGGATCCGTAGACCACGTTGAACACGCCCGCGGGCATTCCCGCGGCGCTCGCGGCCTCGGCGAACAGCCGCGCCGTCAGGGGGGCGAACTCGGCGGGTTTGAGCACGACGGTGTTCCCGGCCAGCAGCGCGGGTGCGATCTTCGTCATGACCTGCTGGAGCGGGAAGTTCCACGGCGTGATCGCGCCGACGACACCGACGGGCTCGCGGACGACGAGGGAGTTGCCGATCTCCTCGGTCCAGGGGAACCCGGCCGCGAGGCCGGCCGTCGCGGACGCGACCGCGACGGGGAAGCCCGCGTGGCCGAGGCGGGCCAGGGTGATCGGGGCGCCCATCTCGGCGGTCACGGCCTGCGCGATCTCCTCGTTGCGCGCGGCCAGCTCGTCGGCCAGCCGCTGGATGATCGAAGCCCGCTGTGCCGGTTCGGTCGCCGCCCATCCGGGAGAGGCGGCCCGCGCCGCCGCGACGGCGCGGTCGACGTCGGCCGCGGTGCCGGCCGGGATCGTCGCGACGACGTCGCCGGTGGCGGGGTTGACGACGTCGATGGTGTCGCCGTTCCCGCCGACGATCGCGCCGTCGATCCAGTGACCGGTCACGCTCAGGTGCTCATGTGTGGGTGTCATGGCCTCAACGATTCACCGCGTGGAGGACGACATCCAGGTCGAGATGATCCGCGGATAACGAGGAAGACCCTGGTCAGGGCAGGGACACGTTGTCCGTGGACACAGGGAGCACGGATGCCGTCGCGAAGCGCGAGGCTTGTCCGGTGGTTCGGCGGACCGGCCGGGAAGCGCCGGCCGGACGACCTCGGAACGGCCTGCCACCGCGTACCGGTCCCGCCCGGTCACGGCGGCCCCTTGAGTAGGTTGTGGTGATGCGGAGTCGTTCTCTCGCCGGGCGAGCCCTGGCCGGTTCGGGCGAGGGGGCACGGCCGCTCCCGGACATCCTGGCCGCGGTTCTCGTCGTCGGGATGTTCTGGCTGCCGCCGACGCTCGCCGTCGCGGACCGGTCGCGTCTGGTGGCCGGGCTGGCGCTGGCCTCGGTCACCGGCGGGGCGATGATCCTCCGGCGGCGTTTCCCGGCCGGATCGACGGTGATCGCCGGGATCGCGACGGTCGCGGGGAGCGTCCTGGGCGTGTGCCAGGATCCGCTGCTCGCCACGGCGTGGTGCCTGTACCCCCTCGCGATCGCGCACGCGGCCCGCACCCGTGCGCTCGTCCTCGTGCTCGTCTGTCTCCTCGCGGGGCTGGCGGCGGTGACGGGCGTCCCGGCGGGGGACGCGAGTGGGGCCGGGCAGCGGCTGGTCCTCGCCGTCGCCGCGTTGAGCGTCGCCTGGCTGCTCGGTACCGCGGCGGGCAGGCAGATCGCGGCCGCCCGGGAGGCGGAGCGAGCCCGGGTGCAGCTGGAGGTGGCGCGCGACGTGCACGACGTGGTCGGTCACGCGCTCGGGGTGATCAGCGCGGAGGCGGGCGTGACGCGGGCCCTTCCCGACGCCGGGGAACAGGAGTTGCGTGACTCGCTGGCCGACGTCGAGGCGCACGCGCGGAGGGCGCTGGAGGAGGTACAGGCTTTCGTACGGGCGCTTCGTTCCGCTCCCGGCTCGCCGGCGAGCGCGGGGTCGGGACCGGGCTCGGGAGGGACGGCAGCGGGACCGGCGGGCGCGAGGGCCGGAGGGGCGGCGGCGGGAGTCGCGCGGCTGCCCTCGGTGGTCGCCGCGACGCGCGCCGCCGGGGTGGGCGTCGAGGCCCGGATCGAGGTGAACGGTCACGTCGACGACGTGGTCGGAGCGGTGGTGTTCCGGATCGTCCAGGAGTCGCTGAGCAACGTGGTGCGGCACGCGCCGGGCGCGGGCTGCGCGGTGGACGTGCGCGAGGACGGGGAGACGGTCGTCGTGCGTGTCCGCGACCACGGACCCGGAGCCCGGAGCCCGGACGGAGGTTCCGGATTCGGCCTGCGGGGGATGCGGGAGCGGGCCCGGCTGGTGGGCGGCACCGTGACCTGGGGGAACCACCCGGACGGCGGGTTCGACGTCACCGCGCGCCTCCCCGCGGGAGGTGCCCGGTGAGCGCGGCGGAACGCGAGGTCATCGGCGTTCTCCTCGCCGACGACGACGAGCGTTTCCGCGGCGTGTACCGCAAGCTGTTCTCCAGGACCGAGGGGTTCCGGGTCGCGGGGGAGGCCGCCGACGGGGCGGAGGCGGCCAGGCTCGCCGGTGCGCTGAGACCGGCGGTTGCGCTGCTCGACGTGCAGATGCCGGGTACGAGCGGGCTGGAGGCGGCACGCCGCATCCTGCGGGACACGGGCACCCGTGTGATCATGCTGACGACCTTCGACCTCGACGAGTACGTGCACGAGGCGCTGACGCTCGGAGCATCGGGGTTCCTGCTGAAGAACGCGTCCCCGCCGGAGGTGCTCCAGGCGGTCCGTACCGTCCACGCGGGCAACGCCATGCTCGCCCCCGAGGTCACCGCGAGGCTGATGCACCGGTTCGCGCCGCGCCGCCCCGGCCACCGGCACGCGTTCGCGGGCCAGGTGCTCTCCGAGCGGGAGATACAGGTCATCCGGTTCGTCGCGCGCGGATACTCGAACCAGCGGATCGCGGACGAGCTGTTCCTGAGCCTGGAGACGGTCCGCACGTACCTGCGGCGCACGTTCGCCAAGCTCGGGGTGAACGACCGCACGCACCTGGCCGTGCTCGCCTACGAGGCGGGACTGCTGCACGAGCCCCGCTAGGTGTCTACTTTCGGGTGACGCGAGGGGGCGCTTCCCCGCCGCAGTCTGGAGCCGTCCATCCGGCGAGGCACGGCGAGGTGAACGGTGATCGAGATTTCCCGGCTCAGTAAGCGTTACGGAGGCAGGACGGCCGTCGACGACGTCAGCTTCACCGCGCGTCCCGGCCGGGTCACCGGCTTCCTCGGGCCGAACGGGGCCGGGAAGTCCAGCACACTCCGCGTTCTGCTGGGCCTGGACGCGGCGACCGGCGGTACCGCGCTGATCGGCGGGAAACGGTACCGCGACCTGAGGTGTCCGTTGCGCACGGTCGGGGCGCTGCTCGACGGGGCGGGCCCGGTGCCCGAGCGCCGGGCCGTCGACCATCTCACCTGGGTCGCCCGGTCCAACGGCATCGGCCGGAGCAGGGTCCGGGAGGTGCTCGACGTCGTGGGCCTGGGCGACGTCGCGAGACAGCGGGTGAAGAAGTACTCGCTGGGGATGGGGCAACGGCTCGGCATCGCCGCGGCGCTGCTCGGTGACCCGGAGGTCCTCGTCCTCGACGAACCCGTGAACGGGCTGGACCCGGACGGGATCCGCTGGATCCGGCGCCTCCTTCGCGACCACGCCGCGTCCGGCCGTACCGTGCTGCTCTCCAGCCACCTGATGACGGAGACGGCCGGCACCGCCGACGACGTGGTGATCATCGATCGCGGTCGTGTCGTCACCCAGGGCTCCCTCGCCGAGATCACCGCGGGGCACCCGTCGCTGGAGGAGGCGTTCTTCGCGCTCACCGGCGACCGGAACGCGCCGGGGCGGTGAGCGCCGTGCTGTACGCGACCCGCGCGGAACTGACCAAGATCCTTACCCTGCCCAGCGTGTGGATCTTCATGGGCGTCATGCTCGCCCTCGACGTGCTCGTCCTGGCCCAGCCGGCGAGGCTCTTCGCCGAGGCGGTGGCCGCCATCACGCCCGACGGCGTCATCGAGATCTTCGCCGGCGAGCCCGAACCGGCGAACGAGGCGATCCTCGGTCTCCTCGTCTCGTCCTCGCTGCAGATCAGCATGCTCCTGCCGGTCCTCGCCGCGATGATCGCCGGGCAGGAGTTCCGCTCGGGCCAGCTCGGGCTGACCGTGCTGGCGATGCCGCGGAGAGGCAGGCTGCTCGTCGCGAAGATCCTCGCCCTCACCGCGTTCCTGCTCTGCGCGGCGATCCTGATCGCGGGGATCAGCACCGCGTTCATGTACGCCGCCGTCAAGGACTGGAACCCGGGCCTGCTCCTGAGCGGCGACGCGTTCCTCGGTCACGGGAAGTTCGTCGTCTTCGCGGTGCTGTTCTCGCTGACCGGTTTCGCGATCACCGTCATCGCCCGCGGCACCCTCGCCGGCGTCACCGTCGTCGTCGCCCTGATCGCCCTCACCATGACGCAGGTGCCGTCCGGAGCCGCCCCGGCCCTGGACGCGCTGTTCCCGGCCAGCGCCGGCCGGAACCTGCTGCTGGACGCCGGGGTGAACCGGCTCAGCGCGGGCCCGGTACACGGCCTGCTGGTGCTCGTGGGCTGGGCGCTGGTCACCACGGTCGTCGCCGGGATCACGCTCGGCGGGAGGGACGCGCGGTGAGCGCCGACAGGACAGGCAGGACCGGCGCCACCGAGGATGCCGCCGGCGCCGTCGGGTTCGGTGACGTCTTCGCCGCGGAGCTCGCCAAGATCCGCACCCTGCCGGTCACCTGGGTCGCCCTGGCCGTCGCGTCCGCCGCGAACGCCCTGCTCGGCGTCCTCGCCGCGACGGACGCCGTGCGGATCGCCGGCCAGGACGGGCAGATCGCGGTCGGGCGGCTCGGCACGCTCGTGGTGTCGCCGGTCTACGTCTTCGTCGCGATCGCGGTCCACGCCGCGGGTGGCGAGTACCGCGCAGGGCAGCTCCGCGTCACCCTCGCCGCCGTCCCCGACCGGAACCGGCTCTTCACCGCCAAACTCGCCGCGACCGCGGCGACCGGCCTCCTCGCGGCGATCCCCGCGGTCCTGCCCGGCCACCTCGTCGGGCACGCTCCCGCGATCACCGGCGGGCACCTCGGGATCGGTGCCGCGGCCGTCGGCCTCGCGGCGGTCCTGGGGGCCTATCTCCTGCTCAGCCTGATCGGTCATGGTTTCGCCGTCATCGCGAGGGGTGTCGTCACCCCGCTCGCCGTGCTCCTCGTCACGCCGGTCCTCATCTCGCCGGCACTGCGGGGCGCCCTGCCGGACCTGGTGAGGTTCCTCCCCCACGAGGCGACCCTCAGCCTCCTCGACACGGCGGGCGACCCGGGCGCCGCCCTCGGCCGGGCCGGCGGACTGCTCGTGCTCACCGCCTGGGCGGGACTGTCCGTCGGCGGCGCCTGGCTGGTCTTCGCCAGGCGGGACGTATAGGGGGGCGCTCTCCCCCGGGGGACGGCGCTCTCCGCAGGGGGCGCTCTCCGTGGGAGCGCGGGTGACGTCAGAAGAAGGACGGAGCGTCCGGCTCGACGCGCCTGTCGAACAGCCGCCACGCCCATACCTGCACGACGACGACGAGGACGAGCGCGCCGAGCCCGTAGGCGGTCAGCACCGCGAGGGCCTGCCCGCTCGCCGGGTGGGCCAGCAGGCCGGGTGCGGCGACCAGCCCGGCCGCGGCGGCCGGGGCGCCCACCGCGACGGCGCTGAGCGCGAGGATCCGGCCGCCCCCGCCGAACGGGCGGGACCGGATCCACCACAGCGCCGCCACGGCGGTGAGGAGGGGGAGCATCGCCGGGACGTCGCCGAGCCCCCGGGTGACGACGGTCACCGCCAGGCCGCCGCCCGTCGCCACGGCGGTGAGCACGAGGGCGAGCCCCGTGACCCTGGCCCCGAGCCGCCGGACGTCGGGACGGAGACGGCCGGGCAGGCGGCGGGCCAGGAAGGCCGTGCCGTGCGCCGCGAGCAGCGCGGGCAGGGTCACCGCCCACAGCACCGCGTAGGGGGCGAACAACCTTCCGGGTGACAGCGGCGTCCCGGGCAGGCCGAGGAGCAGGTTGCCGATGACGAACCCCCACGCGACGGCCAGCAACCCGCTGCCGACGACGATCGCCCTCGCCCACAGGCGCCGCCAGGCACCCCCCGTGCGGCGGAGCCTGAACCACAGCCCCGCGTCACGGACGACCCATCCGACGAGGCCGGTGACGACGAACGGGTAGAGCCCTGAGATGATCTCTCCTTCCACGAGCGGGAACGCGCCCATCAGCACGCCCGCCACGGCGACCAGCCACACCTCGTTGGCCAGCACGAACGGTGCGAAGGCGGCCACGGAGACGTCCGTGTCGTCGCGCGTGCCGTACCTGCCCAGCAGCAGCCCCGCGCCGAGGACGAACCCCTCCAGGACGAAGTAGCCGACCAGGACCAGCCCCAGGATCAGTAGCCAGACGACGTCCATGGCGTTTCCTCCCTTTCCGGCGACAGGCGAGCGGTGGCGGTGACGGCGCCGGCCTCCGGCGCCGGCAGGGTACTGGCGCCGAGCCTGAGCACGTCCTCGTCGGGGCCGCGCCGGACGAGGTGGGCGATGAGCGAGTAGTCGACGGCGGCCAGCAGGAGCAGGACCGCGGTGAACGCGACCAGCGATCCGGTGATGGCCACCGTGCCGATGTCGCCGAGCGCCTCCTCGGTTCTCAGCAGGCCGTAGACGGCCCACGGCTGGCGGCCCACCTCCCGGACCACCCATCCGCAGATGACGGCGACGAACGGGAGCGGGATCAGGAACACCATCACGTGCAGCAGCGGCCGCAGGCGGACGCTCCAGCGCCAGACCATCAGCGGGAGGAGGATCAGGGAGAACAGCGCCAGTATCTGGCCGATGTAGATCATGACCTGGCTGACCTCGTAGATCCACGTGGGCGGGGTGAGGTCGCCCGGCCCGAACCGGGCGGCGAGCAGGCTCCGGGCCTTCGCGAGCTCCTCGGCGCTGCCGGCGGTCAGCGCCGTCTTGGCGGGCTGGAAGCCGCCGATCACCGGGAACTGCGCGATGCCGGTGACCATGACCGACGGCGCGGTCACGGCCGCCACCACCAGGCCCACGCGCATCGAGCGGCGGAAGAACTCGACGTCCCGCGTGCGCCGGACGAAGTGGTGGGCACTGACACCGGCCACGAAGAACGCCCCGACGCTGAGCGCGGCCGGCAGCAGATGGGCCAGGGCCACCGTCAGGGCGGGGTTGCTCACCAGCGCGCCGAAGTCGGTCAGGCGGATGCCCGCCCCGTGCCTCTCGTACCCGACCGGGTGCTGCATGAAGGAGTTCGACACCATGATGAAGAACGCCGAGGCGTAGGCCGTCAGCGTGACGACGGCGAACGCGCCGAGGTGCGCGATCCGGGGGAGCCGGTGCCATCCGAAGATCCACAACCCGAGGAAGGTGGACTCCAGGAAGAACGCCACCAGGGTCTCCAGCGCGATGGACGCGCCGAAGACGTCCCCCGTCAGCTTCGCCAGGCCGCTCCAGTTGAGCCCGAACTGGAACTCCATCACGATGCCCGTGACGATGCCGAGCGCGTAGTTGACGAGATAGATCTGCCCCCAGAACCGGGTCATCCGCTCGTACACCGGCCTGCCGCCGAACACCCATCTGGCCTGCATGTACAGGATCAGGGGCGCGAGACCGAGGGTCAGCGCGACGAAGAGGAAGTGCAGGCTCGTCGTCAGCGCGAACTCAAGCCTGGCGAGGTCGAGTGGCTCCATGGTCTCGCACGCTAGAGGCGCGTGCAGGGGCCGGTCGTCATCCCGTGGGGGCGCAGGGAAGCGCCGCTGGACGTATGCGGCCCGCTCACCGTACGCAGGGAGGCGTCGCCGGACGTGTGCGGCCGCTCACCGCAGGCCGGGAGGCGCCGCCGGACGTGTGCGGCTCGCTCACCGTACGCCGGGAACGACCAGTCCCGTCTCGTAGGCGATCACCACGAGCTGCGCGCGGTCCCGCGCCCCCAGCTTGAACAGGGCACGGCCCACGTGGGTCTTCACGGTCGCCGGGCTGATGAAGACGCGCCGGGAGATCTCCTCGTTGGACAGCCCGCCGCCGACGAGTCCCACGATCTCCTTCTCGCGTTCTGTCAATACGCCCAGAGGCGTGTCGTCGAGCCGGTGGGGGCGCTCTCCGGTGACGAAGCCCTCGATGAGGCGGCGCGTGACGCCGGGGGAGAGCAGCGCCTCCCCCCCGGCCACCACGTGGACGGCCCTGCGCAGCTCGTCGGGGTCGGTGTCCTTGAGGAGGAAACCGCTGGCCCCGGCCCGCAACGCGTCGAAGACGTACTCGTCGACCTCGAAGGTGGTGAGCATGACGATCCGCACGTCCCGCAGCGAGGCGTCGCCCACGATGGCCCGGGTCGCCTCGATGCCGTCCAGGACCGGCATGCGGATGTCCATCAGCACGACGTCGGGCCGCTCCCCGCGTGCCAGCTCGACGGCCTCGGCCCCGTCGGACGCCTCCCCGACGACGACGATGCCGGGGTCGCGTTCGAGCAGCGCGCGGAAACCGGCGCGTACCAGCGTCTGGTCGTCCACCAGGGCGACGCGCGTGCTCACCGGTGCCCCTCCTTCGTGGGCAGCCAGGCGTGGACGCGGAATCCCCCGCCGGGGGCGGGGCCCGCGGCGAGGTGGCCGCCGAGCGCGGCGACGCGCTCCCGCATCCCGGTCAGGCCGTGGCCGGGCGGCCGCTCCTCGGGCCCTCCCGGTCCTCCGCCGTCGTCGACGACCTCGATGGAGACACCCGACGGCTCGTAGGAGACGGTCATCTCGACCACGCTCGCCCCCGAGTGCCGAATCACGTTCGTCACCGACTCCTGGATGATGCGGTACGCACTCGCGTCGACCGCCGCCGGAAGGTCGTACGGTTCCCCGCGAGTGTTCCAGCCTACGTGGAGTCCCGCCCGTTCCGCCATCGTGGTGAGGTCCCGCACGCTCGACAGGCGGGGTACGGGAGCGCGGGGCTCCCCGCCCGGATCGAGGTGGCGCAGCAGGCCGATCGTCGACCGCAGCTCCCTCATGGCCTCGACACTCGCTTCGCGGATCACCGCCACCGCCTGCCGGCTCCGCTCGGGTCTCTCCTCGAACAGCTCGTGGGCCACCTGGGCCTGCACCTGGATCACCGTGACGGTGTGGGCGATCACGTCGTGGAGCTCCCGGGCGATCCGCAGCCGCTCTGCCTCGATACGGCGCTCGGCCTCGGCCTCCCTGGCCTCCTGGGCGATCCGCAGCCGCTCGCGCACCTCCTCCGCGAGCGCCTGCCTGCTCCGCGCCGCCTCGCCGAGGAAGAGCACGGCCGCCAGCAGCGCCGCCTGGAGCGCCGCCTTCTCGACGAGGAGGCTGAGCACCGGGTCCCGGACGACGATCGCGCGGTAGCCGACGCTGTAGACGCTGAGCGCGCCCACGACCGCCGCGGCCCAGCCGAAGTGCCCGCGCTCCGCGGCCGTGTACGTGGCCACGCCCAGGACGATCGCGACGGACAGGCTCGGATAGGCGAGGGAGTGGTAGACCAGCACCAGCGCGCAACTGGCCACCAGGACCGGCAGCGGCCAGGTGCGGCGGGCGAGCAGGACCAGGCCCATCCCCGCGCCGATGGCGTAGGCCGCTGCGTCCGGGGGCCTGGCGCCCGGCTCGGCGGACACGCCGATCATCGTTGTCGCGGCGACGGCGACGAGGACGGCGAGCGTCCCGTCGAGCAGGCTGGGCGGGACACCTCGCAGCAGCGCCCGGAGGGCTCGTACCGGCATAGCGTGACCATAGGACGGCGGAGCCTTTCCCGCGTCAT
This sequence comes from Streptosporangium sp. NPDC023825, assembly GCF_040639575.1. NCBI lineage: Bacteria > Bacillati > Actinomycetota > Actinomycetes > Streptosporangiales > Streptosporangiaceae > Streptosporangium > Streptosporangium sp. NPDC023825. Next base: position 18,724 of record NZ_JBFAAE010000045.1, on the reverse strand, counting down.
CCTCAAAGACGCTTTCGTCATCTTCAACGACGCTTTCGACATCTCAAGGACGCTTTCGACGCCGACCGGCCCGGGCCGGGGCCCCGGTGGCGAGACCTGAGAACGGCGGGATCCCGCCCGATCATGTAGATCGGACGGGATCCCGCCGTTCTCGCGCCCGCGCCCTCAGCCGGCGAGCAGTGCCGCGACCGTACCGGCGTCCGCGCCTTCAGCCGGCGAGCAGTGCCGCGACCGCGCCGGTCGTCGCCGGGTGCCGGGCGAGCAGCTCGCCCGCCGCCGCGCCGCCGGCGCCCGTCGCCGTGCCGTCGCCGGATGACGGCCACTCCGCCGGGTGGCCGAGCAGCGCGGCCACGGCGTCGCACGCCTGCGGATGTCCGGCCAGCAGGGCGGCCACCGGCCCGCCCGGTGCGCGCCGGACCGCCTTCGCGGGCGCGGGCGCCGATCTCTCCCACGGCGGGACCCACGCGTCGAGCTCTGCCAGCCCTCCGGGGAACGTCCGGCCCGCCTCGCGGACGAGGACGGGCACCAGCTCCAGCGCGTGCCGCCGCAGCGTCGTGATCAGCGTCGGCAGCCACGGCAGCAGGACCGGGTCGGGCAGCCGGGCGAACGCCTTGGACAGTACCTCGACCACGAACGGCGCGAGGGCGGGAACCGGCTCCAGAGCCTGGACGAACCCGCTCAGGTAGAGCGGGAAGGAGGGGATGACGAGCGGGTTGGCCAGCAGCTCGTCACAGCGGGCGCGCAGCTCGGCCTGCGAGAGCAGGCCCAGCTGGGTTCTGGCCGCCCACAGCAGCGCCACCTTGGCGGGGGCCTCCGGGTGCGACTGCCGCACCGCCAGCTCCAGCTGGGTCCGGTCACAGCCCAGCGACAGCGCGAGGCTCTCCATGCTGAACAGGAAGCCGAGCGTGGCGCCGACCTGGCGGACACCGGTGTCCTCGTCCACGAAGGCGGTCGGCAGCAGCGTGCAGTAGTGCGCGTAGCCGGCCGTGACGAACGCCTCGCACCAGGCCGGCAGGTCCGGCTGGGTGGCCCGGTAGTGGGCCAGCAACCTGCGGATCCGGTGCAGCACCTCGGGGGCGTCGTCCACGGTGCGTTCGGCGGCGAGCAGTTCCACCGCGCGGTCGCCGAGCTCGTCGGTGAGGCGGCGGCTGCCCAGGTAGAGGATGGCGTCCTCCACGGCGGCCAGGGCGGTTCCCGCGGTGGCCCGCGGCTCCCACACCTTGCGGCGCAGCCGCTGTTCCAGCACCTGCTCGACGGTGACGCCCTCGTAGCCCAGCTCGATGATCGCCCGCTGGTGGCGGCCGATCGCGATGTCCCAGCTCTCCTGGATCGGCCGCTCACCCAGGCGGCGCGTCCCCATGATGGGCCGGACCGCGTCCTCGGGCAGCAGGTAGCGCAGCTTCCACAGCAGATCCGAGCACGGCACCAGCTCGGGATCGACGGTGAGGTCGAGCAGCGCCCGCTGCAGGGTGCGCCTGCTCAGGTCCAGCCCGAGCGGTTCCAGCCGGTCGTACACGTCGCGGGCCAGCGGCGGGAGCGCGTGGTAGCCGACCTGGCCGATCCGGTCGCCGCCCAGCAGGATCTCGCACAGCCGGCGGATGTCGCGTCGGCCCGGCACCGCGTCCTTCTCGATGCACGTGACGGCGGCGTCCTGGAAGTCGTACGGCGTCGGCCTGGCCCGGTTGCGCAACCCCGCGAGCAGGATCGAGGTCTCGAACACGGCGATGGCGTCGGCCGTGCTGGCCAGGTAGCCGTTGCGGCGGGCCAGCCGCACGATGTCGACGCACCATCCGCGCAGCTCGGCCTCGTCCAGGCCGTCCAGCGCGGGCGGGGTGGCGAGGAATCCCGACAGCCGGTCGGTCACCGGCTCCGGCAGGACCGGTTCCACGGCCCGCGCGGCCCGCGCGGTCTTCGCGCGCGAGCGCGTGCCCTGCTGCCCTCCCAGCCGGTACGGGGTGACGCCGCCGCGCGTCGCGGCCTTGGCCCAGGTCGCCGCGGCGATCGACACCGACCCCTGGGCCAGGCCGAACTGGGCCTCGATGGCCGAATGGCTGGAGGGGATGAGCCCGTACAGCCAGCGGGTGGCCGTGCGGGGGGTGACGACGTAGTCCCGCACGGTGGACGCCAGCCCGAACTCGGGCACCGTGCTGACCGCGTGGAAGGCGCCGCACACGTACAGGCAGTGTGCGGGGTCGGCGCCGGAGGAGGCGAGGTGCTCGTGGATCCGGGTCCACATGTAGCGCTCGCGTTCCTCGTCGTCGGCCAGCCGGTCGCCCCCGGGGCCCAGCCGCCGGAACAGGCTGCCGACCAGTGCCATGGCCTGCCGGTAGGTGTCGTGGTCCGCGCCGGTCAGCGGCTGCTCGACGTACTGGTCCCACCACTCCGACCAGTGCCGGACCTTGCCGTGGCGCAGCAGGTGCTCCTCCAGCTCGGCGAAGCGCGGGCGCAGGTCGCCCACCTCCACGCCCACGGCGTCGCCGTGCAGGTCACCGGCACCCTCGCCGGTACGGCCGGGGGCGGCCGGTTCTGCCGGTTCCCGGGGGAGCCACTGGAAGACGTGGTCCGACGAGCGGTCGACCAGCACCAGCTCGACGTCCGGCGTCTCCAGCGCGTAGGCGATGGCCTGGTACTCCGCAGACGCCTCGGTGACCGGCGCCACCACGCTGAGCGGGCCGGAGCCGGGCGGGAAACCCTCGAGCTCGGTGGCGAACGCCTGCAGTGCCACCGGCAACCGGCAGTTGCGCAGCTCCTCCAGCAGCGGCCGCAGGTCCTCGCACAGCTCCAGGTAGATCACCTTGGGCCGCTTCTCGCGCAGCCGCCGCGTCATGGCCAGCGCGGAGGCCGGCGAGTGGTGGCACACCGGGAAGATCTCGAGCTCCTCGCCCAGCGCCCGGTCGACGTCGTCGACCAGGCCCGTCAGGATCTCCGGCAGCGCGTCCGGGCCACCGGCGAACGCGGCGGCGGCGCCGAGGAGCTGCTCGCGCAGAGCGGTGAAGGTGCTCATGCCAGTGCTCATGTCAGTGCTCACAGCAGTGCTCACAGCAGTGCTCGTGCCAGCGCTCATGTCAGCGTTCACGACAGCGTGGAGATGGCCTGGCGGCCGCCTTCGAGGAAGGCCGTCCACTCCCCGCCCTCCCGCTGGCTGCGCGGCTCGACGACCCCGTGCCAGTACTTGTTCAGGATGGCCAGGTCCTCGGGGGCGCGCCTGGCCAGCGAGCCCACCAGGGCGCCGGCCAGCGTCTGGGCGCGCAGGGTGCGGTCGCCGAAGAAGTTGCTGTGCAGGATGGCGTCCTCCAGCACGCCGATCTGCTCGGCGGTGGAAAGCGCCGACTCCAGCTTCTCGTCCTCGCTGCCGGCCGAGGCCGCCGCGGCGCGCAGGTCGGCGAAGCTCTGCAGCAGGATGTCCAGCAGCGTGGGCGGCAGGTCCAGCTCGATCCGGTGGCGGCGCAGCAGCTCCTCGGTGCGGAACCGGACGATCTCCGCCTCGCTGGCCTTGCTCGTCACGACCGGGATCCTGACGAAGTTGAACCGGCGCTTCAGCGCCGAGGACAGGTCGTTCACCCCCCGGTCGCGGCTGTTGGCCGTGGCGATGATGGAGAACCCGGGCCGGGCGAACACGATGTTGTCGGTGTCGAGCTCGGGGATGGACATGTACTTCTCGGACAGGATCGAGATCAGGGCGTCCTGCACGTCGCTGGTCGAGCGGGTCAGCTCCTCGAAGCGCCCGATCACGCCCTGCTCCATCGCCGTCATGATCGGTGAGGGGATCATCGACTCGCGGGACTGGCCCTTGGCGATCACCATGGAGACGTTCCACGAGTACTTGATGTGGTCCTCGGTCGTCCCGGCCGTGCCCTGGACGCCCAGGGTGGAGTTGCGGCAGATCGCCGCGGAGAGCAGTTCGGCCAGCCAGCTCTTGCCGGTCCCGGGGTCGCCGATCAGGAGCAGGCCCCGGTCGGAGGCGAGCGTCACGATGCTGCGCTCGACGAAGCTGCGGTCACCGAACCACTTCTGCGGGATCTCCCGCTCCAGCCCGTCGGAGCGCTCGGATCCGAGCACGAACAGCCGTACCATCCGGGGGCTGAGCCGCCAGGAGAACGGCTTGGGGCCGTCGTCGACCGACTCCAGCCAGTCGAGTTCCTCGGCGTACTTCACCTCGGCGGGGGCGCGCAACATCTCGTTGGTCATCGGGGGTCTCCTAAGCGAGGAAGTTCTTCAGTTCGAGGACGAGCTTGCGGATGTGACCGGAGATCACCGGGGTGCCCAGGTCCTTGAATTTCTGCCGGAACCACGGGTCGACGCTCTGCTGGCCGCCGCTGTTCACCGAGCCCACCGGGATGAACCGCACGCCGGAGCGGTGCACCGCCTGGATGCCGTCGAACAGCGGCTGGGACCGGTCGAACTCGTAGAAGTCGGAGATCCACACCATCACGGTGTTGCGCGGGTCGGCGATCTTCGGCATGGCCATGGCCATGGCGACGGGACCGTCGTTACCGCCCCCGAGCTTCGTCCGCAGCAGCACCTCGAACGGGTCGTGCACCCACGGGGTGAGGTCGAGCGCGCGGGTGTCGTACGCGATCAGGTGCACGTCCACCTTGGGCAGCCCGGCGAAGATCGACGCCAGGATGGTGCAGTTGACCATCGAGTCGACCATCGAGCCCGACTGGTCGACGACCACGATCAACCGGGCGGGGGTGGTGCGCCTGGCGGTGCGCCGGTAGTACAGCCGGTCGACGTAGAGCCGCTGGTCCTCGGGGTTCCAGTTGACGAGGTTCTTCCAGATCGTGCGCTCGACGTCGAGGTTGCGGAAGACCCGCTTGGGCGGCACCGACCGGTCGATGACGCCCGCGCCGGCATTCTCGACCTGCGTGCGGAGCACCTCGGCGACCTCGTCGACGAACCTGCGGATCAGCGCCTTGGCGTTGGCCAGCGCCACCCCGGAGAGGTTGGACTTGTCGCGCAGCAGCTGCTCGACGAGCGACATGCTCGGCGTGAGCTGCCTGGCCAGCGCCGGGTCGGCCAGCACCTCACGCAGCCGCATGCGGCTGACCAGGTCGGCCTCCAGACCGGCCAGCACCCCGGCCAGCTCGCGGTCACTCTCGGTGCCGCCGCCGACGCCGCTCTCCCTGCCCCCCGAGCGCCCGTTCCCGTCCTCGCGCCTGAGGCCGTTCCCGTCGCCGTTCCCGTGAGCGGGGCCGCCTTCGGGGCCGCGCGTACCGCCCAGGGCCTGCCTGAACCAGCCCGCGTCCTTCTGCCAGGCCGCGAGCCGGGTGGCGGTGACCTCTCCCGTCCCGGTGGCGAAGACGTTGAGCAGCAGTTTCGACACCAGGGCCGCCCTGCGCACCTCCGCACCGGACGTGTCGGATTCACCGGTCGCGTGCTCCGGCGGTGTCATCAGGGCCTGGAAGTCGGCGGCCAGCTCGGGGAAGCGCTGCACCAGGGTGTCGACCGACACCGAGGGGTCGAGCAACGCCGCGGGCAGGCCGAGGTCGTCGAGGACGGCCGCGCTCGCGGTCTCCAGCGCGGGCTGCTCGTCGCTGTCGAAGAGGCGGGCGAGCAGCCGCCAGTAGAGCACCTGGCGGCGGTTCCGCTCGGCACTCGTCACGGTGTCGTGGCTGTTCTCGCTCATCGTCGCAGCAACCGTCCGGCCCGCTCGCGCAGGATGGTGACCGCGTCCCCGGTCCTGGCCTCGGCCTTCACCACCTTGGGGTCGGTGGGCCCCAGCGCCCAGTCGCCGGTGTGCACGTCGAGCGTCTCGCGCTTGACCTTGGTCTGGACGGCCAGCGGCTGCAGCAGCCAGTGGCCGTCGTCCCAGCGGACCAACCCGATGCACGCCGAGGAGCCCGCCACCAGCTTCGGGGTGAGCGGCCCGCAGGCGGGCAGCAGGCCGGTGTCGACGGTGAGCACGGCGCCGCCCAGGTCGAACGAGCCGTCCGCGGTGACCTTGTAGCCCTCCACCAGCACGGGCTCGGCGATGCGCACCGGATGGCGGTCGAGGGGCGGTACAGCGGGCGCGAGCACGCCGCCGAGCCGGAGCCTGGCCACGGCGAAGGGGTCGGCCGGTTCTCCGGCTCTCGCCCGGCCGTCGTCCCACAGCAGGTCGCCGCCCGCCAGCACCGGCATGTCGGTGATCTCCAGGCCGCGCCGTCCGGCCAGCGCGCCCAGCAGCAGGGGGTGGCGGTGCAGCAGCTTCCACACGGCGGGACCGGTGATGGTGTCCACCTTGGCGGCGGCGACGGTGGCGCGTACCAGCCGGGCCTGGCCGCCGCCGGCCGGTTCCAGCACCCCGTGCACCTGCGCCTGGACGGCGGTGGAGTGCTCGTGCACGTCGACGCCGAGGATCAGCAGCCGTCCGGACAGTTCAGAAGGACGGCCGGCCGGGGCGGGCTCGCCGGTCCGGCCGCCCGTACCGGTCAGGAGGAGGGCCCGGGTCCACAGATCGGCCCAGCGCCGTACCGGCAGCCGCTCCATCGTGCCGACCGGGCAGGAGGCGCGCAGCTCGGCCGCGAGGCCGTCGAGCAGCACCGCCGGCCTGCGGTGTCCCGGCACGGCCAGCAGCGCCTCGATGACCTGGTCGGCGGCGGAGACGAGCCCGTGGTCGACCCCGCGCCAGCCGGTGATGGCCAGCTCGCACAGCCAGGACCGGGCGGCGCCGAGCAGGTTGCCGGAGTCCGTCCCGGGGGCGGGCGCGGCCTGCCACGTGTCGCGTTCGCGCCCGAGCGCCCCGTCCAGGCCGGCCAGCAGGGCGTCGTGCACGGCGCCGAGCAGCGCGGCCCGGCCGCCGGCCAGCGTCGTCAGCGACTCCTCGGTGATGGAGCCTGCGGTGATCTTGGCCGTGGCCTCCGCCAGTCCCTCGCCCAGCGGGGTGAGCGCGAAGGCGTCGGCGAGCGCGGTCAGCGCGGCGGCGCGCTCCTCGGCGAGCCGGGCCAGCCCGTGCACCAGGGCCTCGTCGAGGCCGGTCACCAGGTCCAGCGCCTCCCCGAGGCCCGCCGGGTCGCCGTCGAGCAGCTCGGTCAGCTGCACGGGGAGCATCAGCGCACCGTCCCCGTGGACGGGGACGTGGCAGGGAACCAGTGGAGCTCGGGGATCGGCTCGGTGCTGTCGGGCAGCTCCAGATAGGCCAGATGGCGCAGGAAGCGGCTGAACACCATGGCCGCGGGGGCGGGCTCGTGGCCGCCCCGCAGGCAGTCGATCAGCTCGGCTCCCTCGGAGACCTCCGCCCGCAGGTAACGGGCCACCCGGTCGGTGCCGTACTGCAGGACGGCCTCGGCGGCGAGGGCCCGCAGGTGCTTGCACGGCGAGCCGTACAGGCCGCCGCACGGACGGTTGTTGTTGGTGCTGCAGTTGTAGGCGTGGGTGCCTGCGGCGATGGAGGAGACGTAGACGCGGCTGATGTCCGAGCCGCTCGACACGACACCCTGCAGCCGCCCGTCCGCCAGCTCGGCGAAGGGCACCTTCGCGAGCTTGCGGGGCTGGACGGGTGGCACCACCCGCACCCTGCTGCACTGCTCCCATGCGGCCCTGCCGGCCGCTGAACGGTCGATCATGATCGGGAACCTAGCGTCATACACCGACAGAAAAACGGCGAAGGCGGGAATCGACCCGCGCGGGCGACGAACCGGTCGCCGGGTGCGCCGGCTATGAGGGTTCGCGTTCACCGGGCGCCCTCGTTTCCGTCGGGAGACGGGAGACGGGAGGCCCAGCGGGGTCATCGAGAGCCGGTGTCGCGGGCACGGGGGATCGCGAGATCGCCGAGAGCCGGTGTCCGGACGAGGAGGGCCCATGGGATCACCAAGCGCCGGAGTCCCGGACGAGGAGGGCGATCTGGACGCGGTTGGCCAGCCGGAGCTTGGCGAGCGAGCGGCTGACGTGGGCCTTGACCGTGGTCTCGCTCATGTCGAGTTCACGGGCGATCTCGTTGTTGGCCAGCCCCCGGGCGACGGCACCGGCGACCTGCCTCTCCTTGCCGGTCAGCACGGCCAGCCGCTCCCGGGCGGCGTGGGCGTCCGGTGACCGCCGGTCGGCGAACGCGTCGATCAGCCGTCTGGTGACCGTCGGGGCGAGCATGGCGTTGCCCTCGGCGACCGTGCGGACGGCCGTGATCAGGTCGCGGGGCGCGGTGTCCTTCAGCAGGAAGCCGGCCGCTCCCAGCCGCAGGGCGGCGTGGACGTAGTCGTCGAGGTCGAAGGTGGTCAGCATCACCACCTTCGGCGCGCCCGGCGACCGGTTGATCTCCTTGAGCGCGGCCAGGCCGTCCACGCCGGGCATCCGGACGTCCATGAGCACGACCTGGGGCCGGCACCCGAGGACGGCGGTCACCGCCTGGCCGCCGCCCTCCGCCTCGGCGACGACGTCGATGTCGTCGGCCGCCTCCAGGATCAGGCGGAGCCCGGCCCGTACGAGGGCCTCGTCGTCGACGACGAGAACCCGGATCACGCCGGAAACCATGCCCGCACCAGGAAGTCCCCGTCCGCCCCCCGCCGGGCCGTGAACTCCCCGCCCAGCAATTCGACACGCTCCCTCAGGCCGACGAGACCGAACCCGCCGCCGGGCAGGACGCGGCCGTCGTCTCCCGGGGCGTTGCCGACCGTCACCTCCAGCGCGGAGGGGAGGAACCGTACCGTCACCCGGGTCGCGACCGCGCCCGCGTGCTTGTGGACGTTGGTGAGCGCCTCCTGCACGACACGGTAGGCGGCGTGTTCGACCATCGCGGGAAGCGTGCGAGCCGTGCCCTCGTCCCGCCGTTCGACGGGGACGCCCGCCGACCTCGACCGGTCGAGCAGCCGGTCGAGCTCCGCCAGCGAGGGCCGCTCGACGAGGGGGTCTCCGGCGGGGCGGGGGTGTTCGGCAGAGGATCCGTTCAGCACCCCGAGGACCGCTCTGAGCTGCGTGAGCGCCTCCACTCCCGTGGTGCGGATGAGCTCCGCCCGCGTCGCGGTGTCATGCTCCACCGCGTTGATCTCCAATGCTCCCGCGTGCAGCACCATCAGCGAGACGCGGTGTGCCACCACGTCGTGCATGTCCCTCGCTATCCGGGCCCGTTCCTGCGCGCGTGCCCGCTCGGTACGGGCGAACTGCTCGCCCTCCAGCCGGTCGGCCCGCTCGCGCAGCCCTTCCAGCACCTGCGCGCGGGCGGTGGCCCACAGCCCGAGCGCCATCGGGAGCCAGACGAACAGGGCCACGCCGCCGCCCGCGGAGGCCAGGGCCGCCCCGGGCGGCGGCACCAGGAAGAGGAGGCTCGCGGACATCGCGTAGATCGCCAGATGGGACCGGCGCCGGCAGGTCGTCGCCACGACGTAGGAGGTCACCGCCACCAGGAGGCCCGGCGACCGCAACGCCGCGTCCACGGCCGTGACCGCCAGCAGCGGCCACATCCGCCTCGGCGCCACCGCGACCCCGAACGCGGCCAGCAGCCCGACCGCCGTGGCCTGCGCGTAGTCATGGACCAGGGACAGTTGCAGCAGGTTCTGGACGTACGACCGCGACCCGCTGACAACCGGGAAGAACGCGGCGCAGAAGGCGAGAACGGGCAGCGATCGAGGGGCCAGGCGATCGCGTGGCGACCACACCCATGACGTATCCACCACGGAGTCCAGGGTAGGGCGGTCCGTCACCAGATCAGCGGTCGCGACGGCACGCGGTCGGCCCGCTCCGTCCACGTCCGGACGTCAGGCAGGCGGCCGCGCAGCACCTGGACGCCGAGAGGGACGAACGCGAGACAGGCGAGGCCGGCCACGACGACGTCGGAGAGAAGGCTCTCCTTGAGCACCCCTCCCCACAGCGTCCCCCACCCGAGCACCAGAAGGCACCGGGCCGGCCCGAACGTCCCCGACCGGTAGGCGCCCACGGCCAGGAGCAGCGTCCCCGGATACGCCCCGGCGGAGCAGAGGACGGGAACCAGCCACGGCCCGTAGGAGATGTCCACATAGGCATCCATCGCCAGCCCGGTCGTCCGGTCGAGGCCCAGCCGCTCCGTCAGCTGGAACAGGGTCTGCTCGACTCCGGTGAAGTACAGCCGCGCGCACAGGCCGAGGACGAAGAGCCCGGCACCCCAGAACGCGAGCCCGGGACACCGGGTGGCGACGACGCGCGCGAACATGATGATCGCGAAAAGCAGCAGCACGGCCCCCGCGCAGAAAACGGCGTAACCGGCCGTGACCAGCGACGGGTCGCGGGCGTACGCGGCCAGCTGCGCGGGGGCGGCGAACGGCTGCTCGCCGAACCGGGCGAGCTGCTCGGAGGTGAAGGCCCCCGAACGAAGGATCAGATGGCGCAGCAGCAGACCCGCGAACCACACGATCGGCCCGATGACGAGCGCCACCCCTCCGATCAGGCGGCCGGGAAACCACGCGTTACGGTGCACGGTGCCAGGGGTGGCTCGTCTTTCCCTCGTCATGCGGAGCATCCTCGCCGCGCGCACGGCGGGGTCACATCGTCCGATCGATACGGCCGGATGTCTCTTTGGAGAGGCGTTCCCCTCAGGTGTCCCGCGAGGAAAGGCGGGCCCGGGCGGTGACGGCGCCGTCGCCGTCGCGGTAGGCGCTCGGGCTCACGCCCAGGACGCGTTTGAACGCCGAGCTGAAGCCGAACGCGTCGGAGTAGCCCACCCTGCGCGCCACCGTGGCGACCGTCGCGGCGGGCTCGGCCAGCATGTCGGCGGCGAGCGCCATCCGCCACTCCGTCAGGTACGTCATCGGCGGCTCGCCCACGAGTTCGGTGAACCGCCTGGCCAGGGTGGTGCGCGAGACGCCCGCGGCGGTCGCGAGGGAGGCGAGCGTCCACGGCCTGGCCGGGTCGTCGTGGACGGCGCGCAGGGCCGGTCCGGCCACGTCGTCGCCCAGGGCGGCGTACCAGCCGGGACTGACCGTCTCCGGCCGGTCGAACCAGTCGCGCAGCGTGCACACCAGCAGCCAGTCGAGCAGCCGGTCCAGCACGATCTGGTGACCCGGGCGGCCGGAGAGGAGCTGCGCCTCGAGGTAGGCGCCCATGGTGGCGCAGTCATGGTCGTCCGGCACGACGAGCACGGGGGGCAGCACCCGGACCAGGCGGCGGGCGACCTCGCCGTTGACCCGGTACGACCCGGCCAGCAGGACGGTGTGGCCGGTCAGGTCGCCGGCGACGGCGTCGTCGCGGCGGACGTCCCGCGCCGGACGCGGCGTGTCGGTGTCCGCGAACACGAAGGGCTCCGGCCCGCGCACGATCGCCGCCTCGCCCGTCCGCACCCGCCGGGCGTCGTCTCCCTGGACGATCCACCCCTCGCCGCGCAGGGGGACGCAGAGCGTCAGGGAGGGACCGTCGGTGAACCTGAGCGCCCACGGCGGCGACAGCACCGACGCGCCGAAGACGGAGCCCTCACCGCGCACCCCCCGCAACAGGTCGTCGTACGGGTCCATGCCGCTCACGATAACCGGACGATCGGGCGGGCGCGGCGTACGTCCGGGGTACCGCGACGACGGGACGATCGGACAGGTGCGGCGTACGCCCGGCCATGGGCGGCCGGCTCCCCGCGCGGTTGGCTCTGTGACATGAGAGAGATCCTGATTCTGGGCGCGACGGGCAAGACCGGCCGCCGGGTGGTGCGGCTGCTGCGCGCGGAGGGAGAGCGGGTACGGCCCGCGTCCCGTTCCGGCGAGGTGCGGTTCGACTGGTCGGAGCCCGCCACCTGGGAGAACGCGCTGCGAGGCGCCGAGGCGGTGTACCTGGTGGCGCCCGACGACCCCGCCCCGGTCCACGACTTCGTCAAGCGGGCCACGGCCGTCAGGCGGTTCGTGGTGCTGTCCGGCCGGGGCCTGGACCTGGTCGGCGAGGACTTCGGGCAGGGCATGGCCGCCGCGGAGCGGGCCGTACGCGACTCGGGGGCGGAGTGGACGATCCTGCGGGCGAACAACTTCGACCAGAACTTCGACGAGGACCTGTGGCACGCGCCGCTGCGGGCGGGGCGGCTGGCGCTGCCGATCGGCGACGTGCCCGAGCCGTTCGTCGACGTCGAGGACGTCGCAGCGGTCGCCGCGGCCGTGCTGACGGGGGACGGGCACGCGGGACGGACGTACGACCTGTCGGGGCCGCGCGGTCTGACCTTCGGCGCGGCCGTCGAGATCATCGCGCGGGCCGCGGGCCGGTCCATCGAGTACGCCGAGCTGACCCCGGAGGCCTACCGGGCCGAGCTGCTCGCCCAGGGGTACCCGGAGGCCGCGGTCGCCGCGCTGGACGCCCTGTTCGCCCTGCACCGCGCCGGTCACACCGCCGAACCCGCCGACGGGGTCCAGCGGGTGCTCGGCCGCCCCCCGGTCGCGTTCGAGGACTACGCGACCCGGATCGCCGCCACCGGCGCCTGGTCGTGACACCCGGCCGGACCCGGTCGTGAACTCCGGCCGGGTCCGGCCACGGCCCCCGGCGGTCCGGGGTATCAGGGGGCGCTGTGGTGCGGGGAGGATCGCAGGGCGTTCAGCAGGGCGTCCGGGGTGTCGGTGAAGAAGCGGATCGTGGTGGCCTCGGCGCGGCGGCCGAGGGGGCGGACCACGGTGACCGGCTCGGTCAGCTCGACGACCACGTTGGTCTGGGAGGACACCACCACGCTGAGCCGCGAGCCCGTCACGGTGATCATGCCGCTCTCGTTGTAGGCGCGCGACAGCCGCACCGAGGAGATCAGCTCGCGGGGGACGCGCAGGTCGAAGTACACCCCGGAGCGGATGCGCAGTTCCCCGGGAGTCACGACGTGGGGCCGGGTGACGCCGGCCGCGCCGAGCATGAACACGTACAGGATCCCGTAGAGGTCGGCCACCAGCACGGCGAGGCGCACCCCGTGCGGCACGTCGAGCGCCTTCAGCAGCAGATCGAGCCCCACCGTCTCCACGACCATCACGAACAGGAACACCAGCAGGATCGACGACTGCTCCCGCGAGTACGGCGCGGCGGTGGCGCCGGGCGGCACGCCGTCGCGGCGGCGCGCGATCCACAGGGCGATGCTCACCAGGCCCTTCAGCTCGAACCCCACGAGCCTGCGCACCTGCACGGGCACCAGGAGGTGGAAGGTCGCCACGAGTGCCGCCCGCCGGTCGGCGCCGCCCCGGCGCTCGGCCCTGAACAGCCGGTACGCGGTCACCGCCTCCAGGACGAGCATCGACGCGACGGCCAGCTCCGCCGCCACGATCACCGGGCCGGGCAGCGGCACCCCCGACACCAGCAGGATCACGAGCAGCATCTCCGTGGGGATGACGGCGAACAGCGCGGCGCGGGCGGCCCGAAGCATCAGGCTCTCTCCTTCAGTGTCGTCATGACCAGCTGGAACACCTCGGCCTGGGCGGGGGACACCTCGGCGTACATCGTCTCCAGCCACCGCCCGCCGTCCGGCCGCTCCGCCGGGCCGGGGCCGGGCGGGCGCGAGGGGTCGGGAGGCGGATCCAGGTTCGCGACCATCACCGCGGCCATCTCGCCGGGGATGTGGGCGACGAGGTCGGCGGCGAGCGCGGCGACGCGGGGATCGCCGGGATCCGCGTCCGCGAGCTCGTCCAGCCGCCGGTAGAGGTCGTGTCCCCGCGCGAGCGCCTCGGGTTCGGTGAGCGGGCGCATCAGGTCGAGCAGCTGCGCCCGGCTCGACGGGCCGGCCACGGTGTCCAGCAGGGCCAGCAGCTCGCGGTCGATCTCGGCGAACCTCGAACCCGTGGCGGGAAGGTCGCGCAGCACCGCCGCCATGGCGGGGGAGACCATCGAGTCGGGATGCGGGTCCGCCTCCGCCAGCAGGGCGGCCAGCCGGTCCCGCCTGGCGCCGATCGCCTCCTGCTGCCTGGCCAGGTCCGCGTCCAGCTCCAGGAGCACCTCGCGCAGCTCCTTGCCCCGGTCGTCGGCGAGCACGTCGCGGATCTCGTCCAGCGACAGGCCGAGTTCGGCCAGCCGCCGCACCCGGGCCAGGACGACCGCGTCGCGCAGCCCGTACTCCCGGTAGCCGTTGGCCAGGCGCACGGGCTCGGGGAGAAGGTCAAGGTGGTGGTAGTGGCGCACGGTCCGGGCGGACACCCCGACCAGCGCGGCGAGCTCGCCGATCCGCATGCCCTCATTAGAAACGTTGACGCTACGGCAAGGTCAAACCCGGTGGTTGATGCCCGAGTGGGTGCCCGGCCGTTCGCATCACCCCCTGAGGTCCCGGGGGAAAGGGACGGGAGCCGGCCGGGGCGCGCAGGGAGGGCGGGCCCCGGCCGGGGGTGGGTCAGATGTCGCCGTTCTCGATGGCCTGCTTCAGGCCCGCCTGCGTCGCCTGGTGGGAGGAGACGCCGCCCGCGACGACGAAGTCGATCAGCGCGGTGTCCGCGTCGAAGGTGAGGTACTCGGTGACCTCGGTCTTCCCGGAGGACAGCTTCTTGAAGACGATCTTCTGGTGCGTGACGACGCCGGGCAGGGACCAGGTGTCGGTCTCGTAGGAGAGGGTCGCGTAGTCGATGCGCTGCTGCGCGTGCGTGTTGCTGACGACGATCGAGCCCTCGTAGGGGATCTCCTCGACCGCGGTGAAGTTGACGTGGCGCTCACCGTCCTGGAAGCAGTCCTTGTGGGTGACGACCCGCTTCAGGAACGAGTGCATGCCGAGGTGGTTGTTGATGTTCGAGTACGCCGGGAACACGCGGCTGACGGGAGCGTCGATCGTGATCGAGATGCTCTCCTGCGCCCGGCTCCGCCCCGACCCCGGGAGGGGCGGGGTGTTCTCGTAGAACTTGTGGGTGTCCCAGGCGACCTGCCACTCGGCGGCGAGCTGGGGGTCGGTGTCGGAGGTGGCCGCGCCGGCCGGGCCGGAGAAGGCGGTAAGGACGAGGACCGCAGCGAGCAGCTGGGCCGCGAGGAGTCGGAGGTGCTTCTTCACGTGTACCCCAAAGGGAGGCATTAAGTACAAGTGATCTTTTACCGCATGTTGTCGCGATCTCTGTACTTTTGAGGCGAAGAGGCGAAAAAATCTTTTTGTGTCGTTATGTACGTATGGGTGTGCCGAGAAACCCGGCTCCTGTCCCGTGCCGGTCAGGCACGTTCCTGCCGGGGCAGGACCACCTCCCGCAGGATGAGCAGGACGGCCGCGGCCATCGGGATGCCCAGCAGCGCGCCCACCACGCCGAGCAGCGCGCCGCCCAGCAGGGCGCCGACGATCGTGGCGAGCGGCGGCACGTCGACCGAGCTCTTCATCACGGCCGGGGCGATCCAGTAGTTCTCGATCTGCTGGTAGATCGTGAAGAAGACGAGGCAGACGATGCCGACGGTCGGGGAGACGAAGAACCCCACCAGGGAGGCGACCCCCGCGCCGATGAAGGCGCCGACCAGGGGGATGAGGTCGGTGAGCGCCACGATCAGGGCGAGCGCCAGGGCGTACGGGACCTGCATGATGCTCAGGAAGATGAAGGTCGTCACACCGGCGATGAGCGAGATGATCAGGTTTCCGGCGACGTAGCCGCCGATGCTGTCGATGATCTGGTCGCCGAGCAGGGTCGCGCGGGTGCGGCGGGTCCGGGGGACGAGGCGGTAGGCCATCCGCTTCAGGGACTTCAGCGAGCCCAGGAAGTAGAGCGTCAGCACCAGCACCGTCAGCGAGTTGAAGACCGCCCCGATGAGGACCGTCCCGATGCCGAGCACGCCGCCGAACATCTGGGTGCCGAAGTCGCCGCTCGTCACGTACGTCTGGAGCTTCTCCAGCAGCTGGAAGCGCTGGTCCAGGTCGCGGATCACCGGGTTGTTCTGCAGCTCCTGGACGTACTGCGGGAGCTGGTCGACGAACTGGGCGGACTGCGTGGTCAGCGGGGGGACCACGGCCAGGCCGAAGACGACGAAGACGAGGATGACGCCCAGGAAGACGATGGTGATGGCGATCGCGCGCGGCACGTTGCGCCGCTGGAGGAACTCCACGGCCGGGTTCAGGCCGATGGCCAGGAAGAGCGAGACGACGATGAGGATCAGCACCGAGCTCGCGCTCGCGACGGCCTGAACCAGCCACCAGGCGGTGAGCACGCCCAGGGCGGCGGTGAAGCCGAACACGAAGGGGTTGTTGCTCATCGAGCGCCCTGGACGGCCGAACGGGAGGTTCGGCGCCACAGCCGAGGGCGGGGCCGCACCGGAGGACGCGGTGGCCGTGCTCGCGGGTACGGCCCCGCTCCCGGGGCCGCCGGGGTTCGCGGGCGGGGTGGGCGGCAGGACCAGGGGGCCCGCGGAGGTCAGGATCGGTTCGGGCGCCGTGGGCGTCGCGGGGTCCGCGGACTCGGCGGCCGGTCCGGCCGGGGTGGCGGGCTCTGCGGTTCCGGCCGACGAAACCGGTCCGGCCGACGAAACCGGTCCGGCCGACGAAACCGGTCCGGCCGGTGAGGTCGGTCCGGCCGGTGTGGACGCCTCCGCGGACGGAACGCCGGGGGCGGGCGGGGACGCTGCCGCCGCTGTGGCGCGGTCAGCGGAGATGGGCTCGGGCACCAGCGGCCACTGCCCTTTCCGGAGAGGGATAGTCGGCTTCCGCCACCTTACTTTCCCTGGTCACCGCACGGTTCGGAGCACCGGGGGACGGGAGGGGCGAAAGGAGTGACGGATGGTGCCGTCAGGGCATGTTGACGTACTGGCGGGGCCGCAGGGCGTGGCTGCGCAGGGCGGCCAGGGCGGCGGAGCGGCCCGCGGGGGTGAGGCGGCCGTCGACGCGGAGGCCGAAGGCGTCCAGGCGCCTGCCCAGCTCGGTGAGCGAGGCGTCGACCTCCACGGTCTGCCACTCCGCGCAGTCGATCACGGCGGTGACGTGGTCGCGGTCGGCGGGGGCGCCGTCGGCGAGCAGCATCAGCGCCACCTCCCTGGCCGAGGCGCGGAAGCCGTTCTCCCCCGACGCGGGGGCGAGCAGGGCGGCGGCCGCGGTCTCCCAGAGCAGATCGGCGTCGCCGAGCAGGCGCTCGCCGGCCGGGGTGGTCACCAGGCGCCTGCCGGCCTGGCGCAGCGCGCCCATCTGGTCCTGGGCCACCTCGCGGACGGCCGCCAGCTCCGCGCCGCTCCAGGTGCTCTCGGCGAGCACGGAACGGGCGAGGTTGTGCCGCTGGGTCAGCGGGATGCCTCCGGGGCGGCGGCCCACGGTCAGCAGCCAGCGCAGCGCACCCAGGTGGTCCTCGTCCGGGGCGGGGATGGGCGCGTGCAGCCGCACCTCGAAGGGCTGGGCGAGCTCGCGCCAGGCGGTGCCCCGGCCGAGGACCCAGCGGTTGAGCCGCTCGCCCTGGACCCGGTGCAGCCAGTTGTCGCCGCCCAGCTCGGGACGGGGCGTGGTGAGCCAGTGGCTGGTGAGCTTCTGCCGCTCCTCGGGGCCGGGGACGAGCTCACCGGAGACGATGGCCAGCTCCAGCGCGGCCGAGCAGGCGCCGTGCGCGCCCAGCTCCTCGGGGCCCATGATCGAGCTCCACCGCAGCTCGGGGACGTCGGGCGGGAGCACGCCCGTCGCGTCCAGGGCGGTCTGGTACGCGGCCATTCCCGCGTCCTCGCCCAGCCGGGCGTAGGTGCGCAGGATCTGGGTCGTCGTGGCCGACGAGCACAGGGCGGCGTAGCGCTCGAGGCCGCCCAGCCGCAGCAACCGGCCCAGCGCGCGGGCGATCGCCGGGCGGTCTCCGGTGACCTTGGAGGGCAGGGTGTACCAGAGGAACTCGCACACGTTGAGCTCGGTGATCGTTTCCAGTGGCTCGCCGCCGGTCAGCCAGTCGATCGCGCTACGGGCGTGCTCGGCGGAGGCGGGCTCGGAACGCTCCAGCTCTGACAAGAGTGCGGCCACGTCCGGTGCAGGCATGCTTCGAAGTCTGCCGTATGCGGGCCTGCTCTGACGATGGACGTGACGTAATGGATCCTGCACGGTGCCTACCCTAGGAAATGTCTTCTAAGTGGCTCATATGCGGGCGCTCAGATCCAGCCCTTCTTGAAAAGCATTCGTGAACTCCACTCGGCGTACGGGACGATCTCGGCGACGAGCACCGGGTAGAGCCACCAGAAGTTGACGAGCGCGAGCAGGGCGAAGGCTCCCACGGCCGCGGCGCCGACGACCCGGCGTCCCTGCGGGGCGCTCGCCGGGCCGATGATCAGCCCGGCCGAGAGCACGATCGCCAGGATCATGAAGGGGACCATGGGGATCGCGTAGAACAGGAACATGGTGCGGTTGTCGGCGATCGCCCAGTAGAACCAGGGGAGCCAGCCGGCGGCGTAGCCCAGGAGCACGGTCCCCGCGCGCCAGTCGCGGGTGGCGGCGTACCAGGCGATCATGGCGATGAGGGCGGCGAGACCCCCGTACCAGATGACCGGGGTGCCGACCCCGAGGACGGCCTGCGAGCAGCTGTCGGCGCCGCAGGCGCCCTGGGGGCTCTCGTAGAAGAACGCGACCGGGCGCAGCAGCAGCGGCCAGGTCCAGGGGTCGGACTCGTAGTTGTGCCCGGTGCTCAGCCCGGTGTGGAAGCCCAGCACCTGGAAGTGGTAGCTCAGCCACGACCGCAGCGAGTCGAAGACGAAGAACCCCGGGCCCTGCGAGGTCGCCTGCGCCCAGTTGCGGCCCCAGCCGCCGGCGGAGGCGAACCAGCCGGCCCAGGAGACGACGTAGGTGACCACGGGCAGCAGGCCCATCGCCGCCAGGGCGCTCGGCAGGTCCTTGCCGAAGACTCCGGCGTACGGCTTGCGCAGGCCGATCGCGCGGCGGGCGCCGGCGTCCCAGACCAGGGACATCACCGCGAAGGCGACCAGGAAGAAGACCCCCGACCAC
>NZ_JBFAAE010000044.1:0-74505 GCF_040639575.1 Streptosporangium sp. NPDC023825 | reverse complement strand
AGCACGACGTTACGGCCCTTGGGGCCGAGGGTCACCTTGACGGCGTCCGCGAGCTGGTTCATGCCGCGCTCGAGACCGCGCCGGGCGTCCTCGTTGAACGCGATCATTTTTGATGTCATTCCCGCTCCTGCTCTTGATGGGGTTCTCCGGGACGGCGCCCGCGACGGACGGTCCCCCGGCGGGCGGCCAACCCGCCGACGGACCTCGCCGTCCCGGAACACGCCGCGTGGTTGGCACTCTCCAGGCGTGAGTGCCAGGCGCTCCACCGCACTCTATCCACAACTTGCGTGCCACGCACATAGTGCGTGACACGCAATCTCGATAGGGTTGCCCCATGAACGACGACGAGACGGACCTCCGGGCACGCAACAGCCGGGCCACCCGGGAGGCGATCAGCCATGCCGCGCTGCGCCTGGCCATCGAGCGAGGTCCCAACGGGCTGGCCCTCGTCCGCGTCCATGACATCGCCACGGCCGCGGGAGTCTCACCCCGCACCTACAACAACTACTTCTCCAGCAGGGCCGAGGCGATCTGCGCCTTCCAGGCCGACCAGTCCAGGCGCGTGGGGCAGGCGCTGCGCTCGCGGCCCGCCGACGAGCCGCTCGACCAGGCCGTCACCGCGGCCGTGATCGAGCTCTACACCGATCCCGAGCCCGACAAGGCCGGCCTGCGCATGATCATGTCGACGCCCGAGCTGGAGGGCGAGGCGCTGAAGGCGTTCACCGTGGCGGAGGGCCCGCTCGCCGAGGCGATCGCGGCGCGCACCGGCACCGACCCCGGACGCGACCTGTTCCCCGCCGTCACGGCCGCCGCGGTCGCCGGGGCCATCCGCGTGGCCGGGCGGCACTGGCTCGAGCCGGGCAACACCGGGTCCTTCGCCGCGACCCTGCGCCGCGCCCTGTCCTGCGTCCTTCCCGTCGCGCCGCCCGATGCTCCACCCCGGCGTCCCGGCGGCACCGGGTGACTTCGCCCTGGCGTTCCGGTGGCGTCGGGTGACTTCCACCCCGACGGTGCCGGGTGACTTTCGCCCCGGCGTCCCGGCGGCACCGGGTGAACGGCCTCGTACCTGAACCGAGGTTCACGTCAGGCTAGGGTGGGCCCATGCCGGAACCCGCGATGATCGCCGAGGAGCTGACCATCGGCGAGTTGTCCGAGCGCAGCGGCGTGCCCGCCTCGGCGCTGCGCTTCTACGAGCGGCGCGGGCTCATCGCCAGCCGCCGGACCACCGGCAACCAGCGCCGCTATCACCGCAGCACGCTGCGCCGGGTGGCGTTCATCCGCGCCTCGCAGAGCGTCGGCATGCCGCTGTCGGTGATCGGGGGAGTGCTGAGCTTCCTTCCCGAGGGTGTCCCGCCCACCCGGGAGTTCTGGCTCAAGGCCTCGGCGTGCTGGAGCGAGGAGATCAACGCACGCATCGAGAAGATGGAGCGGATGCGCGACCGGTTCACCGACTGCATCGGCTGCGGCTGCCTGTCGTTCGAGCAGTGCGCGCTGATCAACCCCGGGGACACGCTCGCGGAACACGGCCCGGGTCCCCGCCGCCTGCTGGATCCCTGACGTGCTGGATCCCTGACGGCGGCCGGACGGCGACGGAGCGCAAAGCCGGCGGCCGGCACCGGGGACATCGGGCGCCGGGCCTCACGCGGAGGCCGTCGCGACCCGGTCGAACGACCGCCGGCGAGGTCGACCCTCACGGCCCTCACGGCCGCCACAGCCCTCACGGCCCCCACGGCCGCGCCGCCGGCGTCGCGGGCGAGGAGGCCGCGTTGCCCCTGGAAGGCGCCGTCCCCGGCCCTCGGGCGAGGACGCCGGAACGGGCGGGGACGCCGGAACGGGCGAGGCCGGGCCCGCGCCGGGTCAGTCCGGGCAGGCGTCGCGGCAGGCGCCGAAGCGACCGGCGTCCGGCGGGGTGAAGGCGGTCTCGGGCGTTCCCCGCACCGCCTCGGTCATCGCCTCCTTCCAGACCAGGCCGGGAATCGACGTGCCCTCCACCCGCGGGTAGTGGCGGCCGCCGATGGTGACGTCGGTCAGCGGGTGCCGGAACGCGCCGCGCGGGTCGCCGAGACTGACGGCCGAGGCCAGGCCGGGGGTGTATCCGGCGTACCAGGCGGCGGTGAAGTCGGCGGTCGTGCCGGGCATGCCCGCCGCCTCGCGGCCGACGCCCTCGAGCGCGCTTTCGGCCAGGACGTCCGACAGCACCGCGGTGACCGCGTCGGCGACCGCAGGATCCAGGACCTGGCCGCAGCGCGGAGGGAAGGAACGCGGGGCACCCGAGCCGTCGCGGATCTCCGTGATCACCGTCGGCTCGCAGAAGCGGCCGCGGGCGGCGAGGCTGGCGTAGGAGTTGGCCACCGAGACGGGGTCGGCCTCGTTGACGCCCAGCGTGAACGTCTCGAACTCCCGAAGCGGCGTCCCGTCGGCGCGCCTGAGCCCGAGCCGCTCGGCCATCCTGACGGTCTCGCACAGGCCGACCTTCTCCGTCAGGCGCATGTAGAAGGTGTTCACCGCCTCCCGGGTGCCCGAGCGCAGGGTGACGAACCGCTCCCCGCGCTTCTCCAGGTTCACGACGGCGTGGGCGGGGTCGGCTACGGCCTGGTTCGCGCAGTTCCTGAACGCGGTGTGGTTCGGGGCGCGGTACTCGTCCGAGATCTGGAAGCCGTCGTCGTGGCGCAGGCCGGCGGCGAGCGCGGCGGCCAGGGTGTAGGGCATCGCCGTCTTGCCCTGCTGGAAGGCGGCCCCGCCGGCGGCGTCGCGGCTGGTGGCCATGGCCCTGATGGCACCCTCACCTGGGACGATGACGATCTGGGTGGCGACCTGCGGGTCGTCGCGGTGGACGTGGGCGTCGATGGCCCGCTGCGCCGCCCGCTGGAGCCGCTGGTCGATCGTCGTCCGGATCGTCAGGCCGTCGCGGCCGGGCAGCCGCGGGTCCTCGGCGAGAAGCCGTTCCCTGACATACCGGCATATATAGGGATAACCGCTGTTCGCGCAGTCGCCGGAGAACTCCTCGATGACGGCGCCTCCGACGTCCAGCAGCACGCTCTTTCCGGCCGCGGAGGGCGCGGGGGCCGTGGAGGCCGTGGAGGCCGCGGCGGCGGACCCCGAGACCAGGTGCTCCTCACCCGGATCGCCGCCCGCCGGGTTCCGCAGCAACAGGAGGACCGCGACCAGCGCCCCCACCGCGGCGACGCTCAGGAAAACCAGCAGTGCCCTCATCGTCGCCTCCGGTGCGCCTCACTCCGTGTCCTGATCATCCGGGAACGGCGTGACGCGGGCAACCGCCGGGACGGCGACGGCGGCCTTCCGGGCACAGGCGGGCCGCCGGGCCTCGGGAGAAGGGCGAGCGTGGCGTGAAGGGTCGGCGGGTCAGGGCCGCCCGCCCACGGATGGCGGCGCCGTGCCGGTGGCGCCGCCGGCCACGCGGCTCTCCTGTGCTTCAGCCCGCGTACGAGGGATCCGTTCTCCGCGCTCGGGGATAGGGGGTGACAGGGGCCCGCCAGAGGCCGGCCAGCGCGTCGACGAGCCCGACGGCGACGGCCTCCCAGCTCGCGTGGGCCGTTGACTCACCCTCGTACAGGGCGCGCTCGCGCTCGGCCAGCGCGTGCGCCAGGAGCAGGCGGGTCATGTCGCCGCGCTCGCGGTGCACCTCTTCCGGCAGGTCGGGCAGCAGCCGCAGCATGCCGTCCAGGGTGCGCCGCATCGACGGTGTCGCCACGGACTCCTCGGTGACGATCTGGCGCAGGGCGGGCACGGTCGTGACCTGGGCCAGGCAGCGGGCCCGCCAGCTCGGCACGCCCAGCGCGTCGAGGTGGTCGGTGGCGGGGCGTACCAGGCAGGAGATCCACGCACGCAGGTCGGCGGAGTCGCCGATCGCCTCCAGCATGCGCAGCCGCCGCTCCTCGGTCTCGGTGGTGTAGCGGCGGATGATCGCCCGTACCAGGCCGGCCTTGGTGCCGAAGTGGTAGCCGACGGCGAAGTTGTTCGCCTGCCCGGCGGCCTGGCCGATCTGCCGGTTGGAGACCTCGCCGACCCCGTGCTCGGCGAACAGCCGCTCGGCGACGTCCAGGATGGTTCCGCGCGTCTCCTGCGCCCGCTCCGTCCTGCCGGGCGCGGCCTTGCCACGCAGCACCGTCCGGCCGGGCACGGTCACCATCGGACCGGGACCTTCTCCAGCCCGCCGACCACGAGACCCTCGCGGCGCCTGAGCTCGGCGGCCGGGACGGCCGGCTCCAGCGTGGGCAGCCGCTCCAGCAGCACGCCGAGCACGGTCTGCAGCTCGGTGCGGGCCAGCGCCTGCCCCAGGCAGGAGTGCGGGCCGGCGCCGAAGGTCACGTGCGGGTTGGGCGAGCGGTCCAGCCGCATCTCGCCGGCGTTCTCGAACTGCCGCTCGTCCCGGTTGGCCGAGGCCATGCTGCACACGACCGTCGTGCCCGCGGGCAGTTCCTCCCCCGCCACCGTGACCCCCTCGCTGAGGTAGCGCGGCATGCCGAAGCCGGGATTGGCGTCAAAACGCAGCACCTCCTCCACCGCCGAGCGGATCAGCGCGCGGTCGGCCAGCAGCGCCTCCCAGCGGGAACGGTCGGCCAGCAGCATCGACACCATCTTGCCGATCATGTTGGCGGTGGTCTCGTGCCCGGCCACCAGCAGGCCCTTGGCCGTCATCACCAGCAACTGCTCGGTCAGCCGCCCGTCCAGCCCCTCCACCGTCGAGGCCAGCTCGCTCAGCAGGTCCTCGCCCGGCTCGGCCCGCTTGGTGTCGACGTGCGCCATCAGGTAGGCGTCGAACTCGCCCTGGGCGGCGTCGATCTCCTCCTGACCGAACCTGGTCATGCTGAGCATGGTGTCCGACCAGTACGCGAACCTGTCCCGGTCGGAGTCGGGCACCCCGAGCAGGTCGCAGATCGCCCACACCGGCAGCGGGAAGCCGACCGCGCTCACCAGGTCGGCGGGCTCGCCCCGGGCGACCATCCGCTCGACCAGCTGCTCGGCCATCGCCCGGATCCTGGGCTGCATCGCGATGACCCGCTTGGCGGTGAACGCCCTGCCCACCAGCTGCCGCCAGGCCCGGTGGGTGTCGCCTGTCATGGCGCCGCCGCCGTCACCGCCGCGGCCGAACACGCCGCCCGACTCGTTGGCCGTCACCCGCGCCGCCCCCTCGGCGTCGAGACGGCGGGAGAAACGCGGGTCCGACAGGACCTCCTTGACGTCCTGGTAGCGCGTCAGCAGCAGCGCGATGTCCCCGCTGGCCAGCCGGATCGGCGCGACCGGGCAGCTCTCCCGCAGCTCGGCCCACTCCCGCGGCGGCTCCAGCGCGCTGGGGTTGCGGAAGGGGTATTCGGGCGCTTCGGCGCCGGGCTCGCTCAAGATCACTCTCCCTCGAGGATCGCGGTTGGCGTCATTCAAATCGCCCGCCTCATTTAAGTCAAGTGACTCAAATTCGCTCCTCGTCGGGGCCTCCGGAGCGCCGCGACCGGTGAGCCGGGCCGCCCGCGCGATGACGTGTCCTCAGCCTTGGAAACTACTTGCCAATACTGCAAGTAGTTATCTAAATTGAAGGTACTGGTCGAAGAGGAAGGCATTCCCATGGCGCAGCACGAGCACATGAGCCCCACGGAGGCGCTGGCACGCGCCCGGGAACTCGACGCCCTCGTGAGAAACCGCTCCAGGTGGTACAGCCAGTATCTGGTCCTCTTCGGTGTCGCGACGCTCGTGATGGTGCCCGTGCTCGGATTCGCCTCGGGCGTGCTCGCGGTGGCGGTCTCCACGACCCTATGGATGGCTTTCGTGGCGGCGTTGATCGTCTACGCCGCACGCCAGCCGGTCAGCCGTCACGGGTACGGCGCCCGGCACGGCGTGATCATGGCGGCGTGGGGAGTGCTGTACCTCGGTGTCCTGCTGTGCGGAGTGGTCTGGTTCCCCGGCGAGCCCGCCTGGTGGCTGCCGGGGGCGGTCCTGGTCTCCCTGCCCCCCTTCGCCGGCGCCTACCTGGAGGCGCGCCGATGAGCCACCCGCGCCACCTGCTCGACGACGTCATCCACTCGCCGGTCCGGTTCGCGATCGTGGCCCTGCTCGCCGCCGCCGACAGGGCCGAGTTCGGCTACGTCCGTGACACCGTCGAGGTGACGGACTCGGCCCTGTCCAAACAGGTCGCCACGCTGGAGGGCGCCGGGTACGTCAAGGTCATCAAGGGATACGTCGGCAAGCGCCCCCGCACCTGGCTCGCCCTCAGCAAGGAGGGCAGGGCGGCGTTCGCCGCGCACTGCGCCGCGCTCCGGGCGATCGCCGACGGCGCGTCCACCCTGTGAACGGACCTTGGACCTCGTCGTTCGTGCCCCGTACGGGCCCGCCGCGGCCGTTCGCCGTGGCCGAGCCGTTCAGCGGTCTCCGGAAGGGCGGGGCGGAGGTGGCGCGGAGGCTCCGGCCGGCCGCCGGCCGCCGGCCGCCGGCCATGACCGGACGGTACTTCGCGGTGCGATAATCGTGAGCCGTGACCGACAACCGCATCCCTCCTCCCTTCATCGGTGACGAGCGCGCCATGCTGAACAACTGGCTCGACTGGCACCGCGAGACCCTGGCCGTCAAGTGCGCGGGGCTCTCGGAGGAGCAACTCCGAGAGCGCTCGGTGCCGCCGTCGACCATGTCGCTCCTCGGCCTGGTCCGCCACATGGCGCACGTGGAGCGCGCCTGGTTCCGCCGCGTGCTGGACGACGAGGACGTCCCCCTCCTTTACAAGACCGACGACCCCGACGCGGAGTTCAACGACGTGGACACCGCCTCCGCCCAGGAGGCCTTCGCCACCTGGCGGGCCGAGATCGAGATCGCCCGCAAGCTCTCGGCCGAGGTGCCGCTGGACGCCGTCGCGAAGCGGCAGCGCCACGGGCAGGACTGCTCCCACCGCTGGATCCTCGTCCACATGATCGAGGAGTACGCCCGGCACAACGGCCACGCCGACCTGCTGCGCGAGCGGATCGACGGTTTCACCGGCGAATAGGCGTCCTTCCCGGCGAGGCCGGCAGGAGTGCCGTCACCCGGGTGCTCCGTGACCACCACCACCGGCGTGGTGATCGTGGCCTGCGAGCCGGCCGGGTTTCCCCGCGTCGCCCCTCGGGCGATCACGGCCGGGGGAGAACCGTCGTTTCCGGAGATCGGGCGGCGCGACGCGGCGGCCGCGTCCCCCGTCGCTCCCGCGGCCACGCCGCACGGACGGTACGGGCGCGAGCTGCCGTCTTTGTCGCCGCCCGGCAAACGGACTACCCTCGCCCGTGACCAGTCCGAACGGACCTTCGAGTCCACGAGCCGCCGCACGACCAAGATCAGACCAGACACACGTCACACCCGCCACATGTCACACCATCCCGACGGGCGCGTTTGTGCGAGCCGCACAACTCCGGCCGCGAAACACGCTTAGTCCCCGCCATTCCGGTATCCGGAGGCAGTCGAGAGGATGTACCCCGGTTACGGCGGGGACGACCGCCGTGTTCACCGTCTTCGAAAGGCCCGCTCAGTGTTCAGTCGTGTCGCCATCGTCAACCGCGGTGAAGCCGCCATGCGGCTCATCCACGCCGTTCAGGACCTAGCCGCGGAGACGGGCACACGGATCGAGACCGTCGCCCTGTACACGGACTCCGACCGGACGGCCACGTTCGTCCGGGAGGCGGACCTCGCCTACGACCTGGGACTCGCCGCGGACCGGCCCTATCTGGACCACGCGGTCCTGCGGAAGGCCCTGGTCGAGACCGGCGCGGACGCGGCCTGGGTCGGCTGGGGCTTCGTGGCGGAGGACCCGGCGTTTGCCGACCTGTGCGCCGAGATCGGCGTGACGTTCGTCGGCCCGGGCGCCGAGGCGATGCGCAGGCTGGGCGACAAGATCGGCTCGAAGCTGATCGCCGAAGAGGTCGGGGTGCCCGTCGCGCCGTGGAGCCGCGGTCCGGTGGAGACGCTGGAGGAGGCGAAGGCGGCGGCGGAGCGGATCGGCTACCCGCTGATGCTGAAGGCGACCGCGGGCGGCGGCGGCCGCGGCATCCGGATGGTCGCCGACGCCGACGAGCTGTCCCAGGCCTACGAGCTGACGCGCCAGGAGGCCGCGCGCGCGTTCGGCAGCGGCGTCGTGTTCCTGGAGCGCCTGGTGACGGGCGCCCGGCACGTCGAGGTGCAGGTCATCGCCGACGGGCAGGGCACCGCGTGGGCGCTGGGCGTGCGCGACTGCTCCGTGCAGCGGCGCAACCAGAAGATCATCGAGGAGTCCGCCTCCCCGGTCCTCGACGCCGGGCAGGTCGCCGAGCTGAAGGCGGCGGCCGAGCGGCTCGTGCTCGCGGTCGACTACAAGGGCGCGGGCACCGTCGAGTTCCTCTACCACCCCGGTGAGCGGCTGTTCGCGTTCCTCGAGGTCAACACGCGCCTGCAGGTCGAGCACCCGATCACCGAGATCACCACCGGCGTCGACCTGGTGAAGGCCCAGCTGCACGTCGCGGCGGGCGGCAGGCTCGAGGGGGACGCGCCGCAGGAGTGGGGTCACGCCGTCGAGGCGCGCCTCAACGCCGAGGACCCCGACCGCGACTTCGCGCCCTCACCCGGCCGGATCGCGCGGCTCGCGTTGCCCAGCGGCCCCGGCATCCGGGTGGACACCGGGTTCAGCGAGGGCGACACGATCCCCGCCGACTTCGACTCGATGATCGCCAAGATCATCGCGCATGGCCGTGACCGTACGGAGGCGCTGGCCCGCCTGCGCCGCGCGATGTCGCAGACGACCGTCATCATCGAGGGCGGCGTGACGAACAAGGGCTTCGTCCGCACGCTGCTCGACGAGCCCGCGGTGATCGACGGGTCCGCCGACACCGGCTGGATCGACCGCGTGCGCGCCCGGGGCGCCCTCGTCGCGCACCGGCACTCCGCGATCGCGCTGATCGCCGCCGCCGTCGAGGCCTACGAGGACGAGGAGGCCGTGACGCGGCAGCGCTTCCTGGCCGCCGCGCACGGCGGCCGCCCGCAGTCGCAGCACGAGAGCGGACGCGCGCTGGAGCTCAAGCTCCGCGACGTCGGCTACCGCGTCCAGGTCGCCCGCACCGGTGGCCACCGGTTCCGCGTCGGCATCTCGGCGGGCGGCCCCCAGCACGCGGCCGACGTCGACATCGAGCGCTTCGACGAGCACAGCGGCCAGATCACCGTGAACGGCGTCCGCTTCAAGGTCGTCACGAGCACTCACGGCCCGATCCACCTGGTCGAGGTCGACGGCGTCACGCACCGGATCAGCCGCGACGAGGGCGGCATCGTGCGCTCGCCGGTGCCCGCGCTCGTGGTGGCCACGCCGCTGCAGGCGGGCGACGAGGTCGAGGCCGGCGCGCCGCTGCTCGTGGTCGAGAGCATGAAGATGGAGACCGTGCTGCGCGCGCCGTTCCGCGGCCGCGTGCGGGAGCTCGCGGTGTCGGTCGGCAGCCAGGTGGAGGCGGGTGCCCGCCTGCTGCGCCTGGAGCCGCTGGGCGACGGCGACGAGGCGGCCGGTCCCGTGGCCGAGGCACGGGAGGTCGAGCTGGATCTGCCGGCCGAGCCGGCGGACGTGCCCGCGGCCGAGCGGGCCGCGCGCGGGCTGCAGGACCTGCGCAGCCTCCTGCTGGGCTTCGACATCGACTCGCGGGACGAGAAGCGCCTGCTCGCCGGCTATCTGGCCGCGCGCGCCGAGCTCGCAGAGAAGGGTGAGCACGAGCCGGCCGGTGAGGTCGAGTTGCTGCGCCTGTTCGCCGACCTGAGCGAGCTGAGCCGCAACCGGCCCGCCGGAGAGGAGTCGAAGCCCGACTCCTCGGTGCACAGCCCCCGCGAGTACTTCCACACCTACCTGCAGTACCTGGACCCGGACCGGGCCGGGCTGTCGGAGAGCTTCCGGCAGCGGCTCACGCACGTGCTGTCCCGCTACGGCGTCGAGGGCCTGGAGCGCACGCCGGAGCTGGAGGACGCGGTCTTCCGGATCTTCCTGGCCCAGCGGCGCGCGTCCTCCGACGTCGCCGTGGTGACGACCCTGCTGCGCCAGTGGGTCAAGGAGTCCCCGCCCGCCGAGGCCGACCGCGTCACCGTCGGCCTTGCGCTGGAGCACCTGGTCGCCGCCACCCAGGTCCGGTTCCCCGCCGTCGCGGACCTGGCGCGCGGCGTGGTGTTCGCCTGGTTCGCCCAGCCGCTGCTGCGCCGCACCCGCGCCAAGGTCTACACGGCCGTACGCAAGCACCTGCGCCACCTCGACCGGCACCCGGACGCGCCCGACCGCGCCGAGCGGATCTCCGCCATGGTCGCCAGCGCCGAGCCGCTCGTCCGGCTGGTCGGCCAGCGGATCGGCCGCGAGGGCGCGGACCCCGTGCCGCTGCTGGAGGTGCTGAGCCGCCGCTACTACGGCAACCGCGCGCTCGGCGACATCCGGGTGAGCAAGGTGGCGGGCTGCACGTTCGTCGTCGCCGACCACCGCACCGCGGCCGGCAACGGCCGCGTCGTGGCCACCGCGGTCGACTTCCTGGCGCTGGCCGAGGCGGTCAAGGCGGTCGACGAGTTCGCCGGCGACGGCGAGCTGGTGGCGGACATCTACCTGACCTGGTCGGACGGCCCGAGCGACCCCGACGAGATGGCCGCGCGCCTGCGCGAGGTCATGGTCGCGCAGCAGCCGTCGAACCGGGTCGGCCGCATCGTCGCGACCGTCGCGGGCAACAGCGGCGCCGTGATGCACCACCACTTCACCTTCCGGCCTTCCGCGGACGGCTTCGCGGAGGAACGGCTGCTGCGCGGCCTGCACCCGCGCATCGCCGAGCGCATGCAGCTGGAACGGCTGCGCGACTTCGACCTCACCCGGCTGCCCGCGCCCGACGAGGAGGTCTACCTCTTCCGGGCCACGGCGCGGCAGAACCCGTCCGACGAGCGCCTCGTCGCCCTGGGCCAGGTCCGCGACCTGACCCCGCTGCGCGACGACGAGGGCAGGCTCGTCGCGCTGCCCGCCGCCGAGAACATCCTGGCCACGTGCCTCGACGCGATCCGCCGGGCCAAGAAGCCCGGCGCGAAGACGTCCGCCACCAACAGGATCGTCATCTACGTGTGGCCGCCGAACGACCTGTCGCCGGAGGATCTGAACACCGTGGCGAAGCGCGTGCTGCCGACGACGGCGGGCGCGGGCCTGGAGGAGGTGCTGTTCCTCGGCAGGCGCCGCGACGGCGCCACCGGCGAGCTCGTCGACATCGCCGTGCGGATCGGCTACGACGTGGGCTCCGGCGTGCAGCTGTCCGTCGTGCCGCCGCCGACCGAGCCCATCGAGCCGCTGGACGACTACCGCCAGGAGGTGCTGCGCGCGCACAGCCGCGGCACGCACCACCCGTACGAGCTGACCGCCATGCTCGCCGGGCCGTTCGGCTCGTTCACCGAGTACGACCTGGACGAGCGGTCGGAGCTGGTGCCGGTGAACCGGCCCAAGGGGCGCAACACCGCCGCGCTCGTCGCGGGTGTCGTCAGCACGCCCACGTCGCGCCACCCGGAGGGCATGACCCGCGTCGTGCTGCTGGGCGACCCGACGAAGGCGCTCGGCGCGCTGTCCGAGCCCGAGTGCGCGCGGGTGATCGCCGCGCTCGACCTGGCCGAGCGGATGCGGGTGCCGCTGGAGTGGTTCGCGCTCTCCGCGGGCGCCCGGATCTCGATGTCGTCCGGCACCGAGAACATGGACTGGGTGGCGGCCGCGCTGAAGCGGATCGTGAACTTCACCCAGGACGGCGGCGAGATCAACATCGTGGTCGCGGGCATCAACGTCGGCGCCCAGCCGTACTGGAACGCCGAGGCCACGATGCTCATGCACACCAAGGGCATCCTGGTGATGACGCCGGACTCCGCGATGGTGCTGACGGGCAAGCAGTCGCTCGACTTCTCCGGCGGCGTGTCGGCCGAGGACAACCACGGCATCGGCGGGTACGACCGGATCATGGGCCCGAACGGCCAGGCACAGTACTGGGCGCCGGACATCCGCGGCGCGCGGGAGATCCTGATGTCGCACTACGACCACAGCTACATCGCGCCGGGGGAGAGCCTGCCGCGCAGGACGGTCACCGGCGACCCGGTGGACCGCGACGTGTCGACGTTCCCGCACAGCGTGCCGGACAGCGACTTCACGACGGTGGGCCAGATCTTCTCCGTCGAGTCCAACCCGGACCGCAAGAAGCCGTTCGACATCCGCACCGTCATGCGCGCGCTGTCCGACCAGGACCACCCGGTGCTGGAGCGGTGGGCGGGCATGGCCGACGCGGACACCGCCGCGACCTGGGACGTCCACCTCGGCGGCCGGCCGGTGTGCCTGCTGGGTATCGAGTCCCGGTCCGTGCCGCGTCGCGGCTTCCCGCCCACCGACGGCCCGGACACCTACACCGCGGGCACCCTGTTCCCGAGGTCGTCCAAGAAGGTCGCCCGGGCCATCAACGCCGCCAGCGGGAACCGCCCGCTGGTCGTGCTGGCCAACCTGTCGGGGTTCGACGGGTCGCCCGAGTCGATGCGCAAGCTGCAGCTGGAGTACGGCGCGGAGATCGGCCGCGCGGTGGTGAACTTCAAGGGCCCCATCGTGTTCTGCGTGATCTCGCGGTACCACGGCGGCGCGTTCGTGGTGTTCTCCAAGGCGCTCAACCCGAACATGACCGTGCTCGCGGTCGAGGGATCGTTCGCCTCGGTGCTCGGCGGTGCCCCGGCCGCCGCGGTGGTCTTCGCGCGCGACGTCGACAAGCGGACCGGCAACGACCCCCGCGTGCTCGCGCTCGCCGCCCGCGTCGCGGAGGCACCGGCCGCCACGCGGGCCGCGCTCGCCACCGAGCTGGCCGAGCTGCGCTCGTCGGTGCGGGCCGAGAAGCTCACCGAGGTGGCCACCGAGTTCGACCGCGTGCACAGCATCCAGCGGGCGGTCGACGTCGGTTCGGTGGACATGATCATCAGCTGCGCCGAGCTGCGGCCGAGGATCATCGAGGCGGTCGAGAGGGGCCTCGCCCGGCAGGTCTGATCCGGTCCCCGCTCCCCGGTCCCCAGACCCGGAGGCCCGCGCCTTCGCCGCAGCCGTCCTCCGGCGGGCGGCGGTCGTGCCCTCCGGCTCCGGTCGGCGGAGACCGTACCCTGCGGTTCCGGCGACCGGGAGGCCGTGTCTCCCGGCCGCCGGATCGAGCGGGAGGCGGTGGGGCGCCGCGCGTCATACCGCCCCACCGCCGGGATCGCCCGCGAGAAGACGGCTCGCGAGCGACGATTCCGCCTCGGGGCGAGAGTCTCATCTTCCGACCCTCCCCACCGGCCGCCGCGAGGACCTCCATGACCCATGACAGGACGCCGCCCGACATGACCGATCCAGACAAGAAGGCGAACCTCCGCCGCGCGTCCGACATCTGGCCGCTGATCCACGCCGAACGAGCGGCCCTCGCGGCGGACCTGGCGAACCTGACCGGCGAGCAGTGGACGACGCCGTCGCTGTGCGCCGGGTTGACCGTGCGCGAGGTGCTGGCACACCTCACCTCGGCGGCGGGCCTCGGCCCGGTGCGGTGGCTGGCGGGTGTGATCCGCTGCCGGTTCGACTTCGACAGGCAGGTCGCCATGCGGCTGGCCGAGCAGCTGGGGGCGACCGGGGCCGAGACGCACGACAGGTTCCGCCGCGTCGTCACGAGCACCACCAAACCACCCCTGCCGGTCGTGGCGATGCTGGGCGAGACGATCGTCCACGCGGAGGACATCCGGCGCCCCCTGGGGATCCGCCGCGACTACCCGATCACGACCCTCACCCGGTTGGCCGAGTACTACCGGGGTTCCGACCTCGTGGTCCTCGCCAAAGGACGGATCGGCGGCCTGCGACTCGCCGCCGACGACGGCCCCTTCAGGGCCGGCTCCGGTGCGCTCGTGTCCGGCGGCACCCTGGCGCTCACGATGGCCATGACCGGGCGCGCGGCCTACTGCGACGACCTCGACGGCGACGGCGTCGCGATCCTGCGTGACCGCATGGGATGACATGCTCGTCCGGTTCGAACGGTCCCGCTTCCGGCGGTCGCCGGCGCAGGGAAGCGATGATCACCAAGGCGCGCGGGACATCTTGGGCGGGTAGCATCCGGACATGGAACCGGTGATCGTGGCCTCCGTCCTGACCCTCCCGGCGCTCGCGCTCCTGCTCATCCCGTTCCACGACGAATCCGGCGCGGCCGACACCCGTAACCACCTCGCCGGGTTCCGCACCCGGCAGACCCTCGCCTCCCGCGAGGCCTGGAACGCCGCCCACACGTGGGCGAGGGCGCCGATGCGCCGGCTGGCGGCGGCCCTGGGGCTGGTCCTCGCGGCCTCCATCGCCGCCGGTGTCCTGCTCGACCTCCCGGAGGCGGCCGGCTACGCGATCCTCGCCCTGCAGTTCACGCTTCTCATCGGCGGGCTGTCCCTGATCGGCCTGCGCGCCGACCGGATCGCGGCCGAGGTCAACGGCCGTGATGACGCCCCGCCGCCTGACCCGCGATGAGCCGTGGGAGCCGTGGGAGCCGTTCCGTCCTCAAGGCGGTGGACATGAACGCGCCGGTGGCCGCCACCGGTCTTCGGACGATTTCCGGCGCCGTACGGCAGAGAGGTCTTCCCTCATGACAGACGCGTGGGCGGCGGAGGCGATCGAACGGCTGGAGGAGGAGAGGGCGCGCACCGGGCCCACCCCGCTGCGGCCGTTCCCGTTGCCCGGCGGCTGGGGGGTGCGGCTCTGGTTGAAGGACGAGTCGGTCCAGCCGGCAGGTGGTCTGAAGCACCGGCTGGCCCGTGCCCTGTTCACGACCGCGATCGCCGCCGGCCGGATCACGCGGGGCACTCCCGTGGTGGAGGCCACGGGGGGCGCCATGGCGCTCGCCCAGGCGTACTTCGCCCGGCTGCTCGACCTGCCGTACATCGCGGTCATGCCGCGGGGCTCCCGAGGGCAGGACGTGGAGAGATGGGGTGGGACCTGCCGATACGTTCATCCGCCGCCAGCCATCTACGAGGAGGCCGCGAAGCTGGCCGAGCGGCTGGGCGGCTGCTACCTGGACCACTACGCCTCGGCCGCGGCCGTCGACTGGCGCGGCGGGAGCCTGGCGGAGGAGCTTTTCGAGCAGGTGCCCCGCTGCCCGGAATGGATCGTGGTCGGCGCGGGCACCGGTGCCACCTCCGCAGCCGTCGGCCGCCACCTGCGCGACCACCGGCTGCCCGGCAGGCTGGCTGTGGTCGATTCGGAGAACTCGGCGTACTTTCCCGGTTGGGTGACCGGTGCCGACGACTACGGCACCGGCATGCCGTCCAGGATCGAGGGGATCGGCCGGCCGCGCATCGAGCCGGGCTTCGTCGCCTCCCTCGTCGACCTGGTCGTTCCCGTGCCGGATGCCGCCAGCGTGGCCGCCGCCCGCCGGGTGCGCGAGGTGACCGGACTGACGGTCGGCGCCGCCACCGGGACGAACCTGTGGGGCGCGCTGGAGATGGCCGTCCGCATGCGCGACCGGCAGGTCCGCGGCGACGTGATCACCGTGATCGGTGACGCCGGCGAGCGTCACCTGCGAACCTGCCACGACGACGCCTGGGCGCTGGACAAGGGCCTTGATTGGCGACCGCACGCGACGCGGCTGGCACGCCTGCTCAGCGGGTAGGAGGCACGTACGCCTGCTCGGCGGGTGGGAGGCACGCACGCCTGCTCGGCGGGTGGGACCGGCCGGGCGCCCCGCGTCGGCAGGACCGGAGGGGCGCCCCGCGCGGGTCAGCCGACGCTGGCGATGACGGCGAAGCGCGCGCCGTGGGGGTCGGAGACCACGGCGAAACGGCCGACGCCCTCGATGTCCGAGGCGGGCGCGACGAGGTCGCCGCCGAGCTCCCGCACCCGGACGACGGACGCGTCACAGTCGGCCACCTCGAAGTACGGCAACCAGTGCGGCCTGTCGCCCGCCTGGAGCGGCCTGACGCCTCCCAGGGCCGCGTTCTCGCCCTCGGCGGTCGACAGCAGGAGGTAGGGCATGTCGCCGAACGTGATGTCCTGGATATCCCAGCCGAAGACCGCCTGGTAGAAGGGTCGGGCGGTCTCCGCGTCGGTGACGTACAGCTCGAGCCAGGCCAGGGAACCGTTCTCGGTGACGAGGTCCAGGCCCTTGATCGTGCCCGGCTGCCAGACGGCGAACTCGGCGCCGCCGGGGTCGGTGAACCCGGCCATCCGGCCCTTGGCGAAGACGTCGTCCGGCGCGACGCGCACGGTCCCGCCCGCCTGCTCGACCGCCTTCGCCGTGGCGTCGGCGTCGGCGGTGTGGAAGTAGGGCGTCCACGCGGAAACCGCTCCCTCCTGGGTGAGCGGCCCGACGGCGGCGACGACCTTGCCGTCGAGCTCGAAGAAGCCGTAACCGCCCGCCTGGGGACCGGCCTCCTGGAGGCTCCAGCCGAGCAGGGGTCCGTAGAAGGCGGCGGCGGTCTCGACGTCGGGCGTGCCCAGGTCGATCCAGTTGGGGGCGCCGGGGACATATCGGGTGGTGAGCATGGCCTCTTCCTTCGATGCGTTCACGTGCCGGTGACCCGGCTCCAGGCTTCTGCGCGCAGGGACGAAACCATTGGGCCGGTCGCCCTCAGCCTGCCAGAGTCCACCGACATTTCCTTCTCCTCCCTACCCGATGCGCGGGCGGCCCGCGAACCGCCGGCCCCGTCACCGCGAACACCGGTGAGCGGGCCTGCCGGTCAGCGTCGTGCGCGTCCCGTACGGACGTTCAGACGAAGCGCCGGTAGGTGATGGGGGAAGCGCCGGCCACCGACTGGATCTTGACGTGGTCGCCCGGTTTCGGGGCGGCGATCATCTGGCCGTCGCCCATGTAGACGGCGCAGTGGGTCGCCGGGTCGCCGAAGAAGACGATGTCGCCCGGCTGCGGCGGGCCGGTGACCGGCCGTCCGCTGTCCTGGTACCCGGCGGCGG
Organism: Streptosporangium sp. NPDC023825; assembly: GCF_040639575.1. NCBI lineage: Bacteria > Bacillati > Actinomycetota > Actinomycetes > Streptosporangiales > Streptosporangiaceae > Streptosporangium > Streptosporangium sp. NPDC023825. Next base: position 57,596 of record NZ_JBFAAE010000044.1, on the reverse strand, counting down.
TGTTGTCCCCGATCTTGATGCCCGCCTCGTTCAGCGAGACGTGCACCAGGCCGCTGCAGTCGAACGAGTCGGGCCCGTCGGTGCCCCAGACGTAGGGCTTGCCGATGTGGCTCCTCGCGGCGGCCACGATGTCGGCTCCGGTGCCGTCGCCGGTGACCGTGTACGGGATCGCCTGGCCACCGCCTCCACCGCCTCCGCCGCCCGAACCGCCGCCCTGGTTCCCGGACGACGGTCCGCCGCCCCCGCCGCCGTTACCGCCGCCGCCCTGCGAGCCGGGTTCCGTACCGGCGGGCGTGGTGGTGCGGAACTCCTCCTCGGGCACCGGCACCCACCGGGTGGTGTGCCCGGGGCCGGGGACGAAGTCCTGGTCGCCCGCGGCCGGGATGGCGGAGAACACCGTGGTGTCGCCGAGATGCTTGTCGAGCTCGCGCCGCGCGGTGGACAGCGCGGTCTCGGCCGAGTCGACGTGCCCCTGCACCTGGGACACCGCCATCTCGACCTGCCGGACGATGCCCGGCTTGAGCTGCTCCTCGGTGGCGTGCGGGTTGCGGCGCCGGTATTCCGCCACCCAGGTCAGCAGGTCACCGCAGACGCGCTCGGCGTCCGCCTTCGCCGTCTCGACGGCGCCGGCGGCGGTGTCCAGGGAGTTCGCGCAGTCGCCCAGCGCGTCTCGCAGGGAACCGCCGGCCTTGTCGTACCGCCGCATGTACGCCACGAAGGCGTCGGCGGAGGCGCCCCTCCAGGCGGTGTCCACCTGGTTGACCGCGTTCCTCAGGAGCCTGAACGGCTCGGCGGACGAGCTGACCGCCTTGCGCCACCGGGTGGCGATCGCCCGGATCGCGGCGGGGTCCCCGTCCGTCTTCTTCGCCAGCGCGGCCAGGGCCTGCCCCCCGGGCAGCGCCGCCACGGCGTCCATGTCGGTCATATGGCCGGAAGGTGGCTCGTGGTGCCCCACTCGGCCGTGGTCACGTTGTCCTCGATCGTGTCGAGGGCGCGTTCGACGCCGTCAAGACGGCTCTTCACCGTGCCCAGCTCGCCGTCCGCGTGCCCTTCGACCCGGCCGATCGCGTCGGCCAGCTCCCGGGCGCCGGTCAGGGTCCCGAAGAGTGACGGACTCGCGCCGCCCCTGGCGGGGAAGTCGTCGCCGACGGTGGCGAGCCTTCCCCCCTGGGTGTTCACCGTGACGCGCAGCTTGGCCAGCGCCTCGCGATTCAGATCGAGGTTTCCCACCGGAGCCGACTCCCTCCGCCGTCGCCGAGACACCACCCGCTCGGACGCCGGTCTGGCGCGTTGGCCGGTTGCCTGCCCACCGTCCGGCCGTACCTACCAAAAAGCGATCATATCCAGCGAACCGTGATCATCGCAGTACAAAAACCCATCCTCCTCGCGGTCCCGCCGGTCGCGTGACGGTGACCGCGGCGGGCTCCGCGGAGGACGCCGGACGGCGAGGGCCGGCGGTCACCCGCCGTTCAGTCGATGACCGCGGTGGCTTCCACCTCGACCAGGAGATCGGGCTCGCCCAGCGCGGCGACGCCCAGCAGCGTGATCGGCTTGACCGGGTCGACCCCCAGCTTCGCGGCCGCCCGGGCGACCCCCTCGCCGAGCAGAGGCATCTTGTCGGGGCTCCAGTCGACGACGTAGACGGTCAGCTTGGCCACGTCGTCGAAGGAGGCGCCGATCCCGGCCAGCGCGGTGCCGATGTTGAGGTAGGCCTGCTCGACCTGGGCGGCGAGGTCGCCCTCGCCCACCTTGCCGCCGTCGGCGTCGCGGGCGACCTGGCCGGCGAGGAACACCAGCTTCGACCCGGTGGCGATCGACAGCTGCCGGTAGACCTCGGGCTTCGGCAATCCGTCCGGGTTGACCAGGGTGACGGCCATCGCTGCTCCTTCGTCTTCGTCCTCGGCGAGCTCGGGCTCGCGTTCCATGAAACCATAGCATTGCTATGCAATATGGCGACAGGGTGAGGACGGGAAATCCGCGTGACCCGCCCGCTGCCCGCCGATCGCGCCGCGGGGTGCTCCGGGCGCGCGATCAGCCCAGGCGGTGCTCGTACAGTTTCCGCAGTTCCTCGACGCGGCCCTCGGGCAGGCGTCGGGGCTCGCCCTGGACGGCCGCGAAGAGCGCCTCCAGGTGCGCCTGCCAGGCGGCGAGCGCCGTCGCGCGGAGCCCGGCCAGCCGCGCGGGAAGCGTCTGCGTCAGCACCACCCGGGTGCCCTGCGCGGGATCGTGCGCGAACTCCCAGCGCACCCGCCCCGCGGGCTCGCCGTCATGGCGCCACTCGTACTCCAGGACGCGCGGCGCCCCGGCCTCCGTCACCGGGCCCGCGGGCACGTACGGGGTCGTGAACCACGCCGGCGGCTCCGCGCCCGGCCGGGGATCGTCCCGCTCGACGAGGATGTTCCACACCTCCTCGACGGGCTTCCACATCAGGTCGCGCGCGAACCGCACGAGGTGGCCGTCGCCGCTCTCCCGCGTCTCGCCCTCGGCCAGCCCGAAGACCTCGACATAGGCCCCGATGCGGTCGGCCCAGCCGGAGGGCTGCTCGGAGGGCTCGCCGTCCAGCCTGGCCAGCAGTGCGGTCAGGCAGGTGTCCCAGCCCGCCGCGGTGCGGCCCGCGGTCAGCCGGCCGGCCCACCCGCCTCCCAGCGTGTGGGTGAAGACGAGACGGCACCCCGGCCCGTCGGGGAGAACCTCGAAGCGCAGCACGTCCTGGTTCCAGCGGAAGGCGTACACCTTCGGGGGGTCGAACTCGAGGACCCGGCCGTGGGTGAGGTCGTCCCCGCCCTCGAAGGTGAAGCGCATCGCGGCGCCGACGACCTGCTCGGTCTCCACCGTCGCCGGGAACCAGTGGACCGTCTCGGCCGGGTCGGTGACGGCCTTCCAGACCTTCTCCGGGGAGTGGGCCAGCCGCCGTTCGAAGCGCAGCACCGGCCGGTCGTCGACGGTCCGCAGGGTCGCCCGTTCCTCTTCCATAATTTCGTCCTTTCTAGGCTTTTGTCGGATTTCCTGATATCTCGTCAGGCCTCTTCCGGCATGGTGTCGAGGTGGCGTTCGAGCGCGTCCAGGCTGGTCTCCCACATGCTCCGGTAGGGCTCGAGCCAGGCGGCCATCTCGGCGAGCGGTTCCGGTCGCAGCCGGTACCACCGGCGCTGCGCGTCGTGCCTGACCTCGACCAGGCCCGCCTCGCGCAGGATCCTCAGGTGCTTCGACACCGTCGGCTGGGTCAGCGCGAGCCGCTCCACCAGGTCGCCCACGGGACGCTCGCCGGTGCGGAGCAGGTCGAGGATCTCCCGGCGCCGCGGCTCGGCCAGTACTTCGAATGTGGTTGCCACTTCGGCAATATAGCTGAATTGGCATATAAGCTGTCAAGGAGCATGGAAGGCCGTCCAGATGTCGCGTCCGGCGTGCGGGACGGGAGCGCGCGGTCCGACCGGTTTCCCCGCGGACGACAGGGCGCCGGCGCCCGGGGGCGGGTGACCGGGAGCGGGCCGTCCCGGTGCGGTGCGGCCTCAAGTCCCAGGCCCCAGATCCCAGGTCTCAGGTCCCAGGTCTCAGCGGGAGACGGTCTCGATCCTTCGCCTCCCGGCCATGACCACCACCACGATCGCGTAGAGGCCGAGCTGCACGACCGTTCCCGCCAGGGTCTGCCAGGGCACCGACCCCTGCTTCAGCGCCTCCGACAGGCTCCCGTCGGCTCCGCTGACCCCGAACGCCAGCACGTTGTTGACCACGTGCAGGGCGATGGCGGCCTCCAGGCCGCCGGTCCGCACCGCCAGCCAGCCCATCAGCGCCCCGAAGGCGAAAACGTCGACGATGCCCCAGTCGACGTAGGCGTGCACCGCGGTGAAGCCGGCGGCGCTCAGCAGGATGCCGGGCCACGGGTTGGAGAGGAAGGCGCCGAACGCCTGGACCAGCCACCCCCGGAAGACGTACTCCTCGGCGGCGGCCTGGAAGGGCACCAGGAGCACGGTGACGGCCAGGGCGGGCAGGAAGCGCTCCCAGCCCACCCAGCCGAACATCTCACCGAGGTCTTTCCCGGTGGCGACGTAGGCGACGGCGACCGCGGCCTGGCCCAGCACCACGGCGCCGATCGCCACCGCCGTGCACCGCGCCAGCCACCGCCACCGCAGGCGGCCCACGACCGAGGAGAGGGTGCCGGGCGGGCGCCGCTGGATCCACGCCACCACGCCGTACACGATCGGCAGGACGGCCGCGATCGCGAGCAGGTTGATCCCCAGGTCGAACACCGGATCGGCGAAGAGCTGCCCGCCGGATCCGCCTGTCTCGACGCCCGCGAACACCCCGGCCGTCGCACCGCCGAGGATGACGGCGAGCCCGGCCAGCATGAGGCCCGCGAGGCCCACGGCCGTGCCCAGAACCGGCCGCCACCAGGCGTGCAGGCGGGTGCGCGCCAGCCGGTCGTAGCGGCTGCCGGGTGGTGCCGGCACCAGCCAGGGGTCGTGCCGGGACGGGGGTGGGAAGTGCTCCATGGGTACGCCGGACGCGTCGGGAGCACCGGGAACACCGAACCGGTGGGGCGGGCCGGAGGGCTGGGCGGAGGGCCGGAGGGGCTCCGCCGCGGGCCGAGGGTCCTGGGGGACGTGCATGGCTTCGTTCCGTTCCGATGGATTCACGGAGTTCGTGAGGGTTCATGAGGGTTCATGAGGTCGGAGGGCGGGACGCGCCCCATCGAGCTCGACGCTCCACCCGGGATCCCGGTCCCCTTCCGGCACAACGACATCCGACGCCGTTCGGTTCCGCGCCGTTCCCTCCGGGGACGCCACGGGGCCTCGGCGGGCCGTCCCGGTGGAGGGCCCGGCCCTGAGCTCTCGGAATCCGGTTTGAGCTGGTGTTTCGTGGATGGATCTCGCCGGGTGGGGTAGGTCGTCGATCAACGTCCACGACCGGTCGGCAACCTCCTCGGGGCCGAGGCCGGGGTCTCCACACCGGAGGGATCGAGATGAGTGAATACGAGCGTTCCCGTACGATCGCCGCACCGCCGGAGGTGGTGTTCGACCGGGCGGGCGATTTGGACAACCTCGACGAGTGGCTCCCGCACGACCTGCACGTACGCCCGGGAGATCTGCCCGCGGTGACGGTGCACGACGACACCGGCGGGCAGGACTCCACCGGGCAGGACTTCCGCGCGCTGCTGCGCACCGAGCGAGACCAGCTCCGGATGGAGTGGGGCACCCGCGACGACGGCAGCTACGCCGGGTGGCTCCAGGTGGCCGGCATCGGCGACGCCGAGAGCGAGGTGACGATCCACCTGTCCTTCTTCGACGAGGCGCACGCCCCTCCGGGCGACGCGGTCGACCGGGCGCTCGGCGACAGCCTGGAACGGCTGGCCGGTCAGGTCGACCGGCGAGGCGGCTGATCCACCTCCGGTGGACGCGGCCGCACGCCGGGCCGGTCCGGCCTCGGCGGGCACCCGACACCGCTCCGGCCGGGTTCTCCGGCGTACCGGCCGCGTTCCCGAGCCGGCCTCCGTCCCGTCCCGTCTCGGAAGATCATGCTCCGCGGACGTTGGTCATGATCGCGTAGACCGAGCTGGAGGCCGTCATGAACAGCCAGTTGCGCTTGAGGCCGCCGAAGACCAGGTTGGAGGTCTTCTCGGGAAGCCTGAGCTTGCCGATCAGGGTGCCGTCCGGGGCGAAGCAGTGCAGCCCCTCGTGCGTCGCCGCCCAGATCCGGCCGGCGGTGTCGAGCCTGATCCCGTCGAGGCCGCCCGCCGAGCATTCCGCGAGCACCCTGCCGTTCTCCAGCGCGGCGCCGCGCACGTCGAAGACCCGCAGATGCCCGTGGCGGGTGTCGGCGACGTAGAGCAGGGACTCGTCCGGCGAGAAGGCCAGGCCGTTGGGGCGGGCGAAGTCGTCGGCCACCGCCGTGACCTCTCCGGTGGCGGGGTCGAGACGGTAGACCTGGTCGTTGCCGATCTCGCTTTCCGCGCGGTGGCCCTCGTAGTCGCTGGTGATGCCGTAACTGGGGTCGGTGAACCAGACGGAGTCGTCCGACCTGACCACCACGTCGTTGGGGCTGTTGAGACGTTTGCCCTGCCAACTGTCGGCGATGACGGTGATGGAGCCGTCGTGCTCGGTACGGGTCACCCGCCGGTTGCCCTGCTCGCAGGAGATCAGCCGGCCCTGCCTGTCGACGGTGTGACCGTTGCTGTAGCCGGCCGGGGCGCGGAAGGGGCCGACGTTCCCGGTCATCTCATCCCATCGGAGCATCCTGTCGTTGGGGATGTCGCTCCACAGCAGATAGCGACCCGCCGCGACGTAGGTGGGACCTTCGGCCCATCGGCAACCGTGGTGGATCCGCTCGATCCGCTCGTCGCCCCCGACGCCGACGAACCGTTCGTCGAGCGTCTCGAACTCCGCCGCAATGGATTCCATCATGCAATCCTCCTTGATCACAGAATATGATACGGCTATGGACAAGATTGACAAGACTTTGGTCAGCCTCCTTCAGGTCGATGCCGGTCAGTCCTACGCCGCGCTCGGCGCGGCGGTGGGGCTGTCGAGCGGCGCCGCGCACGAGCGGGTGCGCAAACTGCGCGAACGGGGGCTGATCCGGCGGACGACCATCGAGGTCGATCCCGTCGCCGCGGGCAGGGGCGTGTTGTCGTTCGTGCTCGTGGAGGGAGGGGCGTGGATGGGCGCGTCGGGCGAGGCACTGCTGGCGATTCCCGAGATCGAGGAGGCGCACGTCATCGCGGGCCCGGCGTCACTGCTGGTCAAGGTGCGCACGGCGAGCACCCGGGAACTGCAGGAGGTGCTGCGCAGGATCTTCGAGATCGAGGGGGTGACCGGCACGCAGACCGTCATGGTGCTGGAGAGCTTCTTCGAGCGTGGCCTGCACGTCCCTCGCTGAGAACTCCGCATCTCCTCCCCGGGTCCCGGGTGCGCTGCTCGATCGGCCCGGCCGGCACGCCCCTGCGACCCTGTTGAACTTCCAGGCGCATGACATGGCCGGAAGCCGCCCCGCGCTCGGGCTCCCGCACAGCCGTCATCGTACCGTCTAAACTGCATTGACCGGTAGCACACACACGTCTACATTCATGTCAAACAGGAGATTCCCGCGAAGCGACACAAAAAAGCTACCTTCATCATTCCTAACGATGGTGAACCAGCCGAGGAGGCCGCGTGCAAGAACGCTTCGGAAGCAAGTCGGCGATCGTCGCACTGACCGCCCTGACCCTGGCCGTGTTCGTCTACGTGACCACCGAGTCGCTGCCCATCGGCCTGCTCCCCCTGATCGCCCAGGATCTCGGCACCAGCCCGTCAGCGGTCGGGCTCCTGGTCACCGGATACGGCCTGATCATCGTGCTGGTGTCCCTGCCGCTCACGCGACTGACCCGCCGGATGCCCCGGCGGCGGCTGCTGTGCGTCCTGTTGGGCATCTTCGTCGTGGCGACCTGCCTGTCAGCCATGGCGGGGAACTACTGGCTGCTCATGGGCGCCCGGATGGTGACCGCGCTGAGCCAGGCGCTGTTCTGGGCCGTCGTGACGCCGGCCGCCGCCGGCCTCTTCCGGGCCGAGGTGCGCGGCCGGGCCCTGTCCATCCTGTACGCCGGCGCCTCCAGCGCCGCGCTGACCGGCATCCCGGCCGGCACGTGGCTCGGCCAGCAGACCAACTGGCGGGTGGCGTTCCTCGCGCTCAGCGGCCTGGCCCTGCTCGTCCTCGCCACGATCGCGGCCGTCCTGCCCGACACGCCCGCCGGGCAGGGCGGGGCGGACCGGGGCAGCGCGCCCGACCGCGGCCGGTACCTGTCGATCGTGGCCACCACGGCGGTCGCGGTCACCGGCGCGTTCACGGCGTTCACCTACATCAGCCCGTTCCTGAGCGACGTCAGCGGCTTCACCGAGTCATCGATCGGCCCGCTTCTGCTGGTACGCGGGATCGCTGGCCTGGCCGGCGTGTTCGTGGCGGGCTACCTCGTCGACCGCCACGGCTGGAGCACCATGACGGGGCTCATAGGCCTGCAGGCGTTGGCGCTCGCCGGGCAGTACGCGTTCGGCGCCTCCCCGGCCGGGACCGTCATCGCGATCTCCCTGTCCGGCTTCACACTCGCAGGCCTGACCGCCGTACTGGGATCGCGGGTGCTCGTGTACGCGCCGGGCGAGTCGGTCATGGCGAGCGCCGCTACCTCCATGGCGTTCAATGTGGGCATCACCGCGGGCGCGTTCCTCGGCAGCGTGCTCCTGCCCGGTCCGGGCGTGCGCAGCACGGCACTGGCCGGGGCGCTGCTCAGCCTGGCGGCGTTCGCCATCGTGCTGGCCGAGCCGATCCTGTCCAGCCGGCGGAAGGGCGCACCGGTCACGGCCGCCGACCCCCTGCCCGAGGGCGCCCGAGTCACGTGATCCGATGCTCGACGCACCGAACCGTGCAACCTCCTTTCCTGCCTTGAGGGGTAGCATCAAGGGCATGTCACTCGACGTGGGACACCTTCCCCTGGTCGGCGGGCACCCCGCGCTCGATCTGGTCAACACGCTCGAACGAGGGGCACCGCTCGACGGCGGGCCGCCCCACGACTATCTGTCCGACGCCCCCGCGTTGCTGCGCTGGGCGGCCAGGGCAGGCCTGATCAGCGACGCGGAGCGCGATCGGGCCGGCCAGGCGTGGCACGACGATCCCGCGTCGGCGCAGGCGGGGCTGGCCACCGTACGGGACATCCGGGAAGGGCTGCACCTCGTGGTGCTCGCGACGATCCGGCCCGCCGACGGCGGGCCGGAGGACGACGCGGGCGAGGGGGATCCGATCGCGGCCGGGGCCGCGCTGGTCGTGCTGCACGAGCGATGGGCCGGGGCGGCTGCCAGAGCCGCGCTTGTGCTCGACAGAGGCGACCCGCCGCAGGTGCGGCTCACCTACGGCACGATACCCGCCATGCTGATACCCGACCGGGTCGCCGAGGCCGCACTCGACGTCCTGCGGACGGCCGACCTGCCCCGGCTACGCCGCTGCCCAATACGCGACGGCGGCTGCGGATGGCTGTTCCTCGACCAGAGCCGCAACGGCTCCCGCCGCTGGTGCCGCATGGCCGACTGCGGCAACACGGCCAAGGCCCGGCGGCTCACCGAGCGCCGCCGCGCCGCCCGGGGCGGCACCCCGTAGGACTCGCACGATCCACATCTCCCGAATCGGCCTGCGGTCACCACCGGCGGAGGTCCTCGCCGGTACCGAGCCCGGAACGGTGAGCGATGACGGCCAGCGCCGTGCGGTCCCGCGCGTCGAGCTTGGTCAGGATCCGGCTGACGTAGGTGCGTACGGTGGCCGGGCTGATGAAGAGCGCGGCGGCGATCCCGTCGTTGGTCTCGGCATGGCCGATGCGGGCCAGGACGGCGAGTTCCCGTGCGGTCAGAGTGGCCAGCCGCGGGTCCGGCTCGGGCGGTCGCGGGGCCCGGGCGAGACGTTCCATGACGCGCCGGGCGATCGCGGGGGAGAGCACGTTGCCGCCTCCCGCGGCCGTGCGCACCGCCTTGCGGAGGTCCTCCGACGGTGTGTCCTTGAGAAGGTAACCGGCGGCTCCCACGGTGACGGCCTCGACGATGTCCTCCTCGTCGTCGAACGTGGTCAGGATCAGCACCCGCGAGCCCCTCAGGGACTCGTCGGCGCTGATGGCCGCGGTCGCCTCGAGCCCGTCCATGCCGGGCATGCGGATGTCCATGAGCACGACGTCAGGATGGAACTCCCGTACGCGGGAGAGCGCGGCACGTCCCTCCGAGGCCTCGCCGACGACGGTGATGCCCGGATCGTTCTCGAGGAGTGTCCGCAGTCCCGCGCGCACGAGCTCCTGATCGTCGACGATGACCACGCCTATCATGACGTCCGCTCCAGAGGGAGGACGGCCCGGACCGCGAATCCCGCGGACTCGCGTCCGGCCGTCAGGGTGCCGCCGAGGGTCTCGGCCCGCTCACGCATCCCGGCGATGCCGTGTCCCGGGCCGACGCCGTGCCCGTCGCCGAGACCGACACCGTCGCCGTCGCCGTGCCCGTCGCCTGAGCCGCTGCCGTGATCCGGGCCGCTGTCGCGGACCTGACCGGGACCGTCGTCGACGACGGACAGACGCAGGACCGCGCCGTCGTCGAGCGCGGTGATGCGGGCACGGGTGCCGCGGGAGTGCTTGACGATGTTGGTGACCGCCTCCTGGACGATTCTGAACGCCGAGGCGTCCACCGTCGCGGGAAGCTCGGAGGTGACGCGCATCTCGATGTCGATCTCGATTCCCGCGGCCGCGGCGTTCTCGCGGAGCGTGCCGACGCTCGACAACGAGACGACCGACCTCGCGTCCTCGTCCGGGGTGCGCAGCAGGGCGACGGTTCTGCGCAGCTCGCCCATCGTGCGGATGGTGGTGGACTTGATCAGGTCGAGGGCCGCCCGGGTCTGCGACTCGTCGCGGCCGAGCGACTCGCGGGCGACATCGGCGTGCAGGGAGATCACGGAGGTCGTGTGGCCGATCGAGTCGTGCAGATCACGCGCGATGGCCAGGCGTTCGGCGTGCAGGCGGGCGCCCGCTTCCTGCCGGTACCGCTGGGCGGTGAGCTCGGCGATCCGTCTCGCTCCCGCCTGCGCGTTCCGCCGCGATCTCAGGCTGTCTCCCAGGGCGATCGCCGCGGCCATGAGCAGGATGTGCCCGGCCAGTTCGTACCCGACGACGAACGAGAAATCATCTCCCTCGGCCAGGCGGAAGAACAGAGAGACCGCGATCACGACGGTGGCGGTGACGACGGCGTGGACGAGACGGCCGAACTCGGCCGCCGAGAACAGCGCCGCGGCGACGGGGACCGCGAGCCCGACGGCCGGATGGCCGGCGGCGTAGTAGGCGAACAGTCCCAGGGCGGTCACGGCGAGCACGGCCACCGGGTGGCGTCGCCGGACGAGCATCAGCGCCCCCAGCCCCACGGCCCACAGGTGGGCGATCGCGTCGGGGCCCTGCCGTCCTCCCTGGCCTGCGGAGATGACGACCGACACGATGAGGGTGACGCCCGCGCCGATCAGGGCGTCGACCGCCCAGGGCGGAAGCCTCCTCCGCGCCTGCCCGTACCGCTCTTCGATCATGAATTCACCCTACGGCGCCGTCTCGTCGCTCCGCGTCCCGTGTGAGGCTACGCCGACGGTCGCCTCTCGACGTACCGGCATCGAGACCGGAGACGGATGTGCCGCGTCCCGGACGCTTCCTAGCGTGAGGCCATGACCTCTCGAAACACCCGGCCGCGTCAACCGCTCGCCCCGGGACGCCCGGTTCTCGGACTTCCCGTGCTCGCCGTGATCGGACTCGCTCTTCTCGCGGCGCCCCGGGTCGTGCTTCACGACCTGGACGTCATCCACGAGGGTACCTTCGTGAACGCCCTGTTCGTCTTCGTACCTCCGGTCGTCTGGATCGCCGTCGCCCTCTGGAAACGGGTGCCCAACCCCTTCCTCACCCTCCTCGTCGTGGGCCTGTTCCACGGCGTCATCCTGGCCGCGGGACATCAGCTGCTCTGGAACTCCGCGTTCGGCGGCGACCCGCCCGCGCTCGGCGGGAACCTGAGCGACCTTGATGCGGCCACGCAGTCCGCGATCCTGCGTCTCTTCGCCGCGATCAGCAGTGTCTTCACCGGTGTGATCGTCGGAGCGATCACCGGCCTCGTCGCCTGGGGACTCGGCAGGGTCGTTCCCCCCGGCTCCCGGACGCCCTGAACGGGACGCGGCCCTCCCGGTGTCCCGGACCGGGCGTGACCCTCCCGGCGCGCCGAACGGGACGCGTGTCTCCGGCAGCGTGGCGAACGGCGTCCTCCGCTGTTCAGGGGTCCCCTAACGGCCCGGTCGAGGCTCTCCGGTTCCCGGGAGGGCGTGTTTAGACTGGTTCTCATGATCTCTCGGAGCGAACTGTTCGCGGGTGCCGCCACCTACTACGCGCGTTACCGGCACGGCTACGAAGCAGAGATCATCGACTACATCGCGGACATGCTGGACCTCGACGACCGGGTACGGGTGCTGGACCTCGGGTGCGGTCCGGGCACGCTGGCGATCCCCCTCGCGTCCCGTGCCGGGGAGATCCTGGCCGTGGACCCCAGCGAGGAGATGCTCGCCGAGGGGGCCCGGCGGGGCACGCCCGGCATCCGCTGGCTGCGGGGCGACTCCTCGACGCTCGGGGAGCTGCCGCTCGGCCCGGTCGACCACGTCGTCATGGGCCGGTCCTTCCACTGGATGGAGCGCGAGCGGGTGCTCCGGTACTTCGACGGGCTGCTCCCCGCGCACGGCGCGGTCGTCATCGCCGGACCCACCACCGACCCGGTCGAGCCGCCCTGGGAGCCGGTGGTGCAGGCCGTACGGCAGACGTTCGGCCTGGAGTGGCGGGCGAACAGCGAGGAGTACGCCCAGAGCGGGCGGCACCACCAGGAGATGCTGCGCGAGTCGGCGTTCCACCGGCTGGAGTCCCGGTGTTTCACCCGCACGGCCCGGCAGTCCGCCGACGACATCGTGGGGTTGCAGCTGTCGTTCTCCTACTCCTCGCCCGCGCGCCTCGGCGAGCGCCTGCCCGCGTTCACCGAGGCGGTGCGCGAGGCGCTGGCCGCGGCGAACCCGTCGGGGGAGTGGCAGGAGGAGGTCGTCACCGAGATAGTCGTCGCGCGCAGGTCGCGGCACGGGTCGTGACGGCACCCGCCGAGCGGCCCGGACGGTGATCGGCCCGGGCGCCCGGCGGGACCGGGAGGCCGATCAGGTCAGATAGTCGCGCAGGGCCCGCGAGCGCGAGGGGTGGCGCAGTTTCGTCATGGTCTTGGACTCGATCTGCCGGATGCGCTCGCGGGTCACCCCGTAGGCGCGCCCGATCTCCTCCAGCGTCTTGGGCCGGCCGTCGCCGAGCCCGAACCGCATCGCCACCACCCCGGCCTCACGCTCGGACAGCGCCTCCAGGATCGTGTGCAGCTGCTCCTGCAGCAGCGCGGAGGCCACCGCGTCCTCGGGGGTGATCGCCTCGGAGTCCTCGATGAGGTCGCCGAACTCGCTGTCGCCCTCGGTGCCCAGCGGGCTGTGCAGGGAGATCGGCTCTCGCCCGTACCCCTGGACCTCGACGACCCGCTCCGGGGTCATCTCCAGCTCCACGGCCAGCTCCTCGGGGGTGGGCTCGCGGCCCAGGTCGGTCGTCATCTGCCGGTGCACGCGCGCCAGCTTGTTGATCACTTCGACCATGTGCACGGGGATGCGGATGGTGCGGGCCTGGTCGGCGAGCGCCCGGGTGATCGCCTGCTTGATCCACCAGGTGGCGTACGTGGAGAACTTGAATCCCTTGGTGTAGTCGAACTTCTCCACGGCGCGGATCAGCCCCAGGTTGCCCTCCTGGATCAGGTCCAGGAACAGCATGCCCCGGCCGGTGTGGCGCTTGGCCAGCGACACCACCAGGCGCAGGTTGGCCTCCAGCAGATGGTTCTTGGCCCGGTGGCCGTCCTCGGCGAGCCACTCGAGCTCCGCGCGCACGTCGGGCTGGAGCCGGTCGCCGTCGTTGAGCCGTTCGGTGGCGAACAGCCCGGCCTCGATGCGCCTGGCGAGCTCGACCTCCTGCTCGGCGTTGAGGAGGGGGATCCTGCCGATCTGCTTGAGGTAGTCCTTGACCGGGTCGGTGCTCGCCCCGACGGTCGCCTCCAGGGCTGCGGGCGCCTCGTCGTCGTCGGTCAGGACCAGGTCCTCTTCCTCAACCTCGACAACCTCAACGGTGCCTTCCACGGTGGCGGCTTCCATGGCGTTCACACCTTCCCCAGGTCTGGTCAGATACAACAACCCGTGCAGTTCAAGGTACGTCCCGCGACGGTGTGCTGCGGCGCCTGGCTCGCCGTCGTGTCCTTCGCTGGGAGCGGAGAGCTCCGGCGCCGGGAGCTCTCGCGAAGGGCGCGGCCGTCCCGTTCGACGCCGAGCGGCCGCCGGGCCGCCTTCCCGCCGGGGAAGGCGGCCCGGCGGATCTTCCGGCGACGCTGCGGGCGTTGCCGTGACGATGGGCGTACGGGGGAGGGAGGCCGGATCCCGCCGGGCCTCGCCGGGTCAGGAGGAATCAGGCCGGACAAGGCCGGATCATGCCAGGTGATACGGCCGGATCAGGCGGGGAAGTCGTTCGGGTTGACGCCGGTCGTCCGGGCGTTTCCGCCCCTGACCGGGTTGAGGGTCAGGGTCCAGAGGGTCGAGCTGGACGAGGTCGTGGTGAATTTCAGCTTGCCGGTGAAGCGCTGGTAGGAGGGGGAAGCGGTGAACCTGCCCCGGGAGGTGCTGAACCGGTGACCGGAGGTGAAGAAGATCGTGTAGGTGCCGTCCCTGACGTCGCGGACGGAGGCCGTCGACCGGGCGCGGACGTAGAAGCTGATCGCCTTGGACCTGCCGCGGACCAGCGTGACGACGGCGTCCCTGCCGGCGCCGTTCTTGATTTTCAGCGTGCCCCGCCCGCCGCTGATGCGGTCATAGAGGATCTTTCCGTTGGCTGGTCGCGCGGCGGCCTCGGTCGAGGAGACGGCGACGGTTTCCCGGGTCGAGGCGGCCGCGGGGGCGGCGACGGAACCGGCCAGCAGAACGGACGCGAGGACGGCTCCCGCGAGATGGCGTAAATGAATCATTTCGCAAATATGACCAATTCCTGGTTGCCGGTCAAAGCGATTCGCGACTGCAGGTGACTCTTTGAGTGCTTTGTATACGTATTTGGCTCCTCCGGTGAGCGCTCGGGCGGTATATCGGGTTCCGAGGTCCTCCGGTCCGGGCCCCGCCGGTTCCGAGCCGCGGCATCGCCCGGTTTCGGCGGTCGATGTCGCCTCCCGGTGATCTTCGAGGGGCGAGGCCGGTGGTCTTCGAGAGGCCAAGGAAGGTCAATACAATTCGTCTGATGTCGATGACCCCGAGGACCCCGAGGACGAAGGTCATGCCGTGGCCGGTGCCATCCGCGCGGGCCGGGGCGCCGGTCGCGCGGGCCGCCCGGCGCGTCGCGGGTCTGGTCGCGGGGGGCGTGACGGGTGTCGCCGAGCTCGGCTTCCTGTGCGTCGCGGGCGGGCTGCTCGCGGTCCTGGCGGCGTGGCCCGCGGGCCGGCGCGTCGCACGGCGCTTCGCGGCGGCGGGAACGGCACGGCTGGTCGCGCTGGAACGCGCCCGGCTGGCGGCGTGCTTCGACCACGGCACCGGAACGCGGTCCGGCCACGGCGCAGGCGGGGAACCGGCGAGGAGCGCGTACGGCTACCTCACCCTGCGGGCGACGTTCGGCACGTTCGCGAGCCTTCTGACCTTCACCGCCCTCTTCGTCGGCCTGCTGTTCCTGGCCGGCGGCGCCGGGGAACTGCTCTCCGGCTCCTCGTCCCCGGTCCCGCTGCGGTATCCCGGCGTGCGCCTGACGGTCGACAGCGGGCCGCTGGGCACCGCCTACGGGCTGGTCCTGCTGGGTCTGGCCGCGCTGTGCGGCGCGGCGACGGTGGCCGCGGAGCGGCGGCTGGCGGCGTACTTCGCCGGTCCCGGGGAGCGGGAGGCGATGCGCCGCCGCATCGCGGAGCTGACCGCCACCCGCAGCGGCATCGTGCGGGCCGTCGACGACGAGCGGCGGCGCATCGAGCGTGACCTGCACGACGGCGTCCAGCAGAGGGGCGTGGCCCTGGGAATGCTGCTGGGCCGGGCTCGGCACGGCGCCGACCCGGCCGCGGTCGCCGCCCTCGTGGACCAGGCGTACGCGGAGTCGCGCCGCCTCCTCGACGAGCTGCGCAGCGTGGCCTGGCGGATCTACCCGGCCGCGCTGGACGAGCTGGGCCTGCGCGCGGCCCTGGCCGGGGTGGCGGAACGGGCGGGCGTGCCGGTGACCGTCCGCTACGGTCTCGCGGAACGCCCGGTGTCGGAGATCGAGACGGCCGTCTACTTCGTGGCCCGCGAGGCCATCGCCAACGCCGCGAAACACGCGGGTGCCGGTGGCGTCCTGGTGGTCCTGAGCGAGGACGAGCACGCGATGACCGTGGAGATCTCCGACGACGGCCGGGGCGGGGCGGATCCCGCCGGTGGCGGGCTGTCCGGGCTGGAGCGGCGGGTTCTGGCGCTGGACGGCGCCTTCGAGGTGGACAGTCCCCCCGGCGGCCCGACCAGGGTCACGGCGACGCTGCCCCGCGGCGGGTCCGAACGCCCGGAGCCGTCATGCGGCTGATCCTCGCCGATGACTCCGTACTGTTCCGCGAGGGCCTGGTCCGTCTCCTGGAGGAGGCGGGTCACGAGGTGGTGGCGGCGGTGGGTGACGCGGCGGGGCTGCTCGAGGCCGTGGACGGGCACCGGCCCGACGTGGCGATCGTGGACGTGCGCATGCCGCCGGGCCAGGCCGGAGAGGGGCTGCGGGCCTCGCTGACGATCCGGGAGCGATGGCCGGACGTGGGCGTGCTCGTGCTGTCGCAGTACGTCGAGACGGCCTACGCCGCGCGGCTGCTCGCCGGAACCCCCGAGGGGCTGGGGTACCTGCTCAAGGACCGGGTGACCGAGGTGGGCGAGTTCCTGGAGTCGCTGGAGCGGGTCCGGGCGGGCGGGACGGTCTTCGACCCGGAGGTGGTCCGGCGGCTGCTCGCCCGCACCACCCGCACCGACCCGCTGAGCAGGCTCACCCGGCGGGAGTCCCAGGTACTGGAGCAACTGGCCCAGGGTCTCGTCAACGCCGCGATCGCCGAGCGTCTGCACGTGTCGCAGAGCACGGTGGAGAAGCACATCAACGCGATCTTCGACAAGTTCGGGCTGTCGCGCACCCCCGGCTACAGCCGGCGCGTCCTGGCCATCCTGCGCTATCTGGACGGCTGAGCGGAGGGGACGCGGGTTTCGCGGCTCGGTGGGCGGTTCCGCGCCACCGGAACGGCGTCGGGCGTGCGGTGTCCGGCCTCGGTCATCCGGCGCGCCGGTCGTCATCGCCTGCGACCGGTTCGCGCGGTGGCCACGAGCGACCCTCGTCAGGGCGGCGCCCACCGAGGTCCGGGCCGCCGCGCCGGATTCGCCCCGCCGCCGCCCGGGCCCGTCCGGAGTCGTGATCACGTGGCTGGAAAAGGGTTGGACGGGGGGATGGTCGGGCTTGTAGCTTGCGGTTGGCCGCGACATCGCCCGAGGAGGTGAGACCCATGAACGCTGTATCGATGTGGGTGCTCCCCCTTGCCGTCACGGTCGGGCGATCGACGTAGGTGTCGCCGGGAGCGCCTCGACAACAAGGCACTCCCGAAAGGCAACACCTATGCACTCTTCGCAGGTCACCGCCGAGCCGCCGTCGAACGACGGGGCCGGGCGCGACTCCACGGTGGGCGACCTCCCCGGAGTTCTCCGGCCGCCGGCCTCCGGCGCCGGCCGCGCGCCCCTCACCTTCGATGTGATCATCGCCGGGTGCGGGCCGACCGGCGCGGTGCTGGCCGCCGAACTGCGGCTGCACGACGTGCGGGTACTCGTCCTGGAGAAGGAAACCGAGCCCGCGTCGTTCGTCCGCATAGTCGGCCTGCACATCCGCAGTCTCGAGCTGATGGCGATGCGCGGGCTGCTGGATCGCGTTCTTCCGCATGGAAGACGGCGTCCGGCCGCCGGTTTCTTCGCCGCCATCCCCAAACCCGCGCCCGAGGGCCTGGATTCCGCGTACGCCTATCTGCTGGGCATCCCGCAGCCGGTCATCGAACGTCTGCTCGAAGAACATGCGAAGGAACTGGGCGCGCAGGTGCGGCGCGGTTGCGCGGTGGCCGGTTTCGAGCAGGACGACGAGGGCGTGACCGTCGAGCTGGCCGGCGGGGAACGGCTGCGTTCGCGCTACCTCGTCGGCTGTGACGGCGCGCGCAGTACGGTGCGCAAGCTGCTCGGCGTCGGTTTCCCCGGCGAGCCCTCGCGGAACGACACGCTGATGGGCGAGATGAAGGTGGGCGTGCCGCAGGAGGAGGTCGCCGCCAGGGTGGCCGAGATCGGCGAGACCCACCGGCCGTTCTGGCTCAGGCCCTTCGGCGAAGGGGTCTACAGCGTCGTCGTCCCCGCCGCGGGAGTCAGCGACCGCACGGAACCGCCCACCCTCGAAGATTTCCGGCAACGGTTGCGCACCGTCGCCGGAACCGATTTCGGCGTGCACTCCCCGCGCTGGTTGTCCCGCTTCGGGGATGCCACCCGGCTGGCCGAACGTTATCGGGTCGGGCGGGTGCTGCTGGCCGGCGACGCGGCGCACATCCATCCACCCATCGGCGGTCAGGGTCTCAACCTGGGCGTTCAGGACGCATTCAACCTCGGCTGGAAACTGGCCGCGCAGATCCGCGGCTGGGCGCCGGAAACACTGCTGGACACCTACCAGGCCGAACGTCATCCGGTCGCCGAGGACGTGCTGGACAACACCCGCGCCCAGACGGCACTGCTGTCCGCCGAACCGGGTCCGCGGGCCGTGCGCAGGCTGCTCACCGAACTGATGGACTTCGACGAGGTGAACCGCCATCTGATCGAGAAGATCACCGCGATCGGCATCCGCTACGACTTCGGCGAAGGCCCCCACCTGCTCGGCCGCCGCCTGCGCGACATCGACGTGAAACAGGGCCGCCTCTACGGTCTGATGCGTCGCGGCCGCGGCCTGCTGCTGGACCGCACCGAACGCCTGACCGCCGGCGGATGGTCGGACCGGGTCGACCACCTCGCGGATCCCACCGCGGTACTGGATGTTCCGTGCGTCCTGCTACGCCCCGACGGCCACGTCGCCTGGATCGGCGACGATCAGCAGGACCTGGACGACCACCTCTCCCGCTGGTTCGGCAAGCCCGCCGGCTGATCCCGCCCGAGCAGCGGTCATCCCCGCCGGACCGCCGCCGGAACCCGGTCCGGTCTTCTCGCGGGCCTGTCGGGATCGCCGGGCGCACCGGGCGCATTAGGCGCATCGGGCACACCGGGCGTGCCCGGCGCGCCCGGTGTGCCCGGTGCGCTCACCCGGCGCCGGGCGCGGGCGTCCGGCGCGCCCGGGCCAGGTGGCCGATCCGTGCGACGACCAGGACCACGCAGGCCCCGGTGGTGAGGACGAGCCAGATCATGAAGGACGGGTAGATGTAGGCCACATGCGTCCAGGTGGTGTCCTTTCCCCTGGCCAGCATCCCGAAGACGTCGGTGATCGTCAGGCACAGCACCCCCGGCAGCGCGTACGGCAGCAGCCGCGCCGCCGCGCGCCACGCCGGGTGCCCGGCCCGCCGCGCCGCCCACCGGCGGGAACGGGCCAGCCCGCGGCCCGCCAGCAGGAGCGTCACGGCGGCGGCCGCCGCGATGGCGAGATCGACGATCAGGTACGGGGGGATCGAGGGGGGCGCCTCGGGCTCCTGTCCCTCGGCCATGGCGACCAGCGCGTCCGCGACGGCGTCGCTGTCGGCGTACGCGGTGCCGGTGTTGGCCATCACCACGATGCCGTACCCCGACCGGGGCAGGAGCGTCTGCTGGGCCGTCGCGGTGAGCAGGTCGCCGCCGTGCTCGACGACCGGCGAGCCGTTTCTCGTCGTGCCGATCGCCCAGCCCAGGGCGTAGGAGTCCTTGATCTTGGACGGAGCGCGCATCTCCGCGACGCTCGCGGCGGAGACGACGCGGACACCGCCCGGTCCGGCCCCCTCGCCGCTCTGCATGATCATCCACTGGGCCATGTCCCGCGCGTTGCTGATCACCCCGCCGGAGCCGTTGCCGAACCCCGGGGGCTCGGGAAGGGCGAGCGTGGCGCCGAGCAGGTGGAGGTGGCCCCGAGCGCTCGCGGGGAGGTCGCGCTCGGTGTCGATCGTGGTGCTGTTCCGCATGCCGAGCGGGCCGAACACGTGTTTTTCGAGGTAACCGGCGAAGGGCACGCCGCTCGCCACCTCGACCAGTCGCGCGGCGACCTGGAAGTTGGTGTTGTGGTAGCTCCACCGCGTGCCGGGGTCGGCGGCCAGCCTCGCCCCCCTCAGCCGCGCCACGGCCTCGCGGAGTGATCGGGGCTGGGGCAGGCTCCTCTCGGGAAAGGCCTCGTCGGCCATGCCCGAGGTCTGGTCCAGCAACTGGCGGACGGTGATGCGGGCCGCCCGCGGATCGGCCATCACGAACTCGGGGAGCCGGACGCGCACCGGTTCGTCGAGCCCGACCGCTCCCTTCTCCACCAGTTGCATGACGGCCAGGGAGGTGAAGGACTTGCTGAGCGACGCGATCGCCATGGGGGTGTCCGCCGTGACGGGCTCGCCGGAGGAGGTATGGCCGTAGCCGGCGACGTGGACGACCTCGTCCCTCTTGGTGACGGCGACGGCGACCCCGGGCAGTCCGGTCGCCTCCCGGTAGGCGTTCACGAAGCGGTCGACGGAGGCGGGGCCGATCTCCCGGGGGGCGGTGTTCGTCCCCGCCGAGGACGTCGATGACACCGATGATGCCGAGGACGTCGAGAACACCGAGGACGCCGAGGACGCCGAGGACGCCGAGGGCGCCGTCGCGAACGGGGCAGGCGCCGAGGGCGCCGTCGCGAACGGGACCGGCGCGAACGAGGCCGCCGTCAGGAGGGCCGTCGCGAGCATGACGGCGCGGGCCACCGGGCGGCGGCCGGCGAGACGCCGGGGGAGCGGGCCGTTTATGATCTTGAATTCGGGCACCAGTCGACGTTACGAACATCGTCCCGCCCGGACCATTGTGAGATCCCTCCGCGTTCCCCTGCGAAAAACCACAGGTTCCCCGGGGTCTGGGATGCCCCGCCGCCCCGCCGCCCCGCACCTCCGGACCGCGGGAGACCCGCGACGCCGGGAGACCTCGCGGCGGTGGGAAACCCTTCGACGCTGGAAAAGAAACATCGGACTGTTCCAGGAGGGTGTGCCCGCTCGCGGTCCCGGCCGACTCACCTGTCGGTCTCTGTCGGTCGATATATCGCCCAAAGCCATGCTGTAGGCATATTTTTGCGAAAAGAAGTAGAAACATTGCGGACATCTGTCCGCCATCTTATGGTGTGCACAGCGCCGTTCGCCGATCCTCCCGGCGACGGCGGTATCCTCTCCGCCCCCCACCCGGCTGGATCGCGGTGACCGTACGCTCCGCCGGCCGCGGCGATCCGGCCCCGCGTGACGAAGGGTCAGCCGATGAAGACATCCGACCGATCTGCCATCCGCTTACGCCATACCGGGCGACGCGCCCAGATCGTCCTCGCGCTCCTGCTGGCCGCCCTGTGCTGGGCCGGGGTCCAGGCACCGCTCCCGGCGCGCGGCGCGGCCGTCCCCGAGCAGTCTTCCAACGTCCACCTGTTCTACTACTCCTGGTACGGCAATCTCCAGACGAGCGGTGAGTGGCGGCACTGGCAGCAGGGCGGCCACACCCCGCCCGGCGACGTGGGCGCCGACCTTTACCCCAGCCTGGGCGCCTACGACTCGGGCGACTACGCGGGCGCCGTCACCAGGCACATGCAGTGGATCAAGCAGGCCGGGGTCGGCGTCATCGTCTACAGCTGGTGGGGCCGCGACAGCTTCGAGGACAGGCTCACCCAGGGCGTGATGGACGCCGCCGCGCGGTACGGCGTCAAGGTCGCCTGGCACCTGGAGCCGTACGGCGGGCGCACGGCGGCCTCCACCGTCGAGGACATCCGTTACATCAACACCCGCTACGGCTCCCACCCAGCCTTCTACCGTGACGCCGAACACGGAAACCGGGCGGCGTTCTACGTGTTCGAGAGCCTGAGGATCACCGACTGGGCCGCGCTCGACCAGGTCACCGCGGGCAACATCGTGCTCGCCCAGACCACCGACACGTCGAAGATCGCGCACTTCTCCGGCATGTACACCTACGACGGGATCGCCGGCGCCACCGCGCCCGGCTGGGCCAACGCGAGCGCCTACGCCAAGCAGCACAACCTGATCTGGGCGCCCTCGGTGGCCCCCGGCTACATCGACGACCGCGCGGTGCCCGGAAACACCACCCCGACCCTCGGCCGCGCCGACGGCGCCACCTACGACCTGGAGTGGTCCAACGCCCTCGACCCGGCCAAGGGCGGCCTGCCGACCTGGGTCTCCATCACCTCGTTCAACGAATGGCACGAGGGCAGCTCCATCGAGCCCGCCGACTCCACCCCGCCCGCCGGCTTCGGCTACCAGACGTTCGAGGGCGCGTACGGCAGGACGGGGGCCGCGGCGGAGACCGCGTACCTGGACCGGACGAAGTACTGGGCGACGGAGTTCGAGACCCGCAGGGCCGGCGGCACGCGCGACACCCAGCCCCCGACCGCGCCGGGCGCCGCGCGTGCCGTCCCGGCGTCGAGCACGAGCATCACGGTGGGCTGGAACGCGGCCACCGACAACGTCGGGGTGACCGGCTACGACGTCTACCGCGAGGCGGGCGCCACCGACGTCAAGGTGGGCAGCACCGCGGGAACGTCGTTCACCGTCACCGGCCTCACGCCGTCGACCTCCTACGGCTTCTACGTGGTCGCCAGGGACGCCGCGCAGAACACCTCGCCGCCCTCCGGCACGGTGACCGCGACGACCGGGCCCCCGCCCGGGTGCTCCCCGGGCACCGGCGACCTGGCCCGCGGCAAGTCGATCACCGCGAGCAGCACCACGCAGGACTACGTGGCGGCCAACGCCGTCGACGGCAACGCGAACACCTACTGGGAGAGCGCCAACCACACCTTCCCCCAGTCGATCACCGTCGACCTCTGCGCGCAGGCCACCGTCGGGCGCCTGGTGCTGAAGCTGCCGCCGTCCAGCGCCTGGGGCACGCGCACCCAGACGCTGTCGGTGCTCGGTTCGTCCGACGGCACCGCCTTCGACACCCTCGTGTCGTCGCGGGGCCTCACCTTCAACCCGGCCACCGGCAACACGGTGACCATCACCTTCCCGGCGACGACGAAGAGGTACGTGCGGCTGAACATCACCGGCAACACCGGCTGGCCCGCCGGGCAGCTCTCCTCGTTCGAGGTCTACTCCTCCTAGACGCCTCTCGTACGCGGACGGCCGGGCCGGCACCGGAGCGGTGCCGGCCCGGCCGGAGCGCGCTTCTTCAGGCCGCGCCGAGGCCGGGCCGCTTCAAGGCGTCAAGGCCGGATCGCTTCAAGGCGCCGAGGCCGGACCGCTCAAGGTCAGGCCGCGTCGAGGCGGGACAGCTCCTCGGCCGACAGCTTCACGTCGACCGCGCCGGCCGAGTCACGGATGGTCTCCGGACGCGAGGAGCCCGGGATCGGGATCACCACCGGCGCCTTGGCGAGCATCCACGCCAGGCACACCCGCTGCGGGCTCACCCCGTGGGCCCGCGCGACGTCCTCGAACACGGCGAACCGCGACCCCAGCTCGCCGGCCCGCGAAATCCCGCCCAGCGGGCTCCACGGCAGGAACGCGATCCCCAGCTCCGCGCACAGCTCCAGCTCGGGCTCGCTGGAGCGGAACGACGGCGAGAACTGGTTCTGCACGCTCACCAGCCGTCCGCCGAGGATCTCGTTGGCCTGCCGGATCTGGTCGGGGTCGGCGTTCGAGACGCCCGCGAAACGGATCTTGCCCGCGTCCAGCAGGTCGCGGATCGCCCCGACCGACTCCGCGTACGGGACCTTCGGGTCGGGGCGGTGGAACTGGTAGAGCCCGATGGCCTCGACGCCGAGGCGGGCGAGCGACGCGTCACAGGCCTTCTTCAGGTGGTCCGGCGAACCGTCCAAGGTCCACGAGCCGTCGCCGGGGCGCACGTGGCCGCCCTTCGTGGCGATCAGCACGTCGGACGTGTCGCCGCCGTAGCCGGCCACCGCGCGGGCGATCAGGGACTCGTTGTGACCGACCTCGTCCGCGCCCACGTGATAGGCGTCCGCGGTGTCGATCAGCGTCACGCCCGCCTCCAGCGCGGCGTGGATCGCCGCGACCGAACGCTGCTCGTCGGGGCGCCCCTCGATCGACATCGGCATGCCGCCGAGACCGATCGCGCTGACCTGGACGTCGCCGATGCGGCGTGTCTGCATGGAAGTTCCTCCTCGGAGATCGGTTGGTACGGCATCCACCCTCTCCTGCCCTGATTAAGCTGTCCAATAGAAGAAACTGATGCCTTTCAGCGATCCTGGTGATGAATCATGGAACTACGGCAGCTGGAGTACTTCGTCGCCGTCGCCGAGGAGTGCCACTTCACCCGGGCGGCCAACCGGCTGCGCGTCGCCCAGTCCGGCCTGTCGGCCTCGATCCGCTCGCTGGAGCGAGAGCTGGGCGCCTCGCTGTTCCTGCGCAGCACCCGGCAGGTCGAGCTCACGCCCGCCGGAAGGGCGCTGCTGGTCGAGGCCCGGCGGGCGCTGTCGGCGACCGACGCGGCCAGGGACGCCGTCGCGGCGGTGCGGGGCCTGCTCCGCGGAAGCCTGGCCATCGGCTCGCTGCAGTGCCTGCACGCGGTGCACCTGCCGGCGGTGCTCGCCCGCTTCCTCGCCGCCTACCCCGGCCTGGAGATCCGGCTGCGCCAGGGGGGATCCGGCGAGCTGATCGAGCAGGTGCGCGCCGGACGGCTGGACCTGGCGTTCGTCTCCCGCCCGGCCCGCTGTCCCGACGACGTCGTGGTCGGGCCGCTCGCGGACGAGCCGCTCGTGCTCGCCTGCGCGCCCGGCCACCCGTTCGCGGCCAGGGAGAAGGTCGAGCTGCCGGAGCTGGCGGCGGAGCGGTTCGTGGACTTCCAGCCGGACTGGGGCACCCGGGACCTGGTCGACGACGTGTTCGCCGCCGCGGGCGTCGAACGCCGCGTCTCGCTGGAGGTGAACGACGTGCACTCGCTGCTCGACCTGGTGACCTTCGGGCTCGGCGTCGCGCTCGTGCCGCAGTCCTTCGCGGTCAAGACCGACCGGGTGCGCTTCGTCGGGCTCGCCGGGGCCGTGCCGGCCTGGGAGACCGTCACCGTGACGGGCGACCCGACGAGCGCGGCGGCGGCCGCGCTGCTGCGCGAGGTCCACGAGGCGAGGAGCGGCCGGACCGCGGCGGAGCCCGTCATTTGAGCGTGTAGTAGAGGCCGATCTTGCTCAGTTCCGTGGCGGGGCCGTCCGCGAGGACCCGCACGACCTTCCCGCGCAGATCCAGCAGGACGACCTTCATGGTCTTCCCCTCGGTCACGGTGCCGAGGAAGTGGCGGTCGCCCAGCCAGCCGCTGAAGGCCATCCCTTTCCTGATCGGGACGACGGCCTTGCGCTCCGCCGTGGCGGCGTCCCACACGCAGACGTCCTGGGGCCTGTCGTGGCAGCGGGTCGTGAAGACCGTCCCGAGTGAGGTGGCCCGGACGTCGTCCGTGACCAGACGGCCCACCTTCGGGACCGTCCGCAGCGGCGTGCCGTCCAGGCGGTAGGAGCGGACCGACCCGTCCGGTCCGGTGTGCAGGACCGAGGCCGCGTCGGCGCCCCAGACGTAGTCGGAGCGGTGGTCGTCGTCCCGCACCCGGAAGACGCGGGCCGTGCGCGAGGCCACGTCCACGATCACGAAGCCCCGGGAGCGCTGCTCCTCCTCGATTCCCTCGTAGATCGTCAGCAGGATCCTCGTCCCGTTCCGGTCCCAGTGCGGGTTGAAGGTCGTCAGCGGGGAGTCGACGGTCCTGATCTGGGTCTCCGGTTCTCCCTCCGGACCCACCAGCCGGATCAGGTCGAACCCCTCCAGCGTGAACTTGTTGTCCGGGTTGACGGCGACGCGCGCTCCTCCCGGCGCGGACACGGCGGTCATGAACGTCCCCAGGAACGTGAACTCCGCGGTGTCGTCCCGCCGAAGGAAGACGGGGGAGCCGCCGGCCCTCTTGCGCGAGTCCCGGTAGGTGGTGACCCGCTCCGTGTCCGCGGGATTCTCCCTCAGGGTGATCTTCGTTCCGGGGATCCGCAGGTCGGTGGTGGAGGTGGTGGGCATCGTCCCGATCGGCGGTCTCGCGGGCGGGGAGGGGGCGCCCTCCGGGCCGCTCGCGACCACCTTCGCGGGCTCCTCCGTCCCCGCCGCCCGGACCGCGAGGACCGCGACGCCGGAGGCCGCCGCGAGCGCCAGCGCGGCGAGGGCGGCGACCACCGGACGCGAGGAGCGCCGCCGTGCCGGCGGGGGAGCGGCCTGCTTGCGGCCCTCGCCGAGCGCCTCCTGACCCGTCCCGTACGACGTCCGCCCGGCCGGATGGCCCAGCAGCCGCAGCAGCGCCGGCATGGCCGCCGGGCGCGCCCGAGGATCCTTGGCCAGGCACTCGCCCACCAGCTCGCGCAGCTCGTCGTCCAGGGAACCGAGTACGGGCTCCGCGTTCAGGATCCGGTGGATCACCACGGGCACCGGGCCGGTCCCGAAGGGCGGTTCCCCCGTCGCCGCGCACACCACCGTCGACGCCCACGCGAACAGGTCGGCCGCCGATCCCGCCTCGCGCCCGTCGAACTGCTCGGGCGCCATGTACGGAGGGGTGCCGACCAGGTGGTCGGAGGCCGTCACCGTGGCGTCCAGCGCGCGGGAGATGCCGAAGTCGATCACCCGGGGGCCGTCGCGGGCGAGCAGCACGTTCGCGGGCTTGAAGTCGCGGTGCACGACGCCCGCCCGGTGGATGGCGGCCAGCGCGGTGACGGTCCCGACCGCGAGCCTGCGCAGCTCGGCCCCGCGCAGCGGTCCCCGCTCGTCGATCACCTGGGCGAGGCTGGGACCGTCGACGTACTCGCTGACGATGTACGGCATGCCGCCGGCCTCGCCGTGTTCCAGCACCTGCGCGGTGCAGAAGGCCTCCACCCGGCGGGCCAGCTCGATCTCGCGGTGGAAGCGCGCCAGGGTCTGCTCGCCGCCGCCCCTGCCGAGCACCTTCACCGCGACCCGCGCCCCGGTGGGGGACTCCGCCAGGTACACCGTCCCCTGCCCGCCGCGGCCGAGCCTGCCGGTGATCCGGTGCGGCCCGATGTGGCCGGGATCGCCGGGAGCCGGCGGCAGGACCCGGGTCATCCGGCCGCCGCGGTGAAGCTCAGGAGGGCGGTGTCGCCCTTCTCGAGGTCGGCGAGGACCCGGACGGACTTGCCGTACAGGTCGACCACCTCGATCTTGGAACCCTTCTTGGCGGGGTTCTGGAGGAGCAGGTGGTTGTTGTTGAACCAGCCCACGAAGCGGGTGTTCTCCTTGATGTCCATCGTGTAGCGCCGGTGGCCGCTCACCGTGTCCCACACGCATATGGTCTTCCCTTTGGGGCATATCGTGGCGAAGAGCGCGCCCGAGGGGGAGAACCAGGTGGTGTTGCGCGGCTGGCCGACCCAGTGCATCGTCCGGGTGGCCTGCCCGTTCGGGCCGTAGAAGTCGACCCCGTGGCCCTTGCCGTCGTAGTATCCCCGCGCGACCGAGCCGTCCGGGGCGAACGTGACGGGAAACGTGTCGGCTCCGACGGACTCGGTGCGCACGTGGGTGGCCCTGCGCGCCGCCACGTCCACCACCACGAACCCGTCGGACTTCTCCTCGTCCGTGTCCCGTACCGACAGCAGGACCTTGGAGCCGTCCTTCGACCACACGGGGTTGTGCCCCTCCCTGGGCCGCTCGACGGTCGGGACGTCGAACTGGGCGCCGTTCCCCAGGTCGCGGATCCTCAGGTAGTCGAAGGACGAGTCGGCGAACTTCCCGATCGGGTTCAGCGCCACCAGGTCGCCCTGCGGCGACAACACCGGCTGCATGGCGCTGGCCACCTGTTTGAACGTCACCTTCCCCTTCTCCCTGGCGAACGAGGCGAAGGGCACCTTGATGTTCACGTAGCCGCCCAGCTTGACCGGGTCCTTCGGGCTCTCGTGCAGGGTGATGCCCGTCCCCGGCAGCTCGACGTCCTCGGTGGTCTTCTCCACCGACTCCCAGGGCGCCGTGGTGACGTTCGGGCTGAGCTGGGGCTGGGGGGTGAAGGCGGGGGCGAGCGCGCCCTGCGCGGTGCTCCGGGCCGGGCGCGGGGCGGCCGCGGGCGCCGGGTCTCCCGACACCGCCAGGTAGACCGCGCCACCGGAGACGAGGGCGACGGCCAGCGCGCCCGCGGCCAGCAGCGCGGGCCGGGCGCGGCGCAGCGGCCGGGTGGAGGGAGCGCCGGTCGCGGAGGACCCTGAGGACGCCGAGGGATCGAGGGGCGCCTGGTCGGAGGTGAGGAACCCGCCGACCAGGCGGAGCAGGGCGTCGCTCGCGGCCGGCCGCCGCGCCGGGTCCTTGGCGAGGCAGGCCGTGACCAGCCCGCGCAGGTCGTCGGGGAGCGCGCCGAGGTCGGGCTCGTCGTTGACGATGCGGTTGACCGTGCCCGACATCGTCCCGGCGTCGAAGGGGGAGCGGCCCGAGGCGGCGAAGACCACGGTCGCCCCCCACGAGAACAGGTCCCCCTCAGGCCCGGGGGAGGTGCCCATGAGCCTCTCCGGCGCGCTGTAGGCGGGGACGTCGACCTTCCGGGTCTTGCTGGACGCGGTCGCCTCCAGCGCCCGCGCCATGCCGAGGTCGATCACCCGTGGCCCGTCGGGGCCGAACACCACGGCACCGGGACGCAGGTCGCCGTGCACCGTACCCGCCTGGTGCAGGGCGACCAGGGCGGTCATCGTCCCGACGGCCAGCCGGTGCAGCGCGGCCGCGCCCAGGACGCCCTCGGAGGTCACCGCCTCCTGCAGCGTGGGACCGTCGACGTACTCGCTCACGATGTACGGCCTGTCGCCGTCCACCCCGCCGTCCGGCCCGCTGTCCAGGACCTGCGCCGTGCAGAAGGCGGGTATCTCCCGCAGCGGCTCCATCGCCTCCCGGAACCGCTCCGGGCTCACGTCCGCGGGGAGCAGGCGCACGACCACCCGGTCTCCCGAGGGGGCCGTGGCGAGGTAGACGTCATCCCCGAGCCGTCCGACGACCTGGTACTCGCCCACGCGTTCGGGATCCCCCGCCCGTACGGGGTCGATATCGGGCATGGTCTGGCTTCCTCTCCGAGGAGTCCATTCGAGATCACCAATTATGAGGATTCGGAATCATAAAGTGGAGAACTCAGGAGAAGAGACGCGGACTTCTCCGGGCGCCACGCTCACCGGTACGGCCGGGTGAATGTCGTCCGCCCGAGGTGTGGCCCGGGTTCCGGTGAACCTGCTGTTCCGTATGGGAATGGCCTAAATTCGGGCCGCGGTGTTCTCGTCTCACTGCGGGGAACGGCCCCGACGTGAAAAGCTCGACCATTCACTGGGCGACCGGTCGCGGTCGAAGGGGGCGAACTTGCGCGTTGTTCGGGCGATGAGCGAACAAGCCGATGGCCAGAACCCGGATCACCGGCAGGCCGGGCCCACCGTGGTCCGCATGCTGGTGGGCGCGCAGCTCCGGCGGCTGCGCGAGAACGCCCGCATCACGCGCGAGGAGGCAGGGGAGGCGATCCGCGCGTCGCACTCCAAGATCAGCCGTCTGGAGCTGGGGCGGACCGGCTTCAAACAGCGTGACGTGGCCGATCTCCTCACCCTCTACGGGGTCGTCGCCGACGACGAGCGCGCCCCGCTGCTCGCCCTCGCGGCGGAAGCCAACAGGCCCGGCTGGTGGCACGCCTACGGCGATGTGGTTCCCCCCTGGTTCGACGCCTTCCTCGGGCTGGAGCAGGCCGCCTCCCTCATCCGCGGCTACGAGGTCCAGTTCGTCCCCGAGCTGCTGCAGACCGAGGAGTACGCCCGCGCCCTCATCCGGCCCGCCTGCGCCGGCGCCCCCGAGTCGGAGGTCGAGCGCCGCGTCGCCCTGCGGATGGCGCGCCGGCGGCTCCTCACCCGGCCCGAGCCCGCCACGCTCTGGACCGTCGTCGACGAGGCGGTGCTGCACCGTCCCGTCGGAGGCCCCAAGGTGCTGCGCGACCAGCTCCGGCACCTCACGGAGATCGTCGAGCTCGGCCACGTCACCCTCCAGGTCATGCCGTTCAGCGCCGGCGCGGCCGCCGCGGCGACGGGCCCCGCCACCATCCTGCGCTTCCCCGAGGGGGAGCTGCCCGACCTGGTCTACCTCGAACAGCTCACCGGAGCCCTCTACCTGGACAAGCTCGCCGACGTCGAGCGCTACTGGCACGTCATGAACCGGCTGGGGATCGAAGCCGAGCAACCGGCCGCGACGACGGCCCTCCTGCACCGCGTCATCAAGGAGATCTGAGGTCGGCCGAGCCCTTCGGAGCCCTTCGAGGGAACCCGGGCCTCTCGGCCCGGGAAGGAAACCGGGACGCGGACCGGCCGCGGGGGGCGCGAGGAGATCGGCCCGGGGCGGCGACGCACTGAGCGTCCGTCTCCGCGGGAGTCACAGGTCGCGCCGGATGCGCCGGCCGGTGACCTCGGTGGCGGCGATCCTCACGTACAGCTCTCGCTCGCCACCCGCCCACGGCCGGACGCCCAGCGCCGCCAGGGCGGCACGGTCCTCTTCCGAGGAGACGTGGTGGACCCCGCCGCGCACCAGCACGCTCCAGCCCTCACGGCCGGCGTCGTCGATCCGGTCGACCTCGAAGGCCACCTTGGACTCGACCCCCTGGACCCCGGTGCGCAGAGCGTCGTCGAGCGGGCCGCCGAAAGCGGTGCGGAAGATCACTGAGTTGCCGTGCAGGGCGTAGTTGACCGGCAGGATCACCGGCCCGCCGATCTCCTCGAAGGCGATCCGCCCCACCCCGCCGGGGGTGATGAGCCGCAGGCACTCGTCCCGGTCCAGCTTCTCCAGCTCAGGCCGGGAGCCCGGCCGGCCCCGGCCGGGCGGCAGATCGACGTTCCCGCCGAGCAGGTCCTCGGGCCTGGTGTCCAGGGCGGTGGCCACGCGGTTCACGGTGCCGGTGTTCGGCGAGGCCACGGCGTCCTCCAGGTAGGCGAGATAGCCCGGATCGATCCCGGCGCGCCTCGCCAGCTCGTCCCGGGTGAGGCCGAGGTCCTCGCGTCGCCTGGCGATCCGGCGGCCGAGGTCGCCCGGGGCCGATACGCGTCCAGTCATGGGATTCTCCAGCTGAGAAGATCGATGTCGCTGCGAGTCCGGGGCTCCTCCGGCTCCGCGCCCCCCGATCGGCATCACCTGAGGCCTCCCCCCAGTCGCGCGACCCTAATCCGGTGCGGCGGGCGACCCGCCCCGCGGCTTCGCCCGCCGGAGTCCCGCAGTCCCGCCGGAGCACCGCAGTCCCTGCGGAGCCCCGCAGTCCCGGCGCGGCGGGATGACGCGGCGTCTACGATGGACTCGCTCGGGAAGCGCTTTCCGGGCAACGGCGGCGAGGGAGCCTCGATGAAGTTGGCGTTCAGCACGCTCGGCATGCCGGGGCAGGGCCTGCGCGAGGCCGTCGCGACGGCCGTGGAGTACGGGTGCGCCGGCCTCGAACTCCGCCTCCACCCCGACACCGGGGTCCACGCCGGGCTCTCCCCGGCAGGGCGTGCGAAGGTCCGCGCGCTCCTCGCCGGGCCGTCGGAGGGGCACCCGGCACTCGCGGGGGCGCCGGGTGCCCACCGGCGGGACACCGGGTCGCCGGGCGGCCGCCCGGAGGAGGCCGGGGCGCCGGGTGACGGCGGGGACGGCGCGCCGGGCGCCGCGCGCCCCGCCGCCGGCGGCTCGTCCGGGACCGCCCGGCCGGAGGTCTCCGCCCTCGCCGGATACGTCAAAATCGCCGCGGCGGGCCCGGACGAACCCGTCGTGCGGGCACTGCGGGACGATCTTGCTCTCGCCGCCGACCTGGGCGCGCCCGCCGTGCGGGTGTTCCCCGGAGGAGACGACGTCGAGACGGGGGCACGGCGGCTGCGCGCGGTCGCGGACCTGTGCGTGGAGTCAGGGGTACGGGTGCTGGTGGAGACCCATGACGCGATGCCGACCGGTGCCGCGGTCGGGCGGCTGCTGGACGCGGCGGACGTTCCCGGTGCCGCGGGCGCGCTGTGGGACGTG
The DNA here is from genome assembly GCF_040639575.1 of Streptosporangium sp. NPDC023825. Classification (NCBI taxonomy): domain Bacteria; kingdom Bacillati; phylum Actinomycetota; class Actinomycetes; order Streptosporangiales; family Streptosporangiaceae; genus Streptosporangium; species Streptosporangium sp. NPDC023825. The sequence continues at coordinate 25,869 of NZ_JBFAAE010000044.1, read as the reverse complement.
CTGCACCCGTGGCGGCACGGCGAGGAGCCCGCGGAGACCCTGGCGGCGCTGGCCGGGCATCTGGCGTACGTGCAGATCAAGGACGCGGTGTCGGCCGCCGACACGACCCCGGTGCCGATGTGGGCGGGCGGGGTCCCCCTCGACGAGTGCGGCGAGCTGCTGCGCGGTTTCGGGGGCTGGGTCTCCCTGGAGTGGGAGCGCACCTGGTACCCGCACGTGGCACCGGTGGAGGAGATCCTCCCCGGAGCCCGCGAGTGGGTCGCCCGCTTCTCGGCGTGACCGTGCGGCTCGGGGGCCGGCGCGGCGGGCCCGACGCCGGCGTACCGGCCGGCCCGGGTACGGGTTCCGGCCGTCATCGAAACAGGCGGGACCGCGTCCCGCCTCACTGTCAACCGGTGGAGAAGTTGGTGTGACCACAGCAATCGCGTTTTGTTCCGGATGAAACAGGTCGGCAACGTCCGCCGGTTGAACTGGCGTCAGCGGTAAAGGCCCGCCGATTCGGATAAGGCCGCTTTTCCCTGTGGAGATTCGCATGCCTGAGATGTACTTCCAGGTCAGATGGCCCGATGGCTCGCGACAGCGCTGTTATTCTCCCTCGCTCGTCATCGAGGACTTCCTTCATCCCGAACAATCGTACCCAATCGCCGAATTCGTCTCACTGAGCGGCAAGGCTCTGGAGGCGGCCGGCGGGCGCGTACGCGAGAAGTACGGGTTCGGGTGCACGGCCGCGGCCGGCCAGCTCGCCGAGATCGAAAGGAAGGCGGCCGGTTTCGCCGGTGCCGGCATGGTGACGGTCGAGAGGTTCGAGCGGTGAACGGCCGTCACCACGAGGTGGTCGTCGTGGGCGCGGGCCAGGCCGGCCTGTCGATGAGCCACTGCCTGCGCCGGGACGGCGTCGACCACCTGGTGCTCGAGCGTCATCGCGTGGGCAACGAGTGGCGCGCGCGGCGCTGGGACTCCTTCTGCCTCGTCACGCCCAACTGGCAGTGCCGCCTGCCGGGGTTCCCCTACGCGGGCGACGACCACGACGGTTTCATGCTCCGAGACCAGATCGTCGCCTACCTGGAAGACTACGCCGCCTCCTTCTCCCCGCCGGTGCTGGAGGGGGTGAACGTCACCCGCCTCCTCCCCGACGGGCGGGGGTTTCGCGTGGAGACCGACCGGGGCACGGTCACCGCGGGCCAGGTCGTGGTCGCCACCGGCCCCTACCAGGTCCCGGTGATCCCGCGGGTGGCCGAGCGGTTCCCGTCGCACATGACGCAGATCCACTCCGGCGACTACCGCAATCCCGAGCAGTTGCCTCCAGGCGAGGTGCTGGTCGTCGGCACCGGCCAGTCGGGGTGCCAGATCGCCGAGGACCTGCATCTGTCCGGGCGGCGCGTGCACCTGTCGGTCGGCGGCGCGCCCCGGGTGGCCCGCTTCTACCGGGGCAGGGACGTGGTGGCCTGGCTGGACCTGATGGGCCACTACGACCGGCCCATCGACTCCTTCGACGACCACGACGCCGTCCGCGCCCGCGCCAACCACTACGTGACCGGCCGCGACGGCGGACGCGACATCGACCTGCGAGTCTTCGCCCTGGAGGGGATGAGCCTGTACGGCAGGCTGGTCACGGTCGAGAACGGCGCCGGAAGCGGCACAGCGCGGTTCGCCCCCGACCTGCGACGCAACCTCGACCACGCCGACGCGGTCTGCGAGAGCGTCAAGGACTCCATCGACGCCTTCATCGACCTCCACCGCATCTCCGCCCCCGCCGAGAAGCGCTACACGCCGCCCTGGCAGCCCGCCTTCGAGCCCGACACCCTGGAGCTCGGACGGATCACCTCGGTCGTCTGGTGCACCGGCTTCCGCCGCGACCACGGCTGGATCAGGGTGCCGGTCTTCGACGGCACCGGCTACCCCACCCACGAGCGCGGCGTCACCCGGGTCCCCGGCCTGTACTTCCTCGGGCTGCCCTGGCAACACACCTGGGGCTCGGGCCGCTTCTCCGGGGTGGCGGCCGACGCCGAGCACCTGGCCAGGCACATCGCCGCCGCGGGAGGTCCCGTACCCGCCCCGCGCGCCGCGGGACCGGCGCCGCTCGGCTACTTCGTCCACCCCGAGCTGCTGGGAACATGACATGGTCTTCGACGCCCACCGCCACCTCGGGGTCCTGCCCGCCTACCCGTTCTACGGGGGCCCTCCGGTCAACCCCGACACGACCGCTCGCGCGAGCGTCGCACGACTCCTGGCCGACCTGGACGCCGAGGGCACCGAGCGCGCCCTGGTGATGCCCAACTACGGAGTGCCCGATCCCGGGGTCGCGTTCGCCTTCAACGAGCTCTGCCTGGAGGCGGCGGCCCGCGACGACCGGATCCGCTGCGGCCTGTGGGTCTCACCGCGTCCCGAGGACGAGCGGCGCACGGCCGAGGCGCTGACGCTGGCCGCCGAGAGCGGCGTGCGCGCGCTGAAGCTCAGCTTCCTGCTGGGCGGGCGCCCCACCGACCCGGCCTGCCGGCCCGCGCTCGACCGCATCTTCACCGCGGCCCGCCTGCACGGCCTGGTGGTGCACGTGCACACCTCGCCGGGTGCCGCCTCCGACATCGACGAGGTGGGCCACCTGGTTGAGTGGTACGGCGACGAGGTCGCCGTCCACCTGGTGCACTTCGGCGGCGGCATGAGCGGCCACATCAAGCTCGCCGGGGCGCGGTTCTTCGACTGGATCACCGCCGGCAAGCGCGTCTACACCGACCTGTCCTGGGCGATCGGATTCACGCCGCGCTGGCTGGCCCAGGAGATCGACCGGCGCGGCATCGGCCACGACCGGGTGCTGTTCGCCAGCGACGAGCCGTGGGGCGACTACGCGGGCGAGCGCGCCCGCCTCGCCGCCGCGGCCGGCGACGGGGAACTGGCCCGCCTGGCCTTCCGCGACACCTTCGAGAAACTGTACGGCTGACAAGGAGAGACCCATGACCGACCTGACCGACCTCGAGAAGCAGAGCCTCACCGAGATCCCGCACCCCTCCCTCCCGGAGGGCTCCAGCCTGTACGGCGGCACCAAGGTCTTCCCCGACTACCAGGCGGAGAACGGCGAGTCGTACTTCACGCTCGTACACGGCATCGCCCACGAGTCGTCGGTGAGCTTCGTGGCGATCCTGCAGGCGACCCGGGCGCTGCGCAAGGGCTTCGAGTCCGCGATCTACTTCTACGGTCCCGGCTCGCTGAACTGCCTGGCCACCCGGGGCTTCCCGACCACCGGCAACTCCGCCTTCCCCGGCGAGCACAACATCAACAACTCGCTCAAGACGTTCATCGAGGAGGGCGGCAAGGTCTACTGCTGCCGGTTCGGCCTGTCGCTGCACGGCGCCCGCGAGGAGGACCTCATCGAGGGCGTCATTCCCACGCACCCGCTGGACGTGCAGGACGCGCTGATCCACTACGGCCGCAAGGGCGCGATCATCAACTCGACCTACATGTTCTGAGGGGGCACCGGTGAGTGTCGGCACGAGAGTCGACGTGGCCATCCTGGGCATCCGCGTGGACGCCCCGGTGCGCCGCGCGGGCGGTGCGGGACCCAGCGACGACGGGCACCTGGTCCTCGACGGCGCCAACGCCGCGATCCCGCTCAACCCGGCCAGCCCGTACGCCGTCAGGGACGGCAGGCTGTGGCTGGGCGAGACCGATCTGGGTGCCTCCGTCCACGCGGTCGGCCGTCCTCGCTTCTACGACCTGGCGACCGCCGACGGCGTCCCGTACGAGAGGATCGCCCGGCTGCACGGCGCCGACGTGCTGGCCACCACGGTGGTGCAGACCTGTGTCCGCTACGGCGAGGCGGAGCGGTGCCGGTTCTGCTCGATCGAGGAGTCCCTGAGCTCGGGCGCCACCGTCGCCGCGAAGACCCCGGCGCAGCTCGCCGAGGTCGCCGAGGCGGCGGTGCGCCTGGACGGGGTGCGGCAGATGGTGATGACCACCGGCACCACCGGCGGCCCCGACCGGGGAGCGCGCGTCCTGGCCCGTTCGGTGCGGGCCGTGCTGGAGGCCGTACCCGGCCTGCCGATCCAGGTGCAGTGCGAGCCGCCGGCCGACCTGGCCTGGATCGGCGAGCTCAGGCGGGCGGGCGCGTCCGCGATCGGCATCCACGTGGAGTCCCTCGACGAGGAGGTGCGCCGCCGCTGGATGCCGGGTAAGTCCGAGGTGCCGATGTCCGCCTACGAGGCGGCCTGGGACGAGGCCGTGCGCGTCTTCGGCCGCAACCGCGTCTCCACCTACCTGCTGGTCGGTCTCGGCGAGGATCCCGACGAGCTGGTGGCCGGGGCCGCGGGGCTCGTCGAGCGCGGCGTGTACCCGTTCGTCGTGCCGTTCCGTCCCATGCGCGACACCCTCGCGGGCCGCGACGGCGTGCCGGGCCCCGACCCGGCCGTGGTCCGCCGGGTGACCGAGAGCGTCGCCGCGCTGCTGCGGGACGCGGGCATGGCGGGCGCCGACCAGCGCGCGGGCTGCGCCGCGTGCGGCGCGTGCAGCGCGCTTCAGGCCGCGGGCGGGTGAGGCGTCCGTGAGCCTCACCTCCGATCTCCCGGTCGCCTCCGCCCTGAGCGGCGGCTCGGGGCGGGGCGGCCGCACCGCTCCCGGCCGCGGGCCGCGGCTCCCCGAGCCGGTCTGCGACGTGCTGCTCGGCACCCGCGCGCCCTCCTTCATCGTGGAGGAGGCGGACCCGTCCGGGCTGGCCGCCTACCGGACGCTGCGGCACCGGGTGTTCGTGACCGAGCAGCGCGTGTTCAGCGGCCACGACCTGGACGATCGCGACGACGACCCGCGCACCGTCGTCCTGGTCGCCAGGGACCGAGGCGGCGCCGTGGTCGGCGGCGTCCGGCTCGGGCCGGCCGGTGAGGGCCCCGACATCGGGTGGTGGAGCGGCGGGCGGCTCGCCGTCGACCCGGCCGAACGCAACGGCGCGGGCATCGGCCCTGCGCTGGTGCGCGCCGCGTGCGCGCGGGCCGAGGCGGCCGGGGCGCTGCGCTTCGAGGCCACCGTAAGGGCCGGTGCCGAGCGCATGTTCACCCGCCTTGGCTGGCGGCCCGTACGCCCCCTGGCCGTGGCCGGCGTACCGCATGTGCTGATGCGCTGGCCCGTCGGCAGGATCGCCGCGCTGGTCGCGGCCACCAAGAGCGATCTCGGGGCGCTGCTGGCCGGGCTCGCGCCCGGCGGTCCCGGTTTCGTCGGCGACGACGGCGCCCCGGTGCCGGGCAGCGACCTGGTCGCGGCCTGCGACGCGATCCTGCCGTCCATGGTGGAGCGCGACCCGGAGTGGGCGGGCTGGTGCTCGGTACTGGTCAACCTCAACGACCTGGCGGCCATGGGCGCGGAGCCGGTCGGGCTGCTGGACGCGGTGGGCGCCCGCGACGCCTCGGCGGTGGCCAGGGTCCTGGCGGGCCTGCGCCGCGCCGCCAACGCGTACGGGGTGCCGGTGCTCGGCGGTCACACCCAGCTCGGCGTACCGGCGGCGCTGTCGGTCACCGCGCTGGGCCGCGCCCGGAAGCCGGTTCCCGGCGGCGGGGCGCGTCCCGGGCACCGGGTGTGGCTCACCGCGGACCTGGGCGGCGGGTGGAGGCCCGGCTACACGGGCCGCCAGTGGGATTCCACCACGCACCGCCGCACCCCGCAGCTGCGGGCCATGCTGGGAGCCGTCGCCGCCGCCCGCCCGGCCGCCGCCAAGGACGTGTCCATGGCGGGCGTCGCGGGTACCCTCGGCATGCTCGCCGAGGCCTCCGGCTGCGGCGCCGTACTGGACGTCGCGTCCCTGCCCAGGCCCGGCGCGGCCAGCATGGGCGACTGGCTGACCTGCTTTCCCGGCTTCGCGATGCTCACCGCCGAGCGTCCCGGCAGTCCCGGCCTCGCCGCCGGACCCGCCTCCGGTGCCGCGTGCGGCGAGTTCGTTCCCGGCGGGGGAGTGCGGCTGCGCTGGCCGGACGGGGAGCTGACCGAGGTGATCACCGGCCCGGTGACCGGGCTGGGCAGGGCCGCAGAACCCGCAGAACCCGGGGAAGGAGAAACGTGAAATTACGCATGGGTGCCGTCGCGGCGCCGTTCGACCGCGACGTGGAGGGCGGCTTCGCCCGCATCGAGCAGCTGATCACCGCGGCGCGGGCCGAAGGGGTCGGGCTGCTCGCCCTGCCGGAGGCATGCCTGGGCGGCTATCTGCTCAGCATGGACGGCGACCCGCAGGACGCCCCGCCCGCCCTGGACCCCGCCGGGCCCGAGATCCGCAGGCTGGCCGCTCTGGCGGGCGACATGGTCGTCTGCGCGGGCTACTGCGAGGCCGACGGCCCCCGCAGGTACAACAGCGTGGTCTGCCTCAGCGGCGACGGCGTGCTCGGCCACCACCGCAAGGTCCACCAGCCGCTCAGCGAGAACGCGCTGTTCGCGGCCGGTGACTCCTTCTCCGCCTTCGACACCCCGGTCGGCCGTCTCGGTATGATGATCTGCTACGACAAGGCGTTCCCCGAGTCGGCGCGGGCGCTGGCGCTGGACGGTGCCGAGATCGTGGTGTGCGTGTCGGCCTGGCCCGCCAGCAGGACCGATCCCGCGCCCGACCTCGCCGACGACCGCTGGACCCGCAGGTTCGACCTCTTCGACCAGGCCAGGGCGCTGGAGAACCAGGTGGTATGGCTGTCGGCCAACCAGTCGGGGGTCTTCGGCTCCCTCAGGTTCGTCGGCAGCGCCAAGGTCGTCGGCCCCGGAGGGGAGATCCTGGCCCGTACCGGTGTGCCGGGCGGTGTCGCGGTCGCCGAACTGGACGTGCGGGCGGCGCTGGAGGCCGCCCGCCGCTCCATGGGCCACCTGCGCGACCGCCGCCCGGACGCCTACCGTCCCGCGCTCGCCGTGGGAGGATCCTGAACCGTGATCCGCATAGCCGCGGCCTCCGCGCACTTCGGCCGGGACCTGGAGTTCGACCTGCGGCGCATCGCGAAACTGATCGACGACGCCCGCAGGGCGGGGACGGGGCTGCTGGTGCTGCCCGACGCCGCGCTGGGCGGCTACCTCGCCGACCTGCGTCATCCCGACCCCGACGCGCTGCCCCCGGCACTCGGCCCCGACGACCCGCTGATCAAGCGGGTCGGCGAGCTGGCCGCCGAGATGGTGGTGTGCGTCGGCTACTGCGAGGCCGACGGCACCCGCAGATACAACAGCGCCGCGTGTGTCAGCGGCGACGGCGTGCTGGGACGCCACCGCAAGGTGCACCTGCCGGCCGGGGAGATCGCGGCGTACGCGCCCGGCGAGCGTTTCGACGCCTTCGACACCCCGGTGGGCCGCGTGGGCATGCTCATCGACTACGACAAGACCTTCCCCGAGTCGGCGCGGAGCCTCGCCCTGGACGGGGCGCAGATCGTCGCCTGCCTGTCGGCCTGGCCGACCAGCATCACCAACCGGGCGCCCCGGATGGCCCAGGACCGCCAGTCGCGCCTGTTCGACCTCTACGACTGCGCCCGTGCCGCCGAGAACCAGGTCATCCTGGCCTCGTCGAACCAGACCGGCGCGATGGGCGGCATGCGCTTCCTGGGCCAGGCCAAGGTGGTCGGTCCCGGGGGTGACATCCTCGCCCGTACCTGGTCCAAGGCGGGCCTGGCGGTCGCCGAGGTGGACGTCGCCGCCGAGATCGCCACCGCGCGGCGGGTGCTGAGCCATCTCGACGAGCGCAGGCCCGGCAGCTACCGGGGAGCCTCATGAGCGACGCGCGCACGCCGGGCGCGGTGAGCACCGGACGCACTGCGCACCCTGCGCATGCGGCGGGCGCGATGAGCACCGGGGGCACCGGGGGCACTACGGGCCCGGTCGGCACGGTAGGCGCGAGAGACGCCCCAGAGACGTTCCCGGCGATGAGGATCGCGCTGCTGACGTACTCCACCAAGCCGCGCGGCGGGGTCGTGCACACCCTCAACCTCGCCGAGGCGCTGGCCGAGGCGGGCCAGGACGTGACGGTCTGGACGCTCGGCCGCGGCGGTGACGCGGGGTTCTTCCGGCCCGTGGCGCCCGCGGTGCGGCAGGTGGTGGTGCCCTTCGGCGAGGTGGCGGATGAGACGGTGGGGGAGCGGGTGCTGCGCTCGATCTCCGCGCTGCGCGAGGCGTTCACCCCCGGCGGCTACGACATCGTGCACGCCCAGGACTGCATCAGCGCCAACGCGGTCGAGCGGTGCGTGCGGACCGTCCACCACCTGGACCACTTCACCACCCCCGAGCTGGCCGCCTGTCACGAGCGCGCCATCGTCGAACCCCGCGCGCACGTCTGCGTCTCGCGTGCCGTCGCCGCCGAGCTCGCCGGCGGATGGGGCATCACCGCGACGGTCATCCCCAACGGCGTCGAGGCGGACCGGTTCGCGGACGCCGCCGCGCGCGGCGACGGCCGCTGGAGGGACCGGTTGGGACGCTACGTCCTCACGGTCGGCGGTATCGAGCCCCGCAAGGGCTCGCTGGACCTGCTGGAGGCGTACGCGTCGCTGGCCGCCGGAGACCCCGGCCTGAAGCTGGTGATCGCCGGGGGCGAGACCCTGTTCGACTATCGCGACTACCGGGCCCGGTGGGCCGAGCGTGCCGCGGTCCTCGGCGTGGAACCGGTCGTCCTGGGTCCCGTCGGCCACGAGGAGCTGCCGTCGCTGGTCGCCTCCGCGGCTGTCTTCGCCTTTCCCTCGCTCAAGGAGGGCTTCGGCCTGGCCGCCATGGAGGCGCTGGCGGCGGGCGTGCCGCTGGTCACCCGGGACCTGCCGGTCATGCGCGAGGTGTTCGGGACCGCCGCGCGCTTCGCCGGCGACCCGGCGGGCTTCGCCGCCCAGATCGGCGCGGCACTGGCCGGAACCGACCTCGCGCGCCTGGCCGCGGGCCGCCTGCTCGCCGCCCGCCACACCTGGCGGTCGGCCGCCGAGCGGCACATCGCCCTGTACGCGGCCTTACGAACCCGTCAGCCCGAGCGAGGGGAAGGCGGCCACTCCGGGTAGAGGAGGGCGTTGATGCCGAGCGCCGCCGCGGCGCGGACGTTGACGGCCCGGTCGTCGAGGAAGGTGACGTCGCCGGGGGCGGCGTCGAGGCGGCGCAGGACCTCCTCGAAGATGGCGGGGTCCGGCTTGGTCAGGGCCATGCGGCAGCTGTAGAAGCGATGGGTGAACGCCGCTGCCCAGGGGGCGTCGTCGATGGCCGCCGCCAGCGGTTCGGGGGCGTTCGACAGCAGGGCGAGCCTGTGGCGTCCCGCGAGGTCCTCGATGCCGCGCAGGGTCTCCGGGTTCAGGTGGGACCAGCTCTCGACGTCGGCCGCGTCGAGCTTGGCGACGAGCGGATCGTCGCCGGCGAGCGTCCTGCCGAGAACCGCGCCCCAGTACAGGTGGGAGGCCTGGCCGCGGTCGTAGGCCTCGCGGTGGCGCCAGTAGCGGTCGTGGAAGGTCGCCTGGTCCTGGCCGATCAGCTTCGCCATGGAGGCCGTCGCGTCGGAGGGCTGTGGCATGGAGATGACCTCGCCGTAGTCCAGCAGCATCCACGTGGTCACGGGTTCTCCTCGGAGTGGTCATGCGCCTGCGGTTCCGGTGTCACCCCCGATGCGGCGGGTGGGGCCTCGCACGCCCGGCCCCGGCGCGTCTCGCGCTCGGCGGTACGGGGATGATCAACGATTGTTCGATGCCGTTCCGGAACCCTTTCGTGTTCATTCGATCGTATTTCATGTTCGATTTCAAGGCGTAGATCTCGATCGTCACGGCGGGAACAGGATCCCGGCGTCCCTCCGCCGTGCGCCTGCCCGGTGTCGTACGCCTGTCCGATCCCGTCGCCGGTCAGTCGCCGTTCAGTCGTCGTCCCGGTTCGTCGCGCGCCGGTGGTGCCGCCGGGCCTTGAGGCGGTTGCCGCAGGCGGCCATCGAACACCAGCGGCGGGAGTTGGCCCGGGTGTGGTCCACGAGGAACAGGCGGCAGTCGTCGTTGGCGCACGGGCGCAGGCGGCCGGGCAGGGTTTCCCGGAGATGCGCCCAGGCCAGCACGCACCGGATGCCGAACGGGTCCGCGGAACAGCCGTCCGACCTTACGAGCGGGCACGGGCCAGGCGCCTTCCCGATAACCACCGGTAAACGGTGATCGGGTGGACACCCCGCACCTTAACCCCCTCTTTCGCGTTCACTCACGCATCCTGATACATGCTCAACCAGCAACTGCTTCCAACCCCCGGCCCGGCCGCGCCGCTGGCCCCGGGCCGTTCCCACCCGGCCCGGGCCGTTCCTCCGCCCGCTCCGCCGCCTCGTCTGTCCCGCCCGTGCCTCAGCCGGTGGCGATCGTCAGGTCCGCGCGGGCACGGACGTCGTCGCGGGAGTGGAAACGCTCCTCCTGAGCCGCCCAGCGGTTCCAGTGCGGGGCGTAGAGATCACCATCGCGCTCCAGCGCGCGGGCCTTGCGCACCCCGTCGGCCGCCTCCAGCCACAGCAGGCCGCTCAGGTACGGCGCGGCGGCGAGGGCGCCGGAGCCGGTACCGTCGAGGACCAGGATCCCGGTGCCCGGGACCTCGTGCCACTCCGCGTAGGCGCCCTCCGCCCAGTCGTAGCGTCGCCACCGCGCGGGCCGGTCCAGGCTCAGCGGTCGCAGGACCCACTCGACCAGCACGTCGACCCCTCCCAGCAGGCCGTCCCATCCCGGGTAGAGATCGTCCATCCGTACGACGGGCGCGGCCAGTTCCGCGGCCAGGGCGGTGGCGAGGGTGGACTTGCCCGACCCCGAGCGTCCCTCGACCGCCAGGACGCGGGTACGGCCCGCCCGGGCGGGGCGGGCGCGCAGCCAGCGCGAGATGCGCGGCACGTGGCCGTTCACGCCGGCGCCACAGGACGCTCCGGACGGCCGGAGGACGCGGTCACGCGCTCCGGCGGGCCAGGATCTCGCGGTCGGAGTCGCGCTCCTCGACCTCGCGGCGGCGCTGCTCGTCCTCGTCCTGTGCCAGGGCGAGCCATTGGGGGTATTCGGGGTCGTCGCGGCCTATGTCGCGGGTGCCGTCGATCTTGGTGCCGTTGTCCAGCGTGGTCGTCGCGGGGACGCGGAGGGTGCCTCCCGGCAGCATGGTCACGTTCATGGCGTGGCCTTTCCGTCGTCTCTGACCGCTGTCGGCCCAGCATAGCTCCGGGGTCGCGGCACGCCCACGCTCAGCCGATGCCGTACTGCCCGGACTGGTGATACACCCGCTCGGCCTCCGCCTCCGTGCCGATCAGGTGCAGCCAGCCGGGGCGTCCTCTGCTGTGGTCGGCCGACGCAGCCGTTTCTCCTGGATCGGGGGGCGATCCGCCACGGCTTGCGGGCCGGGCCGGACGATCCGTTCCGCGGGCCGCGACGGTGATCACGCGAGACTACCTCTCCCGCGCCCCGGCCCGTGCGGGTACGCGTCCGCGGACGGCGTCCGGCGAGGCGGTCTCGCGACCTTCGACCTTCCGGCGCGGCCCGCCCTATCGGTGTCCGGCCCGTCCTACCGGTGTCCGGCCAGGACGGCGTGGTGGTCGGCGCCTTCCAGGCCGTCGGGATCGGCGTGCACGGTGGCGGCGCTCAGGCGGGGCAGGTGGTGGATCAGCCGGTGCTCGGCCTCCACCGCCACGGCGTGCGCCTGGAGCAGCGACAGGTCCTCGCCGACCACGATGTCCACCTCGGCGCGCAGCGTGTGGCCCACCCAGCGCAACCGCACCGATCCGACCCGTCGCACGCCGCCGGTGGCGGCCAGGATCCGCTCCGCGCGGTCGACGAGTGCCGGATCGACCGCGTCCATCAGCCGGTGGTAGATCTCGCGAGCCGCGTCCCTGAGGACGAGACAGATGGCCACCGTGATCAGCAGGCCGACGATCGGGTCGGCGATCGGGTGGCCCAGGGCCGCGCCGCCCGCGCCGAGCAGCACGGCCAGCGAGGTGAGGGCGTCGGCGCGGGCGTGCAACCCGTCGGCGACCAGCGCGGCCGATCCGATCTGGCGCCCGACCCGGATCCGGTAGCGGGCCACCCACTCGTTGCCCGCGAAGCCGATCACGGCCGCCGCGGCGACCCAGCCGAGCGCCCGCACCTCCTGGGGGTCGGCCAGGCGCCGCGCGGCCTCGTACCCGGCGAGCGCGGCGGAGGCGGCGATGACCAGGACGATGGCGATCCCGGCCAGGTCCTCGGCCCTGCCGTAGCCGTAGGTGAACCTGCGGGTGGCCGCCCGGCGCCCGAGGGAGAAGGCGATCGCCAGCGGGAGCGCGGTCAGCGCGTCGGCCACGTTGTGCAGCGTGTCACCGAGAAGGGCGACCGAGCCGGAGAAGACGACGATCACCGCCTGGACCGCGGCGGTCACCATGAGCACGGCGAAGGAGACGGCCAGTACGCGCATCCCGCGGCTGCTGGACTCCAGGGCGGAGTCCGTCCTGCTCGCGCTGTCGTGGCTGTGCGGGGTGAGGGTGTGGCCGGCTCGTGAGAGCAGTCCTCCGAACCGCCGGCCCGCCGTCAGCCGCCCCCCGTGGCCGTGCTCGTGATGACGGCCGTGACCGTGCCCCCGAGGCTCGCGGCCGTCGTCTCGCCCGCTCTCGTGCCCGTGCCCGTAGGCGGGACCGTGCTCGTGCCCGTGGGCGGGACCGTGCCCGTGTCCTTGTTCATGCGCGGGCCCGTGCCCGGGCGGCGGATCGTGCGCGGCCTCGTGGTCCTGACCGCGGGGAGAACGGGGGCCGGTGGGTTCGCCGGGGGATGGAGAACCCGCGCCCTTCTGGTCGGACATGGCTACCTCGTTTGCTACCGGTGCCCTTTTCCCGGAGTATATGTAGTCATGTATGCACGCGACAACGAATCAGGTGCCAACTCGTCGCAGGAACAACCCACCGGCGCCCAGGTGGAGGCCGCCATCGAGGCCTTCAGGATGCTCAGTGACGCCACCAGGCTGCGCCTGATGTGGCTGCTGTCGTCGGGGGAGTACGACGTCGGCTCGCTCGCCGAGGCCATCGGGGTCGCGCGTCCCTCGGTCTCCCAGCACCTGGCGAAACTCCGCCTTGCCGGGCTGGTGCGCACCCGCAGGGACGGCCGTCGCGTGCTCTACCGGGCCCGCGACGCCCATGTCCGCGCGCTCATCGGCGAGGCTCTGTTCCACGCCGACCACGAGGTCTCCGGCATCCCGCGCCACGACTGACCGGAGCGCTCCACCGGCGTGCGCCGGATGACGGCGGCCCGGCCACCGCTTTCCCACGGTCGCTTCCGGTCGCGCCGTCAATTGACAGATTAATTTGTCTAATGGTTTCATGAGGCATGGCCGCGACCGAGATGACGCTCATGGACGAGCCCGACCGTCTGCGCGTGGCGCTCACCTCGATCCGCCGCCGGCTTCTCGCCCGCCTGCGCGAGCCCGCCTCCGCGGTCCAGCTCGCGGCCGAGTTCGACCTGCCGCGCCAGCGGGTCGGATACCACCTCAGGGTGCTGGAGGAGGCGGGGCTGATCGAGCTGGTGGAGGAGCGCCCGCGACGCGGTTTCGTCGAGCGCGTCATGGGCGTCACCGCGAACGCCTTCCTCGTCGATCCCGGCGTGCTCACCTCACCCGACGAAGCCAACGAGGCCGGCGAAGCCAACGAGGCCGGCGAGGCGGCTGGAGGCGACGAGACCGGCGAAGCCGGTGGCGACGGCGACGGGGACGGTGACAGGGCCACCGCGACCGCCGAGGTGGCCGGGGTTTTCCGCCGTGTCGCCGACCAGTACGCCGCCGAGCATCTCGTCGAGGTGGCCGCCGGCACCGTGCGCGACGTCACCCGCATGGCCGCCGCCGCCGACCGGCGGGGCGTCCGGCTGCTGACGTTCACCCTGGAGGCGCGGGTGCGCTTCGCCGAGCCCGGCGACGTGCACGACTTCACCGACGCGCTCGCCGAAGCCTTCTCGCAGGTCGCGGCCCGCTTCGACACCCCCGGAGGGCGGCCCTACCGCCTCGTCGCCGGTGGACATCCGGCCCCCGGCCCGCGAGAGACCGCCGGACGTCCGGTCCAGGGCACACCGGAAACCGCCGGACGTCCGGTTCCCGGCACGCCGGAAACCGGCGGACAGCCCGCCCCCGGCACGCCGGAAACCCGCAGTTGACATCCGTCCCGGGACCAAGGTCCGGGGCCCCACGTTGAGAGGCATCCGATGACAGACGAGCCGTTCTCCTTCGAGGTCACCATCGCCGCACCCGTCGACGAAGTGTGGGGCGCGCTGCGCGATCCCGAGCTGATCCGACGCTGGCACGGCTGGCACTTCGACGGCCTCGACAAGGAGATCGAGGTCATCTACCACCAGAACGTCGTGGAGTCGGCCGCCGAGCACCGGCTGGAGGTCCAGGGCGGCGACCTGTTCGAGCTGACCGGCCTCGGCGACCGTACGCGCCTGCGGATGACCCGTGCCCCGCGCGGCGGCGACCCCGAGTGGGACGCCTACTACGACGACATCACCGAGGGCTGGATCACCTTCGTCCACCAGCTCGCGTTCGCCCTGGAACGGCACCCGGGAGCCGACCGGCGCACGGTCTTCCTCTCCGGCGCGGCGGTCACGCCGGTGCTGGAGGCCGCCGGCCTCGCGGCGGTGGCCGGACTGTCCCCGGCGAGCCCGTACGAGCTGGAGGGGCCCACCGGGGAGACGCTGCGCGGCCAGGTCTGGTTCCGTTCGGCCAACCAGGTCGGTCTCACCGTCGACGGCTGGGGCGACGGCCTGCTGATCACGGCCCAGAACCCGCCCTCGCCCGCCAATCCGGGCGGCACCGCCATGATGGTGCTCACCACGTACGGCCTCGACGACGCCGCGCACGCCGACTTCGAATCCCGCTGGACCGCCTGGTGGGGGCTGAACTTCCCGGAGGCTCCAGCGGACGACCAGGATGCCACCGCCGGCGCGGAGCGGGTCCCGAACGGGTGAGACCGGCCGCCGTTCACTGGGGCGGGCTCGTCCACGAAGGCGGGAAAGCACGGGAACACGGCGTCCGTGCCGGCCGGGGAGCGCGTCAAGCGTGAGCGAGGATGCGGGCAAGGAAGGCCTGGGCACGCTCATCGGGAAGGTCCGCTCGTGCGGGTGGACGCCGGCTCTGGTGGAGGATCTGGCCGCCCTGCTGCCGCAGGGCGGCGGCGTGTTCCTCCAGGCAGCTCCAGACCTGTTCCTGGCCGGCGCCGAGTAACCGGGCACCGAGGCGGAGCAGGCGGTCGGCGGTCAGCCGGTATGGTGCGGGCGGTCGGCCCGACCGGGCGGCTTGCTCGGGTAGTCCCTCGTCGTGCCACCCTACGGTCCAGCCAGGCCACCGTTGAGCAGAGCGTTCCAGGCCCCTGCGTCGCGGGGTGGGCCAAGCCCAGATCCGCCGGGTGCGGGCATCGACGAAGGCACCTTCCCCTGCGCACAGCTCGTTGGGGAGCCGGTGACCGGCCTGGTCGGCCAGTGCCGCAAGGAGGCCGGGACCCGTGTCGAGTGCAGCGCCGACGGGAATGTCCCAGCCGCAGCTGAAGTCGCGGATGGCGCCGTCGGCAAAGCGTACGGTCAGGACCGTTTCGGCGTGGGGCCCGCCGAGGCCGGGCGGTGACTCGGTGAGATCCACCGAGCGCCGGTAGTCCTCGGTGGTCACCGGCTTGTTGAAAACGGTGTAGGCCACGCCGAGTCCTGCGACGACGTCGGCGACGGTCATCGCAGGCCACTGTGGGGACCGGTCTTCGATCACGTTCTCCGGATTCATCCCGAGGTGATCGACGATGTCCGCCTGGTCGCGGGTCGCCCAACGCACTTGCCAGCCGGGCCAGCGTTCCCGCAACACGGCCAGGTACGCGCGCCGGAATCCGATGCTCTCACGAGCGGGGCCGTGGTCGGTGTGCAGAAGCAGCAGTCTGACGTCATAGTCGGCCAGGAGCGCGCCCTCGCACCACGTGTCATCGGTGAGCTTGTCGCGGGTCTCCAGCTCACCGGCGTAGTCCGCCAGCTCCTGCGGCCCGAGCAGCGCGTCAACGGCGATGTTGAGCGCGCCGAACTGGGAGTGGTGAATCGAGGCACGACCCGACTCTACGATCACGTAATTCGCGCGATGTCCCATCGAATCAGTATGTGAGTGCCGTGCCCGGACGTCTCAACGCCTTCAGAACCCGAACACGTGCGGGACGCCGGTCGGCGCTGCGCCCACCCCCTGTCTCACCACGCGGAACCGCAAAT
The DNA here is from genome assembly GCF_040639575.1 of Streptosporangium sp. NPDC023825. NCBI lineage: Bacteria > Bacillati > Actinomycetota > Actinomycetes > Streptosporangiales > Streptosporangiaceae > Streptosporangium > Streptosporangium sp. NPDC023825. The sequence continues at coordinate 9,739 of NZ_JBFAAE010000044.1, read as the reverse complement.
GCGTGACGCGCGCGGACCCGGCCAGGCCGGTCCTTTCCAGTTCGACGCGGTCGCCTCCCGGGTGGTCGAAGAGCCGGGTTCCGGCCCCGAGCAGCACCGGTGCCAGCTGGAGCTGTATCTCGTCCACGAGCCCGGCTCTCACGAGCTGCCCGGCGATGTCCGCCCCGCCCATCACGAGGACGTCCTTCTCCTTCGCCGCCTTCCGTGCCTGCCGGATCGCGCTCTCGAGGCTGTCGGAGACGAAGGTGAAGGTCCCGCTTTTCATGGGTAGTTCCTCCCGGTCCTCATGGGTGAGCACGAAGCACGGCACGGGGAACGGGGTGTCCTTCCACAGGCCCACCCCCACGTCGAAGGTCCGCCTGCCCACCACCACCGCCCCCGTCGAGGCGGACAGCTCCCGATGCACCCCGGCGTCCACGTCCCGGTCGGCGTCGTCGTTGAACAGCCACTCGTGGAGCCGCTCACCGCCCTCGCCCATGGGGCGCTCGATGCCGACGCCGGGGCCGGCGACGAAGCCGTCAAGCGACACCGTGATGTTCAGAAGAACCGTTCCCATGAGATTTTCCCTCGTTGCCAGGGACCTCGTCGCCGAAGCCCTCGTTGTCAAAACCGTGGTGGTCGAAATCCTGGTCGTCAGGACCCTGGCCGCCGGAACCCCGCCGCTCGGCGTGTGTCTCCGTGCGTCTCCGTGCGGCTTGCGTGTTCGGCGGGAGGCTCGCCGCTCCCTCGCGTCGCCGGTCATGTCGCGGCGTTCTCTGCCCCGCTCGCCGGGCTGCCCGCCGCCCGGTCGTACAGGGCGGGAGCGAGTGCGGTGAACAGCACGGCGGCGGTGACGGCGAATCCCGCCGGGTAGCCCACCGACCCGGCCAGGAGTCCGAACCCGACCGCGCCGACGCCGAGCCCGGTGTCGTAGGCGAGGTTCCATGCCGCGCTCACCTGGCCGAAGGCGGATTCGGGGGCGCGCTCGAACATCAGCGCCAGGGTCGCGTTCTGGGCCATGCCGAAGCCCACCCCGAACAGCCCCATGCCGGCGATCATCGCGAGGGGGACGTCCACCCAGAAGAGCCCGGCCGTGCCGAGAGCGGCGGCCAGGACGGCGGGGACCAGCAGGCGAGCGGGGCCGTGACGGTCGCCGTACCGGCCCGCAGCCCAGCGCGCGAGCGGCGTGACACAGGACTGCGTGAGCAGGGCCAGCGCGACCAGATCGCGTGACCGCTCCGGCGCGGCCAGCGGGAGGAAGGTCAGCAGGACACCGGCCGCCGGTGTCATCATGGCGAAGACGATCGCGGGCCTGGCGACGCCGCCGTCGCGGAGGACGTCGAGGATCCCGCTCCGGATTCCGCTCCGGATTCCGCCTCGGGTCCCGCTCCGGATTCCGTCGTGGGTCCCGCTCCGGGTTCCGCCCCGGGGCCCGCCGTGCCGTTCGGTCCGCGCGCGCAGGGAGGGCAGGCCGAGTACGGCGGCCAGCCCGAGCAGCGCCGACGCCGCCCCGGCGACGAAGACGGGCCCGTAGCCGACGTGCTCGCTCAGCCAGAGCCCCAGCGGCAGGCACGCGATGGAGGGAATCCCGACGGCCACCCCGTACAGTCCCAGCCCCTCGCCGCGACGGCCGGCCGGCACCAGTTCGGCCATCAGGGCCGCACCGGCCACCACCACGAGTCCGAGCCCGGCACCCCGCGCCAGGCAGATCCCCAGCACCGGGGGCATCGACGCCGACGCCGGCAGCAGGAGGGCAGGTGTCCCGAGCAGGAGCAGGCCCAGTCCCATGACCGCCCGGTAGCCGTACGAGCGCAGCAGGCCGGGCGCCGCGAACTCCGTCAGCACGGTTCCCAGCATCATGGTGCCGGTCGCCAGGCCCGCGCCCACCCCGCCCGAACCGGACGTGGCCGCGTACAGGGGCACGACGGGCGCCAGCAGGTAGAAGCCGCCGAGGGCGCCGAGCGAGGCGGCCAGCAGCAGGACCACCGGGCGGTTCAGAATACGAAGATCCGGAACGCGGGTGCCGTTCCCCTGTGCCTCCCCGTCCTCTCCTCGGGTCTCCGCGGCGTCCCCCTGACGCTCTCCGCGGTCCTCCCGGGGCTCCCCGGCGTCCTTCCCGGCTTCGTCGGCGGCGCTCTTCCGGTGAGTCATGGGCCGACCCTAGAGCGGGAACCGGCTCGGCGATAAGGTCCGGTTTCATGTCGATCGAGTGGACCGGTTCGGGGCCGGAGCTCCTGTTGCGAGTCGACAGGCACCGGCCGGAACCCTTGCGTGAGCAGCTGGAGGGCGCGCTGCGCGAGAGCATCCGCGCCGGTCGGCTGGCCACCGGTGAGCGGCTCCCGTCCTCACGCGCCCTGGCCCGTGACCTCGGCGTCTCGCGCGGCCTGGTGACCGAGTGCTACGCGCAGCTGCAGGCCGAGGGCTACCTCGTCACGCGCGGCGGTTCGGCCACACGGGTGGCCGCCGCCGCCCGCCCGCCGGTGGACGCGCCGTCGCCGCTCACCGCGCCCGTCGGGTCCACCGCGCCCGTCGGGATCGACTTCCGGCCCGGTGTGCCCGACCTGTCGAGTTTCCCCCGCGAGCGATGGAGCCGCGCCCTTCGGCGCGCCTGCCGCGACGTGCCCAGCGACCTGCTCGGCTACGGCGACCCGTACGGTGACCCGATGTTGCGCGACGTGCTCGCCGCCTACCTGCGACGGGTTCGCGGGGCGGCCGCCGACGCGGCTCACACCGTCGTGTGCGCGGGGTACGCGCAAGGGCTGCAGCTCGTCCTGCGTACGCTGGCGGGGGAGGGCGTGCGTGTCGTGGCCGTGGAGGATCCCGGCGACCCCGACCACCGCGCCGCCGCGGCGACGGCGGGCCTTGACGTCGTCGCGGTACCCGTCGACGAGCACGGTGTCGACACCGCCGCGCTCGCGGCCACCGGCGCGCGTGCCGTGCTGCTCACCCCCGCCCATCAGTCGCCCACCGGGGTCGTACTGGCTCCCGGCCGGAGGCAGGCACTGATCGCCTGGACCGTCGCCCGCGACGCGACGATCATCGAGGACGACTACGACGCCGAGTTCCGCTACGACCGCGAACCGGTCGGGGCGCTGCAGGGTCTCGCTCCGGACCGGGTGGTGCTCCTCGGCTCGGTCAGCAAGTCGCTCGCCCCGGCTCTGCGTCTCGGATGGATCCTCTGCCCGCCCCGGCTGTCCGCCGACGTCGCGCGCCAGAAGCGGCTCGCCGACCGAGGCTCGCCGGTCCTCGACCAGTTCGCGCTCGCCGACCTGTTGCGGTCGGGTCACTACGACCGCCACCTGCGCCACATGCGGACGCGCTACGCCGCCCGGCGGGCGGCCCTCGTGGACGCGCTGGGGCGGTACGCGCCCGAGGTCGAGGTACGCGGGCTGGCAGCAGGTTTCCACGCCGTCGCCCAGCTACCGCCGGGCACGGACGAGCGTGCCGTGGTCGAGGCCGCCCGTCGCCGGTCCGTCGCGCTGTACGGGATCAGCGGCTATTTCCTCGATCCGCCGGAACGACGGGCGTCTCCCGCACGGCTCGTTCTCGGATTCGGCAACCTGACTCCGGACACCGTCTCCGACGGCATCGCCGCCGTCGCGGACCTGCTGCGGGGCGGCTGAGCCGCCGCTGAGCCGCCGTTGAGCCGCCGCGGGGACCCGGCCGGCCGGTGCCGTTCCGCCAAGAAAGTCCAGGCCCGCTTCGGAGTGGCGGCTTCGTCATGACGGTGCGCGCCCGCTTCCCGGCGGCGGCTTCGTCACCGGAGTTCACGCCTCCTTGAGGAGGGCGGTCACCGACTCGCGCAGCGGCGTGGTGGGACGGCCGATCAGAGCGCTGAGCTCGCCCGGCGTGTGGGAGAGGACACCCTGGGCGATACCGAGGTCGATGTCGGCGTACATGGCCGCCACCGGCTCCGGCAGGCCCGCGTCGATCAGGGTCCGGAGGTAGTCGGCGTGCGGAAGGTCCCGGTAGACGACCGGCCTGCCGGAGAGCGTGGCCGTCTCGGCGGCCAGCTCCGGCAGGCTCCACGCGGTGTCGCCGGAGAGCTCGTAGATCCTGTCGCCGCCCTCCTCGCCGGTGAGCACGGCGACGGCCGCGGCCGCGTAGTCGGCGCGGGACGCGCTGGCGACCCGGCCGTCACCGGCGGCGCCGAGGATCGCGCCGTGCTCGACGCCCTGGAGGACGGACGTCGCGTAGATCTCGGTGTACCAGCTGTTGCGCAGGAAGGTGAACGGGACCCCGGAGGCGCGGATGTGCTCCTCGGTGCCCCGGTGGTCGATGGCCAGCGTCAGGGGCGTGGTGTCGGCGTGCAGCACGCTGGTGTAGACGATGCGGGCGACCCCGGCCGCCCTGGCCGCGTCCACCACGGCCTGGTGCTGGCCGAGACGCCGCCCGACGGCGTCGCTCGAGATGAGCAGGACCGTGTCGCCAGGGCCGAAGGCCCGCTCGAGCGTCTCCGGCCGATCGTAGTCGGCCTCCCTGATCTCGACGCCGCGCGCGGCCAGGTCGGCGGCCTTGCCGGGATCCCGCACGGCCGCCACGACCTGGCCGGCGGGCACGCTCTCCAGCAGGCCGTCCACCACCAGGCGGCCGAGCTGGCCGGTGGCACCGGTGACAACGATCATTTCGCTTCTCCTCGCTCAAAGGGTCGCCGTCAGGTTAGTACTAACTAATCCACAGTGCCAACTGAAAGTTAGTGCTTTCTGCTGTGCGGTGCAGCGAGAAAGTAAAGTGGACGGATGGACGACCAGGCCGCGATCCCGCTGGACGGGTTCAGCCAGCTCACCTTCGACGTCTTCATGCGCGGATGCGTCTCGCGCGAGACGATGGAGCACATCACCGGCCGCTGGGGCATCCTGGTCATGGTCGCGCTCCACGAGGGGACCTACCGCTTCAACGCCCTGCGCCGCCGGGTCGACGGGGTGAGCGAGAAGATGCTCGCCCAGACCCTGCAGGCTCTGGAGCGCGACGGCCTGGTCCACCGTGAGGCCGAGCCGACCATCCCCCCGAAGGTCGAGTACAGCCTCACGCCGCTCGGCGATCAGGCCGCCCGGCGCCTGCTCGACCTCATCGAATGGCTGGAGGGCGAGATGCCCGCGGTCATGGAGGCCCGCGCACGCCACGACCAGGCCAGGGGCGACCACCGGATGACATAGGCCCGTCCGGATGCCGACGCGGACGGGGCCGCGGCCGGACGAGGCGAGAAGGCCGGATCGCCGCGCGGCCGGAAGAACCGGATCAAGAAATGTCGCCGGAGACCTATAGCGTGAGCCGCATGAGCGACGAGATCATCGATTCCCCCACCGCCTGGGTCTCCAAGCACCTTCGCAAGTACGTCGAGTCGAACGGCGCGGAGGGCCACCTCTACCACGGCAGGCCCACCCTGCTGCTGACCACCGTCGGCCGCAGGTCCGGCCTGAAGCGGCGGACCCCGCTGATCTACGGTCGTGACGGCGACGCCTACGTGGTGGTCGCCTCCAACGGCGGGGCCGACGACCACCCGCTGTGGTACCACAACCTGCTGGCCCTGCCGCGGGTCGAGGCGCAGGTGCGGGACGAGGTGTTCACCGCCGTCGCGCGGACCGCGACGGAGGAGGAGAAGCCCGCCCTGTGGGAGCAGATGGTGGGGATCCATGGCGAGTACGCCGACTACCGGCGAAAGACCGCGCGCGACATCCCGGTGGTGATCCTCACCCGTTCCTGAGGTCCTGACCCGGCGCGCGCTCGACCGGGCGACCCTGGAACGGCAGCCGCTGCCGGACTGGTCGGCGCCGCCCGCCCCCGTCCGGTCTCGCACTCGCCGGGGAACGCGCACGGGAGACGTGCGCGGAGGGGCTTCTCCGGATCGGCTCGTGGGACCGGTGAGACCCGTGAGGCCTGCGGGGAAGCCCGCGCGGGCCGGGAACCGGGGAACGCGTCATGATCCAGGCCGACGGTCCTCCCGCCGTGGTGCCGCGGGTGGGGCAGGCGCCGACACGCCGGGAAAAGCCTGGTCGTAGCATGAAATGGCCGCCGGTGGTCGTCGTACGAGATCGGCCGGACGGGGCGGCGGCGAAGGACGGACGGTGCCGGAGCGGCGACTCGTCAGGCCCGGGGGCCGGATCTCAGCGTGCGGGGAAGGCAGGAGTGGATCGGCGCTGGTTTTCATCCCGGTGGTCGCGTCGGGGAGCCGCCTCGCGTGGGATTGGAGACGCTGATGGTGCCGTTCGACACGGACGTGCTGGTTGTCGGTGCCGGTCCGGCGGGTCTGTTGATCGCGGGTGACCTCGCCGCGAGAGGTGTCGCCTGCACGATCGTGGAGCGGGACCCCTGGCGTTCGACGCTCAACCAGGCCTTCCCCCTGCACGCTCGCACGCTGGAGCAGCTCGACGCCCGGGACGTCGCCGACGAGCTGATCGACACCGGCACGATCGTCGAGAGGATCCGGCTGTTCGAGGGCCTGGACCTCGATCTGTCCCACCTGCCGTCGCGGTTCCCGTTCCTGCTGTGCACCCCGCGGCACAACGCCGAGCGCGTGCTCGAGGAGCGTGCCACCCGGCTCGGAGCGGAGATCGTGCGCGGCGCCGAGACGGTCGGGCTGTCCCAGGACGCGGCCGGGGTGGACGTCGACGTGTGCGTAGACGGCACGGTGCGCACCTGGCGCGCGCGGTTCGTCGTGGGCGCCGACGACCTGCGCAGCGTCGTGAGGGACGCGCTGGGCGTTCCGTTTCCGGGGCGCTCCACCGTGCAGTCGGTCATGCAGGCCGACGTCCGCCTGGAGGAGCGGCCGGAGCGGGAACTGAGCCTCGTCGCCAACGACGAGGGCTTCTCCTTCGTCTCCTCCCACGGCGACGGCTGGTACCAGGTCATCACCTGGGACCGGCGGCGCCAGCTTCCCGACAGCGCCCGGCTCAGCATCCACGAGGTGAGCGAGGCCACCCGGCGCGTCATGGGCAGTGACTTCGGCATGCACGACGCCCGCCATCTGTCGAGGTCCCACAGCGACGAGCGGCAGGTGCTCCGCTACCGCGTCGGCCGGGTGTTCCTGGCCGCCGAGACCGCCTACGTGCACTCGCTGGCATGCGGGCAGGGCATGAACACCGGCCTGCAGGACGCGGCCAACCTCGGCTGGAAAATCGGTGCCGGGGTCCAGGGCTGGGCCCCGGACGGCCTGCTCGACACCTACCACACCGAGCGTTATCCGGTCGGCAGGAGGGCCCTGCGGCTCAACGGCATCCTGCTCGCCGTCGCCATGGGCTCGACCCGGAGGTCGCGGGCCGCCCGCTCCATGCTCCCGGTCGTCGCCGGCCGGATCCGTCCCCTCGGCCGCCGGCTGGCCGGGGCCATGTCGGGCCTGGGCATCTCCTACCCCGCCCTCCCGGGAGCGCACCGGCTGGCCGGCCAGAGGGCGCCGGACATCCACCTGACCGGGGAGCCGGTCCGGCTGTACGAGGCGCTGCGGGCCGGGCACTTCGTGCTCCTGGCCCCCACGGGCGATCCGGCGGAGGCGGCGGGCGCGCCGTACGGGGAGCGGGTGGTCCATGCCGTTCCCGCGAGCGCGGGCCTCCCCGTCCTGCTGATCCGTCCGGACGGGTACATCGCCTGCGCCATCGACGAGAGGAACCCCGTCTCCCTCGAAGTCGCCCTACGCGCGGCCCTGGCCGCCTGGTGCACCGCCCATCCTTCGGTGGCATCCACCACGAAACCCGGGTGAAACGGTATGTCGCCACCGCCCCGCTGGCCACGAAGAGCAGTACGATCTACTGTAATTGACAGTAAACCGTGCGTAAGGAGTGGGACGTGGATCTCATCGTGCCGCCGACGGAACGGCTCCGGTGATGGCAGGCCAGACGACCATCGGTGACCGCATCCGTGGATTGCGGTTGAGCAGGCACATGTCCCAGGCGCAGTTGGCCGGGCCAGACCTGTCTGACAGTTACGTTTCGCTCATCGAGTCCGGGAAGCGGACCCCCACCCCGGTCGTCATGCGCCTGCTCGCCGAGCGGCTCGGCTGCGGCGTGGAGTTCCTGCTCCACGGGATCGAGCCGCACCAGCGCGTCGACACCGCGCTCGCCCTGCGGCAGGCCGAACTCGAACTGTGCCACGGGGACCCGGCCGTCGCGGCCGGGCTCTTCGCGGACACGGCCAGGGCCGCGGGTGACGACAACGCCGCCCTCGCCGCGCGGGCGCGCTTCGGCCAGGCTCGCGCGCTGGAGGCCCAGGGGGAGACGGGGCAGGCGGTCGAGGCCTACGAGCTGCTTCGCCGCGAGGCCGCGGCGCATCCCGAGCGCCTCGCCGACCTCCCGCTCGCCGTGGCGCTCTGCCGCTGCTACTACCGTGCGGGTGACACGCTGCGCGCCCGGGATCTCGGGATGGATGCTCTGGCCCAGGCCGACCGGCTCGGGCTCGACCAGGGCGACCTCGCCCTCGAGCTCGCCGCCGTGCTCGCCGAGATGGAGATCGCGCTCGCGTACGTCGAGCGCGTGCTGACCGCCTCCCACCTGCCCGACACCGTTGACCGCGACTCGGAGGTCCTCGGCCTGTGGCGGGCCGGCAAGGCCGCGGCGGCGGAGGAGGACTCCGCGCTCGCCGCCCGGCTCGCGGCGGACGCCGTCGCCGCCGGCAGGCCCGCGAGGATGGCCGTCCGATACGTCCGGAGCGCGATGCGCTGGGCGTGGATCGCCACCGTGCGTCCCGAGGACGCCGGCCTCGACCGGGCGGGGGAGTTCGCCGCCTCCGCGGTCGAGATCCTCTCTCGCCTGTCGCCAGGGACGATCGAGCACGCCCGGGCCCTGGTCGTGCTCTCCCGCGTGCGGCTGCGTTCCGGCGACGCGGAGGCCGCGGCGGAGCCGGCCGAACAGGCCCTCGGCCTGCTCGCCGGCGTGCGCGGGACGGTGCCGGCGATGGCGTACGTGGTTCTGGCCGAACTCGCTCTGGCACGCTCCAAAGACGGCGGCCCGGCGCTGGAGAGGGCACAGGAACTGCTCGCCGACCCGGTCGCCTCGGTGGCCTCCTTCGTCGACCGGGACTCGGCCAGGCTCTGGCGCGAGATCGGCGACCTCTGGGGCCGGGCCGGGGCGCCGGAGAGGCAGACGAACGCCTACCGCAGCGCGCTCGAAACCGTCGGGGTCGGCTCGAGGTGGCGTGAGGTCGTCGTCCCGGCGATTCCGGCGCACCTCGGTGTCTCGCACGAGTCGAGGGCCGGCTGACGTCCTCTCCCCGATGCCTCCTGTCCTCCGCCCGTCCCGATGGACACCGGCCCGTTCGTCGACGATCGGCTCGTCCACGCCGTCGTCCTGGCCGGGCCGGCCCCGGCCGGCGCCGGTGACACCCTCGGCGCCGGCGCCCGGCGGGCCCGCACCCCGCCGGTGCGGCGTCCGCCGATCCTGAGGTGAGCGACGGGCGAACGCGCGAGAACCCACCCGGACCCGGGTGGGTTCTCGCGTATCCGGGCACGGCATCGGCGGTAACGCGCCGATCCCCCGGCGGGCGGGGGTACGTCCGAGGGTGCAGACTCGGAGGTATGGCAAAGGGTGGGTCAGGGCCGTTGGTCCCGCACATGAGGCTGGACGAGCTGCTGGAGGAGCTGCGAGAACGCCTGGAGGCGGTGCTGGCCACCCGTGACCGGGTGCACGCGCTGCTGGACGCGGTGATCGCGGTGGGCAGCGACCTGGACCTGGAGACCATGCTGCGCCGGATCGTGGAGACCGCCACCCGGCTGGTGGACGCCACCTATGGTGCGCTGGGCGTGGCCGGGGATCACAGCACGCTGCTGCAGTTC
>NZ_JBFAAE010000043.1:0-74913 GCF_040639575.1 Streptosporangium sp. NPDC023825 | reverse complement strand
TTCCGGACCTGTTTTCTGGGAGCTTCTCCTGTTTTCCGGGGTTTGCCGGGATCCTTTCCGGATCTGTCGGGGCCCGTCCCGGATCCGGTTCCCGGTCCTGCTCATGGGACGGTGCGGGGGACGGTGCGCGGCCCGGTCCGGGGCCTTCCCAACGGCTCCGGGGCCTTCCCAACGGCATTTCGGAGGCGTTCGTCAGGTTCCCGGCCGTCCCATGATCTCGATCATGGCCAGAGTGTTCTGGTATTCCCGCCAGCTGACGATCTTCCCGTCCCGCACCCTGAGGACTCCGATGAAGGGAGAGGAGGCCTGCAGGCCGGTGGCGAGGACCCTCCCGGCGAGCTCGTATTCGACAACGATGACTTCGGGGTCGGCGGTCTCGTGGACGACCACCTCACGGACCTCGTCCAAGGCGAACCGCCGGGCGAAGGCCGCCTGTTCAGGGCCGGCGAAGAGCAGGAACGCCTCTTTTCCCTCGTGCCTCCTGGGTCTGCCCGGCGGAGCGAAGGGGACTTCGATGACGGCATTGTCGGCCAGCTCGCTCCCGAAGCCGCCGAGGTTCTCGAGCCAGTGCCGCCGTACGCGCTCGAACATCTCGCGAGGGCCGGGGGTGACGGTGGATTCGGTCATGGTGGATCCCCTTCGTGCCGGTCACTAAGATGAGTGGAAACTCATCTTTATGATCGTGAGTGGAGACTCACTTTGTCAACGCCATATCTCGCGTGTGGAGATGTCGTACTTCATCTCATGTGCGAGGACGCCGCCCTCCGCGGGCATCGACAGGCCTGCGGGCACGGACAGGTGCGGCGGGAAACACGACGGGAAAAGGGAAGGCCGGCTGGATGACCCCCACGAATTCTTCACCGGGCGGGACGGGCGATCCGACGGGTGGTCCCGGGGACGCCAAGCCGTTGCGTGCGGACGCCCAGCGCAACCGGGAGCGCATCCTCGCCGCGGCGGAGGCCGTCTTCGCCGAGAAGGGCCCCTCCGCGTCGACCGAGGAGGTCGCCACCCGTGCGGGGGTGGCCATAGGCACGGTCTTCAAGCACTTCCCGACCAAGCAGGCCCTGCTGCAGGCCATCATGAAGGGCCTCCTGGGCAGGCTGGACGGGGAGATGGCCGAGCTCGCCGCCGACGACGCGCCCGGGGAGGCGCTGTTCACCTTCGTCACCCGCATGGTCGAGCAGGCGGCGCGGAAGAGGACCGTCGTCGGTCTCCTGGCCGAGACAGGTGTCGATCTCCAGGTCGCGAGCTCGGTGCGGATGTTGCGCGAGGGGATCGAGACGCTCCTCGCTCGCTCCCAGGAGGCCGGCGCCGTCCGCGAGGACGTCCGTCTCGACGAGGTGATCGCCCTGCTCACCGGCATCTGCCAGGGGGCACTCCACGCGGGCTGGGATGGCGACCTGCAGCGTCGCACGCTGGCGATCGTCTTCGCCGGTCTGCGGACGCCTGAGGGCCGCCGATGACCCATGGTGTCCCTCGGCTGCGGGAGGCCGGCTCAGGGAAGACGACTGAGGGAAGGCCCGCTCAAGGGACCGCGTAGCCCGTTACGAGGGAACCGCTACAAAGACAGGAGGCCGTGGCCCGGGATCAGGCGCCGGAGGCGGCGTGGAGCAGGGGCTCGATCCGGTAGGGAACCTGGATGGACAGGGCGATCGTGGTGTCCGTCCGCTGGACCGCGGGGGAGGCCAGGATGCGGGCGATGATCTCCTGGAGGTCGGGGGTGCTGCGGGCCACCACGCGGCAGAGCAGGTCCGCCTGGCCGCTGGTGCCGTACACCTCCAGGATCTCGGGAAGGGGCTCCAGTGCCCGTACGGCCTCCTCCAGGCGGCCCTGGGCGATCTGCAGCGAGACGAACGCGAGGATCGGGTATCCGGCGCCCTCGGGGCTCACGGTGGGACCGAAGTCGGCCACGACGCCGCGGGCGATCAGTTTCTCGACACGGGCCTGCACGGTGCCCCGGGCCACGCCGAGCAGGCGGGCCAGCTCGGTCAGGCCGATACGCGGGTTGGCACGCATGGTGATCAGGAGGCGGCCGTCCAGCTCGTCGATCGACATCTCCTCAGGATCCCGTCAGATTGGGCGATTCGACCAGCATAGACGAGGTGTTACCGTACGTTTCTGTGCGGATCGCCCAGTAGAACTGGCTGCTCTTGCCAACGTTTCCGGATATTGCTGTCATTTCATCTATGTTCGAGGAAGCACAGTACTTCGCACCGGTGGCGACCCGTGACGACGGCTCGATCGAGGTCGAGCTCGGCGCCGGCCACCCCGGTTTCGCCGACCCGGTCTACCGCGCACGCCGCAACGCGATCGCCGCGCTCGCGGTGGGGTACGTGCCCGGTACGCCGATCCCGACGGCCGAGTACACCGATCAGGAGCACGAGGTGTGGGCCCTGGTCAGCCGGGAACTCGGCTTGAAACACCACAAGTACGCGACGGCCGAGTATCTGCGCGCGACCGAGCGGCTCGGGTTGCCGGCCGAGCGCATCCCGCAGCTCCAGGAGGTCAGCGAACTGCTGGAGCCGCTGACCGGGTTCCGCTACGTCCCGGCCGCCGGGCTGGTGCCGCTCAGGGACTTCTACGGTGTCCTGGCGGACGGGCTCTTCCACTCCACGCAGTACATCCGGCACCACTCCACGCCGTTGTACACGCCGGAGCCCGACGTGATCCACGAGGTGATCGGCCACGCCAACGCGCTGGCCTCCGACCGCTATTCACGCCTGTACCGCCTGGCGGGGCAGGCGGCCCGGCGGGTCGAGGGCAAGGACGCGCTGGAGTTCATCTCGAAGATCTTCTGGTTCACGATGGAGTTCGGCGTGATGACGGACCAGGGCGAGTTGCGGGCGTACGGCGCGGGAATCCTGTCCTCGTACGGGGAGATCGAGGAGTTCCGGGGGATGGACATTCGCCCGCTGGACATCGCCGCCATGGGTACCACGCACTACGACATCACGAAATATCAGGACGTACTCTTCCGGGCGGAGTCGCTGGGGCACCTCGAGGACATCGTCGGGGACTTCTGGGCGACCTGCGATGACGAGAGTATCGCCCGGCTAATCGCAGGCGTTCGCTAAGAGCGGGCATCGGTTCGGCGGGATGTTCTATAGCGCACGCCCTGTTTCAGGCTAGATTCCAGTTGATCGTCTTATTGTTACGTGTTGCGGGATATATCCCGATCGTCACGTAATGGGGGAGACGGTTGGGGTGGATGATGAGAGCAAGGAATCGGGTGGCCGCGGCCGCCGTCCTGCTGGTCACCGCGCAGGCCACCGCCTGCAGCACGTGTCAGAGCCTGACGCCGGTGAGCATGCCGACACCGTCTCCCTCGCGGCAGGCGGCACCGGTCGTTCCGACGTCCGGTACGCCTCCCCCCGCACCGTTCCTGGCCGTGGTCCCGGCGGTCCCGGCGCCCGTCTTCCCCGGCGCCGGGGCACCCCGGGCGCCCGGAGGGGTACGGGCCGCCCGCTCCCCGAAGATCCTCCCCAAGGAGCTCGGGCACACCCTGGACGTGTTCCTCGCGAAATACGGCGGCCGGACCGCCGCCTCGGTGTACGACCTGGGCACCGGCCGGCGCTACAGCTACCACCACACCCTCCAGCTGCCGTCGGCCAACACCTCCAAGGTGAGCATCCTGACGGCACTGCTGCTCGGGACGCGGTGGCGCGAGCTCGGCGAGCGGGCCAGGGCCGACGCGAAGAACATGATCCGCTTCAGTGACAACGAGGCGGCCGACCGGCTGTACGAGCGGATCGGGCTGGAACCCGGCCTGACCAGGGCGAACCGCAGGTTGGGCCTCAAGCGCACCTACACCCCCGGCAGGCGGTGCGTGGACCTGTACTGCTGGAGCGTCGCGCAGACCACCACCGAGGACCAGATCCGGCTGGTCAAGGCGCTGGCCACCGGTGAGAGCCCGCTGGCCCCCTCGGAACGCCGCAAGGTGCTCGGGCTGATGGAGAGGGTGGCCCCCGAGCAGAAGTGGGGGATCAGCGCCGGGGCGTGCGGGAAGGACGAGGTGTCGCTGAAGAACGGCTGGCTGCGGCACGCGGCGAACGGGCGCTGGGCGGTCGCCAGCGCAGGGTTGATCCGCGGGCACGGGCACGACTACGCGGTGGCCGTCCTCACCGAGGACAGTCCGAGCATGGAGACCGGCATCGCCAGGATCGAGGGCGTGACCGAGCGCCTCATGGACGCCTTCAGGGGCGGGCGCGGCTGCGGGACGGCCGCGAACTGAGCGGTCCGCGGGGCCGCGGGCTCACGGACCGCGGGAGCGCGGGAGCGCGTACGTGTCACGCCGTCCTGTCGACCAGCCGGTAGCCCACTCCTCGTACGGTCTGGATCAGCTGGTCGTCGTTGTCGCCCAGGCGGGCGCGGAGACGCTTGACGTGCACCGCGATGGTGTTGGTCGAGGTCGTGTCGGCGGAGTTCCAGACATGCCGCATGATTTGCTCCCGCGTCACCGTGCGGTGCGCGTTGCGCATCAGGTAGTGCAGCAGCTCGAACTCGCGCAGCGGCAGGTGGACGACCCTGCCGCCGACCCTCACCTGGTAGGCGTTGACGTCGAGTTCCACCGGGCCGACCACGAGTGCCCTGCGGGTTCCGGCCTCGCCGGTGAACGCGGCGTGGATCAGCGGCAGCAACTCGGGTACCCGGTACGGCCGGGCCACGCACGCGGTGGCTCCGGCCGTCAGTGCCTGGACGGCCTGCTGGGCATGACCCTCGCCCACGCCCAGCAGGACGGGGATCGCCCGCGTCAGCCGTACCGCGCGGACGAACTCCACCGCCCCTATGACCGGCAGTGAGGCGCTGACGAGAACGACGTCGGGACGGAACGCCCCGGCCTGCAACAGGGCCTGGGCGCCGTCGGTGACGCCCATGACCTGCACCCCTTCGCGTTCCAGGACGGCGGCCAGGTCGTGGACCATGGCCACCTCCGGATCGGCCACCAGCAGCATGGGCGCCGTCCGTGTGTCCCCGTCCACCTCTGGTGCCGTCTGCGGCTGGATCACCCGGATCCTCCAATATGGGTTAGCCGAAGCGGCCGGTGATGTAGTCCTCGGTCCGCTTGTCGGTGGGGTTGGTGAAGATGCGGCTGGTCTCGTCGAACTCCACCAGGCGGCCGTGCCGCACGCCGGCCTCGTCCACCTCGGCGGTGAAGAAGGCCGTGCGGTCCGAGACGCGGGCGGCCTGCTGCATGTTGTGGGTGACGATGACGATCGTGTAGTCGCGCGTCAGCTCCTGCATCAGGTCTTCGATCTTGGTGGTCGCGATCGGGTCCAGGGCCGAGCAGGGCTCGTCCATCAGGATGACGTCGGGCTTCACCGCGATCGCCCGCGCGATGCACAGGCGCTGCTGCTGTCCGCCGGACAGGGAGAGCGCGTTCTGCTTGATCTTGTCCTTGACCTCGTCCCAGAGGGCCGCCTTGGTCAGCGCCTCCTCGACGATCTCGTCCATGTTGCCCTTGATCCCGTTGACCCGGGGACCGTAGGCGATGTTGTCGTAGATCGACTTGGGGAAGGGGTTCGGCTTCTGGAAGACCATGCCGATCCGGCGGCGGACCTCGATCGGGTCCACGTGGTCGCCGTAGAGGTTCTCGTCGTGGTACAGGATCTCGCCGGCCGCGCGGGCGCCGGGGATGAGGTCGTTCATCCGGTTGAAGCAGCGGAGCACGGTGCTCTTGCCGCAGCCGGACGGGCCGATCATGGCCGTGATCTCGCGGTTGCCGATGGTCAGGTTGACCCCGCGTACCGCCTCGTAGTCGCCGTAGAAGACGCTGAGGTTGGAGACGGTGAAGACCGGGTCGAGGGCTTCGATGGTGCGGGGGACTTCGGGGCCGCGCACGTTCACGTTCGGCACGGAAATTCCAATCTCGGACATCTCTTACCTCACCAGCGCTTCTGATAGCGGTTACGGAGCCAGATGGCGACGGAGTTCATCAGGAGCAGGATCGCCAGCAGGATCACGATCGCCGCCGCGGCGAGGACGGCGAACTCCTCCTGGGGACGGCTGATGAAGCTGTAGATCTGCAGCGGCAGGACGGTGAAACTGCTCCAGACGCCCTCGGGGTTGAACCGGACCAGCGTCGCGGCACCGAGCATCAGGAACGGGGCGGCCTCGCCGATCGCGCGGGAAAGGGCCAGGATCGAGCCCGTCGCGATGCCCGGGATCGACGCCGGGAGCACCTGGCGGTAGATGGTCTGCCACTGGGTGGCGCCCAGCGCCAGCGAGCCCTCGCGGATCGACGGCGGCACCGCGCGGATGGCCTCGCGGGCGGAGATGATCACGATGGGGAGGACGAGCAGCGAGATGGTGACCGCGCCGGTCATCACGGTGAAGCCGAACTGCATCCAGCGGGCGATGATCCCCAGGCCGAGGATGCCGTAGACGATCGAGGGAACGGCCGCCAGGTTGGAGATGTTCAGCTCGATCAGCTTGTTGTACCACTTGGTCCTGTCGGCGTACTCCTCGAGGTAGATCGCCGCGAGGATGCCGGTGGGCAGGGCCATGAGCGCGGTCAGCCCGATGATCCACAGGGTGCCGAAGATGCCCGACTGGATACCGGACGTCTCCGGGCGGCGGATCGAGGGCTGGTTCTCCCACAGCACCGAGTTGAGCCGGGGCCAGCCCTCCTCGACGACGTAGACCAGCAGCATGGCCAGGAACAGGAGGGCGATCGCGAGGCTGGCCAGCAATGCGATGCGGAAGAGGTGTTCCTTGAGAGGGCGTCCCTTGCTCGCCAGCTGCACGGCCGAGCGGGGGGTGGAGAGGATGGCCATCAGTCGTAGACCTCGCGATACTTCTGGACCATGCGGGCGCTGAGGTAGTTCATCGCGAAGGTGATCACGAAGAGCAGGGAACCCACCGCGAAGATGGTCTTGTAGGCGATCGAGCCGACCGAGGCGTCGCCGGAGCCGGCCTGGGCGATGAAGGCCGCCATCGTGGCCATCTCGTTGCCCGGGTAGAGCGTGAAGACGGACTTGAAACCGCCGGCGATCGCGACGATCATCGTCTCGCCCGCGGCCCGGGAGACCGCCAGGATGATGGCGGCGACGATGCCGGAGAACGCGGCGGGGACGACGACGCGTACCGAGGTGAGCATTTTGGAGGCGCCGAGGGCGTACGAGCCCTCGCGCAGGCCGTTGGGCACCGCGGCCATCGAGTCCTCCGACAGCGACGCGACGATCGGGATGATCATCACGCCGACCAGGAGGCCGGCGGCGAGCGCGTTCTTGCCGTCCAGGTCCAGGAAGGGGAAGACGTCCCTCAGCAGCGGGGTGACGAAGGTGAGGGCGAAGAAGCCGAAGACCACCGTCGGGACGCCCGCGAGAACCTCGAGCACCGGCTTGAAGATCTTGCGGGTCCGGTGGGAGGCGTACTCCGACAGGTAGATCGCGGCGGCTAGGCCGAGCGGTACGGCGACCACGACGGCGATCAGGGTGATCTCCAGGGTGGCGACGATGAGCGGCCACACGCCGAACGACGGCGGGTTGAACAGCGGCCCCCAGTTGGTGGAGCCGAAGAACTCCCCGACGCTCACCGAACCGAAGAACTCGATGGTCGGCTCGAGGAGCGCGATGACGATGCCGATCGTGGTCGCCACCGACACCATCGCCGCGGCCAGGAGAACGGCCTTGATGACGAACTCGCCGTAACGCGGGCGCGACCGCGCCAGGGACCCCGGGGCCCCTGGAACGGTCATGCGGTGCTGGGCCGACATCAGCCGGCGCTCTTCAGCGCGGTGATGTCAGCCTTGAGCTTGGCCTCCTGCTCGGGGTTCAGCGGGATGTACTTCGCGTCCTTGGCGATCACGTTGATGTTGGACGCGTAGTAGTCGAGGAAGGCCGCGACCTCGGGCCGCTTCACCGCGGCGGCGGAGGGGTAGACGAACAGCGGGCGGGCGAGCGGAGTGTACTTGCCACCCTGGGCCGCCTCGACACTCGGGGCCACGCAGCCGCTGCCGGAGTCGATCTCCACGGCCTTCAGCTTCTCGGCATTCTCCTCGAAGTAGGTGAAGCCGAAGTAGCCCAGGCCGCCCTTGGCGCCCTCGACACCGGTGACGATGTCGTTGTCGTTCTCGCTCGGGCTGTAGTCCTTGCGGCTGGCGCCCTCCTCACCGTTGATCTCGTCGGTGAAGTAGTCGAAGGTGCCGGAGTCGGTGCCGGGGCCGTAGAGCTTGAGCTCCTCGGCCGGGAACTTGGCGTCGACGTCCTTCCAGGTCTTGATCTTGCCCTCGGCCGCCGGCTCCCATATCTTCTTGAGCTGGTCGGTGGTGAGGCAGGTGACCCAGTCGTTCTCCTTGGGAACCACCACGGTCAGCGCGTCGACGGCCACCGTGAGCTCGGTGAACTTGATACCCTTCGCGTCGCAGGCCGCCTTCTCCTCGTCCTTGATCGCGCGGGAGGCGTTCGAGATGTCCGTCTCGCCGGCGCAGAACTTCTCGAAGCCGCCGCCGGTGCCCGAGGTGCCGACCGGCACCTTGACCTGCGGCTGCTCCTCGCCGAAGAGCTCGGAGGCGGCCTGGGTGAGGGGCGCCACGGTGCTGGAGCCGTCGATCTTGATCTCGCCGGTCAGGGCCGCGCCGGCACCCGCCTCGGCGGAGGACGCGCTGGTGGGGGCGGCGGTGCTGCCGTCACTGTTGGGCTTGGCGTCGCCACCACAAGCGGCCGCGAGCGATACGACGAGCGCGGCCGTCGCCACCGCGCTGAGGCGGCGCTGTCCACTGGTCACGGTATGTTCCTTCTCCGTAGTGAGATCTGTTCTCGATGCCTCCGATGAAAGTGGGGCAAAGTGAACGGAAGTGAAACGAGCCATGACCGGGGCCGGAAGAGGTAGGCCCACGGATGTGAATACCGGAACCTCAACGGGATTTTGCGTCCGGTTTACGGTCCGGCGGGCCCGGCGAGCAGGGCCTTGGAGACTCCCTGGTCCGGACGTGGCCCGGCGCGGGAGCCTTCCGCCGGAACGTTCCCGTGTCCGGCCGTCGTCCTCGCGGACGTGCCGATGTGTTCACCTTCCCGACATCCGGCGGTGGGTAACGCGGCCGGGTGTCCGGCACGACCCGGAACGGAACCGCGCGGACGCTCCCGGGCGGGGAGGGGGCCGGCCGGCGAGCGGGCGGGCGACGGGGGGTCGCCGAGTGAGAGGTGGGGCCGCCCAGGGGCAGGTGGGAGCCGCTGAGCGGGGGCAGGGCGGGTGACGGGCCTCCCGGGCGGGGTCAGGTGAGAGGCCGCCGGGCGGGGAGGATCGGGGAGGAGCGGAGAGGGTGACCGGTCGCCGAGGGGAAAGGGCGGAGCGGGTGACGGGTCGCCGGGTGGGAAGGAGCGGGGAGGGTGACCGGTCGCCGGGCGGGAAGGGCGGAGCGGGTGACGGGTCGCTAGGCGGGGAGGGTCAGCGGTCCGCTGCCAAGGCGTTTGAGGACCTCGCCGTGCAGGGGGCCGTTGCTGCACAGCAGGCTGCCGCCGTCGACGTCGGGCACGCCCGACAGGTCGGTCCAGATGCCGCCCGCCTCCTCGACGATCACGGTCAGCGCCGCGATGTCCCACGGGGAGAGCTCGGGTTCCGCCGACACGTCGGCCGCGCCCTCGGCGACCAGCATGTGCGACCAGAAGTCGCCGTAGGCGCGGCTACGCCAGACGGAGCGGTTCAGGTCGAGGAACGCGTCGAGCTTTCCGGCCTCCTCCCAGCCGCCGATGCTGGAGTAGGAGAACGAGGCGTCCTCGAGATTGGTGACGGAGGAGACCTGGCACCGCGTGGCCTTGGTGAGGCTCTTGCCGGTCCAGGCGCCGCTGTCTCGGGCGGCCCACCAGCGGCGGCCGAGGGCGGGAGCGGAGACCAGGCCCACGACGACGCGGCCCTGGTCCATCAGGGCGATGAGCGTGGCCCAGACGGGCACTCCGCGCACGTAGTTCTTGGTGCCGTCGATCGGGTCGATGATCCACGAGCGGTCGCCGTGGCCGCTCGCGCCGAACTCCTCGCCGATGACGGCGTCGCGCGGCCTGGCCCGGCCGAGTGCGGCGCGGATCGCCTCCTCGGCGGCCTGGTCGGCATCGCTCACCGGCGTGAGATCGGGTTTGGTCTCCACCCGCAGGTCCATGGACTTGAACCGGCGCATGGTCAGATCGTCGGCGGCGTCGGCCATGACGTGCGCGAGGCGAAGATCGTCGTTGTAACCCGTCACGGGCGCCAACGCTATCGCGTCGACGGCCGAATGGCAGAGATCAGGGAGCAAGCGGAACAATCGTGTCGCGTCCCACCAGGCTCGGATACCGCGTGAAACATCCGTTGGCATCGGTGTTACTGGCGAGTAGCATTTCGGCATGACCTTTGACGTGGGTGAGTTCATGCTGCAGAGCGTCCCGTTCGCCAGGACGCTGGGCATCTCGTTCGACAAGGTGGAACCGGGCTTCGCCGTCGCCCGGATGGCCGACCGGACCGATCTGCACAACCATGTGGGAGGCCCGCACGCCGGAGCCCTGTTCAGCGTCGCGGAGACGGCCTCCGGTGCCGCGATGCTCTCCACCTTCGGCGACCAGCTGTCACGGGCCACCCCGCTGGCCAAGAGCGCGGCGATCCGCTATCTGAAGCTCGCGAAGGGAGAGGTCGTCGCGGAGGCCCGCCTCCAGGGCTCCCGCGAGGAGGTCGTGGCCACGCTGGACGCGGGAGAGCGTCCCGAGTTCGACGTCGCCGTCGAGATCAGGACCGCCGACGGCACCCTCGTGTCCGAGATGACCGTCGCCTGGGCCTTCCGGTTGAACCGCTGACGCCGTGCCGGACCGCTTGAACCGCTGACGCTGTACCGAACCGCCGACGCCGTGCCGGACCGCTTGAACCGCCGAGGCCGTGCCGGACCGCCGATGCTCCACCGGCGGCGACGGCAGCCCGGCGGCAGAGGCCCGGTGACGGCGGCGGCCGGTGACGGCGCGTCACGGCGGGCTTCGCCGGCCGCCCGTCCGCTTCGCCGAGCCTCGGCCCTGTTCCCGGCGCGCACTCACGACTGGTCGTCGTCGGAGGCGCCCTCGCGGCTGGCGAGCAGGCGGCGCAGGGAGGCGAGCCGGGCCGGGTCGGCGTGCCCGGCCGCCACCCAGGCGTCCAGGGCGCACTCCTCGGAGAGGTGGTTGCAGCCCTTCGGACACTGGACGGTGCCCTCGATCAGGTCGGGGAAGCCCGCCAGGACCGTCTCGACCGAGACGTGGGCCAGTCCGAAGCTGCGCACTCCCGGGGTGTCGATGATCCAGCCGCCCTCCGGCAGTTCCAGGGCGACGGCCGACGTGGAGGTGTGACGCCCCCGGCCGGTCACCGCGTTCACGTGGGAGACGGCCCGGTTGGCGTCCGGCACCAGGGCGTTGACCAGCGTCGACTTTCCCACCCCCGAATGGCCGACGAGCACGCTGATCCGGCCCTTCAGGCGCTCTCGCACCTCTTCCAGGCCGCCCCCCTTCTGGACCACCACGTACGGCACCCCGAGAGGGTCGTACAGCGAGACCAGCTCGTCGGGCGAGGCGAGGTCGGACTTGGTGAGGCAGAGCATCGGGTCGATGTCGGCGTCGAAGGCCGCGACGAGCATCCGGTCGATCATGCGGGGCCGGGGCGGCGGATCGGCCAGGGCCGTCACGATGACGAGCTGGTCGGCGTTGGCGACCACGGGACGCTCGATGCCGTCGGTGTCGTCGGTGTCGTCCGCGGAGCGGCGGAGCATGGAGGTGCGGGGCTCCACCCGCACGACGCGGGCCAGCGTGTCGGCCATACCGGAGACGTCGCCCACCAGGGCCACCCGGTCGCCGACCACGATGCCCTTGCGGCCCAGCTCGCGGGCCTTCATGGCGACCACGACCCGGCCGCTCATCGCTGCGCCCTCCGCGTGGTCCTTCTTGCGGCGGCGGCCCTTCTCGCCCGCCGACTCGACCAGGCACGTGTAGCGCCCGCGGTCGACGGCGACCACGAACCCCGGGATCGCGTCCTCGTGAGCAGGGCGAATCCGGGTCCGGGGCCGGGATCCCTTCCCCGGCCTGACCCTGACGTCGTCCTCGTCGTACTCGCGCTTTCTCAGTTTCTCCGCCTTGTCCGGCCCGGTCTGCCCCCGAGAAGGGCCGCGGGGCCTGTCGACCGTGCCGACCGGTCGCCCCTCACCGCGCGCCGCGCAGCATGTCCGCCCACATGGAGGCGAACTCGGGGAGGGTTTTACCCGTGGTGGCGATGTCCTCCACCTCGACGCCGGGCACGGCCAGCCCGATCACCGCTCCGGCGGTGGCCATCCGGTGGTCGGCGTAGGAGTGGAACACCCCGCCGGTGAGCGGGCGGGGCCTGATCTCCAGGCCGTCCTCGGTCTCGTTCGCGTCGCCGCCGAGACCGTTGATCTCGGCGACCAGGGCGGCCAGCCGGTCGGTCTCGTGCCCGCGGATGTGGGCGACGCCGCCGATCCTGCTGGGGGAGCTCGCGAGGGCGGCCAGCGCGGCGATCGTCGGGGTCAGCTCGGCCACGTCGCGCAGGTCCGCCTCGATGCCGGTGATCCGCCCGGTGCCGGTGACGGCCAGGCCCTCGGGCGTGTGCTCCACCGAGGCGCCCATGCCGGCCAGCAGCGTGCGCAGCTGGTCGCCCGGCTGGGTCGTCCGCGCGGGCCAGTCGGGGATGGTGACCGTGCCGCCGGTCACCATGGCGGCGGACAGGAAGGGGGCGGCGTTGGACAGGTCGGGCTCCACCGTGAAGTCCCTCGCCCCGATGGGGCCGGGCTCGACCCGCCAGACGTCGGGCTCGGAGTCGTCCACCACGACGCCGAACTCGCGGAGCATCTGGACGGTCATCCGGATGTGCGGCTGCGAGGGGATCGGCGGGCCCTCGTGGCGTACCGTCACGCCCTTCTCGAAGCGCGCCGCCGTCAGCAGCAGGCCGGAGAGGAACTGCGACGAGCCGGACGCGTCGAGCCTGACCTCGCCGCCGGCCAGCGGTCCCCGCACCGTGAACGGCAGCGCGTCGCCCCTCACCTCGGCGCCGAGGGCGCGCAGCGCGTGCAGGATCGGGCCCATCGGGCGCTTGCGGGCGTGCGGGTCGCCGTCGAAGAAGACCTCGCCCCCGGCCAGCGCCGCCATCGGCGGCACGAAGCGCATGACCGTGCCCGCCAGCCCCACGTCGATGCGTGCCCCGCCGGTGACGGGGCCGGGCGTGATCGCCCAGTCGACGCCGGAGGCGCTCTCGTTGGAGGGGACCATCGTCGCGCCCAGCGCCCGCAGCGCGTCCGCCATCAGGTCGGCGTCGCGGCTGCGCAGCGCCAGGCGTACCGTGCCGGGTCCCTCGGCCAGCGCGGCGAGCAGCAGCGCGCGGTTGGTCACGGACTTCGACCCGGGCAGGGGGACGGTCGCGCGGACGGGTTCGGTCGCGGTCGGCGCGGGCCACAGCGGAGCGGACATGGTCAAAAGCCTACCGGTGCCCGCCCCTGGCCGCCCTTCCGTGCCCGGGCACGGAAGGGTCCGCGTGATCGATGAGGTGAGGAGCCGGGCAGGCCGGGTAAAAGCGTCGTCACCGCGACACCCGGCGGTACCGCCGGCAGGGGCGCGGGAAGATCGAAAAATGGGGTTGGGGACTCCCCGGCGTGTCGTGGCGTGGGAAAGTGGAGATATGTGCGGAAGATACGCATCTGCGCGGGCCAAGCAGGAGTTGCTGGAGGAGTTCCAGGTCGAGCTCGACGGAGCGGCCGACGAGGAACTCAGGCCCGACTACAACGTCGCGCCCACGAAACCGGTGTACGCGGTGATGAGCCGGGTGCCGAAGGCCGAGCCGGACGGCCGGCCGGTCAGGCAGCTTCGCGTGGTCCGCTGGGGGCTGGTCCCGGCCTGGGCGAAGGACCCGTCCATCGGCTCGAAGATGATCAACGCGCGGGTGGAGACGGTGGCGGAGAAGCCCGCCTACCGCAAGGCGTTCGCCGAGCGCAGGTGCCTGATCCCGGCCGACGGCTACTACGAGTGGGCCGTGCTGGACGAGAAGGACGCCAAGGGGAAGCCGAAGAAGCAGCCCTACTTCGTCCGCCCCGCCGACGGTGGCGTGATGGCGATGGCGGGGCTTTACGAGTTCTGGCGGGACCGGGGCCGGGCCGACGACGACCCGCTCTCCTGGCTGGTGACCTGCACGATCATCACGACCGACGCCGTGGACGAGGCGGGCAGGGTCCACGACCGGATGCCGATGCTGATCGAGCGCGACCGCTGGGGCGAGTGGCTCGACCCCGGGGTGCCCGACGCGCAGGGGTTCCTGATCCCGGCGGGCTCCACGGGACTGGAGATCCATCCGGTCTCCACCGCCGTCAACTCGGTGCGCAACAACAGTCCGGAGCTCGTCGAGCCGATGAAGGAGGCGTAGGGCGACGGCCGGGCGCCTCCTCGCAAGCGCCGGGTGATCCGAGGCCGCGGGGCGAGGGTGACGCCCGGGCACTCGATCCGGGGCGAGGGGACGGCTACCCTCCTTCCGAAAGCGCCGGGTGATCCGGTGTAAAACTTTCGCCAAGTGGGCATCCGGTGAGGAAAGCGATTCCTCGTGACGGAGTGGCGTATCGATGCGCTGACAAGGTCACTCGATGCGATGACAAGGTCACGAGATCGCCGTCACAGAGCCCCCTTTTTTTTGCGCCTGACGGGAGAGTCGGGGATCCCCACACAGGCCGCCCCGGCTTCCCGGAGGTGCGGATTCGTGGATGTCGCGACCGCGCGCGAGCGCCTGGAGAGCATGCTCGCCGAACTCGACCGGTCCATCGGAGTGCTTCGCGGGGACTCCCCCGCCGTACGGGAACGGGATCGGTCCCCGGCCGACGCCGGCTCCGACCTGACCGACTCCGATCGCAACCGGGCCCTGCTGGAGGTGGCCACCCGGCACCGGCGCTCGGTGCTGGAGGCGCTCAGACGGATGGACGAGGGAGGTTACGGCCTCTGCGCGGACTGCGGCGCGCCGGTCCCCGAGAGCAGGCTGGAGGCGCGTCCGGAGGCGGCCCGCTGCGTGCCGTGCCAGTCCCGGCGCGAGCGCAGGCGCTGACCCCGCCCGGTATCCGGGCCATCCGGGCCGGGGCGCGAGCCGCGGCCCGCGTCGGTGCAGGCGCCGGCCCCGCCCGGTGTCCACAGCGGGCGTGCGGGGCAGGCGCCGCCGGGGAATCACCGGCCCGCCCGGTAGCCGCGCCTCAGGGGCGCCGGGCGCTGGCCACCAGGTGGATGCCCACCGTGTCGTCGTCGTCCGGGTGGGTGTCCAGCTCCGTGTTGACCAGCCAGGCGAGTGCCCGGGAGTCGGAGGCGAGCACGTGGTCGACCGTGGAGGGGGACAGCACCGTGCGAGGTCGTATCCACTCGACCTCCAGCCCGGCGTCGGTGAGCAGCTCGCGCAGCTGGGCGCTGCTGAAGCACCGGGTGATGCTGCCGTCGGGCCAGGGCACGAGCATGACCTCGCCGGTCTGGCGCAGATGGGCCCAGTAGTTCTGCTCGGCGAGGATCGCCATCCCCAGCACCAGGGAGTCGACGCAGACCAGCGCCCGGCCGCCGGGACGCAGGACCCGGGCGACGTCGCCGATCGCGGATTCGGCCATGAGCTCCACCGACATCGCGCGCTCCTCGGCGAGCACGGCGTCCACGCTGCAGTCGGGCAGGAAGCGAAGGTCGTCGGCGCGTACCTGGCTGACCTTGGAGATGTCGTGCAGCGGCTGGCCGTTCGCGGGCCTGCGGAAGTCGACCACCTCGATCACCCGGTGTCCCGCCTTCGCCGCCTGGACGGCCCAGCGGCCGTCGCCGCAGGACATGTCGAGGACGGTGGACGGGGTTTCCGGCAGCCATCGGCTCAGTTGCTCGGCCACGACCGCGTGGTAAAAGGTCCAGTACGGCCCGAGCGCACCTGAGCCGTTCAGCTCTTCGGCCGGGATGGGCAGCACAAGCAGCTCCTGGCGTCGGGAGGATCCGGTGGTCTTTCAACTACCTACCGGTACGTACCTTCTTTTTCCCCGTACCGGGTCGTTCGTCACCTTCTATCTTGCGGGAACAGATGGCAGTGCGGGTGTGTTGCAAGCGGACAACGCACGATCCTTTCGGAGGTTGGCAAGCAGATGCTCGCCTTGATCGAACCCGTCACCCGCCCCGGTGATCGGCCTATCCCTGACGAGCGGGTATTCTCCGCTCAGTACGGTGTCCCGCGTCAGCAGGACTCCGGCGATCTTAAGGGGGTGGGTCAGGTCCCTGCGACAGACGAGGAGACTCTGGAGCAGCGGAGCACACGGTTCGAGCGGGATGTCATGCCCTATCTCGACCAGCTCTACTCCGCCGCGCTTCGGATGACCCGCAACCCCGCGGACGCCGAGGACCTTCTTCAGGAGACCTTCGCGAAGGCCTTCGCGTCCTTCCACCAGTTCCAGCAAGGCACGAACCTCAAGGCCTGGCTTTACCGGATCCTGACGAACACTTTCATCAACAGTTACCGCAAGAAGCAGCGGGAGCCCAAGCAGTCGGGCGCCGAGGAGATCGAGGACTGGCAGCTGGCCAGGGCCGAGTCGCACACCTCGGCCGGGCTGAAGTCGGCGGAGATCGAGGCGCTCGAACACCTCCCCGACACCGACGTGAAGCGGGCGCTGGCCGCGCTCCCCGAGGAGTTCCGCATCGCGGTCTATCTCGCCGACGTCGAGGGCTTCCCGTACAAGGAGATCGCCGACATCATGGGGACCCCCATCGGGACCGTGATGTCGCGGCTGCACCGTGGCCGCCGCCAGCTGCGGACCCAACTTGAGGACTACGCCCGCGAGCGTGGCCTGGTTCCCGCGGAGGGTGCGAAGTGAGCGAGCGAGACAGGAACGACGAGCCCGCCGGCACGGGCTCCCTGCCCTGGGGCCGGGTGATCGCATGAGCTGCGGCGACCCCCACGACACCGACTGTCGCGAGGTCCTGGACAAGGTCTACACCTACCTGGACGGCGAGCTCGACGAGGGCAACTGCGCCGACATCCGCGAGCACCTGGACGAGTGCCACCCCTGCCTGGAGGAGTACGGCCTGGAGCAGGTCGTCAAGCAGCTCGTCGCCAAGCACTGCGGCTGTGACCAGGCCTCGGCCGACCTGCGGGCCAAGGTGCTCAGCCGTATCGACCAGGTGCGCTCCGAACTGGCCCGCTGACCTCCTAGGATCTCTCGTACGGCCTTGGCCATACGACGATGGGGGTTCACCATGCGCATACTCGTGACCGGCGGGGCGGGATTCATCGGATCCACCCTCGTCGACCGGCTGCTGGCCGACGGGCACGAGGTCATGGTCGTGGACGACCTGTCGGGCGGCGACCGGGGCAACCTGGTCCACGCCGCCGAGAGTCCCCTGTTCGCCCTGCACGTGATGGACATCCGCGACCCGGCCCTGATCGGCCTGGCCGCCGAGTGGAGGCCCGAGGTCGTCTGCCACCTCGCCGCGCAGATCAGCGTGCGCAAGAGCGTGGCCGACCCGGTCCACGACGCCCGGCTCAACGTCGAGGGCACCGCGTCGGTCCTGCAGGCCGCCCACCACGGAGGCACCCGCAAGATCGTCTTCGCCTCCTCGGTCGCGGTGTACGGCAGGCCGGCGGTCATCCCGGTCCCCGGCGGCGCGGCGACCGACCCGCGCTCCCCGTACGCCGCCTCCAAGCTGAGCGCGGAGACCTACCTGGCCACGTTCAAGGCGCTGCACGGCATCGACTACACCACGCTGGTGCTCTCCAACGTCTACGGCCCGCGCCAGTCGCCCGACGGCGAGGCGGGAGTGGTCGCCATCTTCACCGACGCGCTGCTCAACGGCACCCCCACGGTGGTGTACGGCGACGGCTCCCAGACCCGCGACTACATCTTCGTCGACGACGTGGTGGACGGCTTCGCCCGCGCCTGCGGCACCGAGGGCGGCGGCGGCCGTTTCAACCTGGGCACCGGCGTCCAGACCACCGACCGGAGGCTGCACTCCCTGATAGCGGAGGCGGCCGGGGTCGCCGACGAGCCGGGCGAGGCTCCCACCCGCCTGGGCGACCTCCCCGCGATGGCCGTCGACCCTGCCCCCGCGTTCGAGGGGATCGGCTGGCGTCCCCAGACGGATCTGGCCGTCGGGCTGAAGAGCACCGTCGACTGGGCGAGGGCCAGGCTCGCGAGCCTGTGAGGCCGCAGGGTCCCTGACCTGTGAGGCCGCGGGTCACGAGCCTGTGAGATCGCAGGTCCACGAGCCTGTGAGGCCGCAGACCTTCGAGGCGATCCCAAGCGACCTGGAGCGGTCCCGGATATCAATGGCGGCCGGTGATTGCTTGATTACGCTTTGCTTGCGATTGGTCGTCTCGCTCTCCTGATCAGGTTCGCTTCGATAGCCTGGGTGCGAAATCGACGTGGAGGCAGCGCATGTTAAAGGAAACGGTCACCCCGGTCTTTCCTGGGATTTCCTGGACCTGAGCACGCGCCCTTTAGGAACACTAGGGTGGCCGCTTTGCGTGGACTGCCATGGTTCGCCAAGGTCTATTTGATCCTTGTCATCGGAGCCGCGTTCGCGCTGCTCGGATACAACGTGGCCGAGGACGGCCGGCTGGATCTGCTCGACTGGTCCAACCTCATGGTGCTGGCCCTGCTGTTCCTGGTGTGCGAGTCGGTGCCCACCCTGCTGCACGTCCGGCAGGCCGCGGTGTCGGTCAGCTTCTCCGCCGTGCTCGCCGCGGTGGTGCTGCTCGGCCCCGAGGGGGCGGCGCTGGTCGGCATGACGGCCATGTTCAGCGTGCGGCCCGGCCTGCCGCTGGTGAAGCGGCTGTTCAACAGCGCCCAGTTCGCCATCTGCGGCTACGTCGCGGGCCGGGCCTACGTGTGGCTCGGCGGCATGTCCGGGGTGCCGACCATCGCCGGGTTCGACGACATCATCGTGCCGTTCGCGGGCGCGGCGGCCGTCTTCGTGCCCCTCAACTTCGTCCTGATCGCGATCGTGCTGAAGCTCACCGGCCAGGCCGACCAGGTGCCGCTGCGGGGCGTGGCGCAGTTCATGGTCTCCTACTTC
Source organism: Streptosporangium sp. NPDC023825 (assembly GCF_040639575.1). NCBI lineage: Bacteria > Bacillati > Actinomycetota > Actinomycetes > Streptosporangiales > Streptosporangiaceae > Streptosporangium > Streptosporangium sp. NPDC023825. Next base: position 55,930 of record NZ_JBFAAE010000043.1, on the reverse strand, counting down.
GGCTACGCCACCTTCGGGTTGCTGATCGCCGGGCTGTGGGCCACGGTCAGCTCGATCTCCGCGGTGCTCGTGCTGCTTCCGCTCTTCGTGGCCCGCTGGGCCTTCGGCCAGTATCTCGCGCAGCAGCGCTCCTACGACGCGACGATCGCCGCGCTCTGCCAGGCCGTGGAGACCAAGGACTACTACACGCGCGGCCACTGCACCCGCGTCTCCCTGGCCGCCGGAATGATCGCCGAGGAGATCGGCATGGGGTCCGAGCGGCTGCGCGCGATTCGCTACGCCGGGATGCTGCACGACGTCGGCAAGCTGGGCGTGCCGACCAAGGTGCTGCAGAAGGACGGTCCGCTCAGCGAGGAGGAGTTCGCGGCCATCCAGCTCCATCCGATGCGCGGGCTGGAGATCGTGCGCGGCATCGACTTCCTGGACGAGGCGTTCGCCGGGATCATGCACCATCACGAGCGGCAGGACGGCAAGGGTTACCCGATGGGGCTGGCGGGCGACGAGATCCCGGAGTTCGCCAGGATCATCGCGGTGGCCGACGCCTTCGACTCGATGACCTCCGACCGCTCCTACCGCAACGCCCGCTCGCGCGAGGTGGCGATGGCCGAGCTGCGCAAGGGCGCCGGCACCCAGTTCGACCCGGTGATGGTGGTCGCGTTCGTCAAGGCCGTCGACCGTGACGGCTGGGAGCCGCCGCGCACGGTCGTCACACCCCCGGTCGACGTGTCGGAGACCACGGCGAAGGACCACGACGACCCGACCATGCCCATCCAGGTGGTGTCCGAGCGATGAACGGCTCCGGCGCCAACCGGGTTTTCCAGACGCTCGACTCGGGCCAGCTCCTGCTGATCTGCGCGGCGGGTCTCCTGGCGGTGGCCGGGGTGGCCCACACGGCCGCGACCGGCCTGCTCGACCCCCAGATCGCCGTCGCCTTCGGCGCGCTGATCGCGATCGGGGAGCTGGCCAGGCTCACCATGCCCGGCAACAGGGAGGTGGCGCCGATCGGCGCGGCGGCCGCGCTCGGTTACACGCTCCTGCTGGACATCGGCGGCGTTCCCGCGCGGCACTCGGCGCTGCAGGTCGTCGCGGTGCTGGCGGCCGGCATGGTCGCGGGGGCTCTGCCGCACCTCGCGGTGGGCCGCCCGCCCCAGCTGGACGGGATGGCGCGCAGGCTCTTCACCGGCGCCCTGCTCGCGCTGGCCTACCGGCCCCTGGCCGGGCCGTTGTACGACCTGGCCAGGGGCGGGGAGAGCGGCTGGTGGCCCGCGCTCGGGGTGATGGCCCTGTTCATCCTGCTCATGGTGGTGGTCGACGTGCTGCTGGCCGCCGTGCTGCGGGCCGAGCAGGTGCGTGCCGCCCTCAAGGTGGCCGTCCACGACGAGCTGTGGATGGCCGCGCCGCTGGGAGCCGCCGTCGCCGCCTCGGGCATCCTGCTCGCGCTCGCCTCGCACAGCATGGGCATGACCGCGCTGCTGGTCTTCGCCGCGCCGCTGCTGGTCACCCAGGTCGCCTTCCGCAAGTACGCCGGGATCAGGGCGACCTACCTGCAGACCGTACGGGCGCTCGCGCGGGTCACCGAGGTGGGCGGATACGTCGAGCCGGGGCACTCCCGCCGGGTGAGCCGCCTGTCGGTGGCGGTCGGGCGGGAGCTCGGCACGGCGGAGCCCGAGCTGCTGGAGCTGGAGTACGCCGCGCTCATGCACGACATCGGCCAGCTGTCGTTGCGCGATCCCATTCCCGGCGGCGCCACGGTCCTCACCGACCCCGAGCAGGCGCGGCGCATCGCCGAGCTGGGCGCGGAGGTGATCAAGCAGACCGGGGTGCTGGACCGGGTGGCCGAGATCGTCCGCCGCCAGTGCGACACCTGCGCGGAGCAGCCTCCGATGGCCAGCCGCATCATCAAGGCGGCCAACGCCTACGACGATCTCGTCGGTGGTTCCAGCGACCGCGACCGGGCGGGTGCTGCCCTCGAACGGCTCCGGCTCGGCGTGGGGCGGGAGTACGACCCGACGGTCGTGGAGGCGATGGCCCGGGTGATCGACAGACTGGCCCCGATCCACCGTCTCTAGGTCTCACGCGGGCCACGAGGGGAAGTCCAAGTGGTTCCCCCGTTCCACGCCGGGTCGCCTGAGCGGCCGGGGTTCGCCGGAGGAAACCGCGACACGGAACTGGCGGCCCGTATACGGACGTGATCGGCTCCGTCTGGCACAGTTGAGGAACGTTGAACGATGGGAGTTTCCGGTGACCGAGATCCGCGCCGAGATGGTGGCGAACGTCTGGAAGATCCTCGTGGCCGAGGGGGACCCCGTCGAGGAAGGCGACCCCGTGGTCATCCTCGAGTCGATGAAGATGGAGATCCCGGTTCTCGCCGAGGACGGCGGCGTGATCACCAAGCTGCAGGTCGCCGAGGGCGACGTCATTCAGGAGGGCGACCTGATCGCCGTCATCGGGTAGTCCCGCCGTCGCGGGCGAGCCGGGCGAGGAAGCGCTCGCGGTCGACGACCACGCGCTCGATCGTTCCCGAGGCGACGACGGCCTTGCGGTCGCGGGCGGTGAAGCCGAAGACCAGGCGGCGCCCGTCGACCTCGGTGAGCTCGACGGCGATCTCGACGTGCGTGCCGATCGGGCTGGCCTCCAGGTGCTCCAGGGAGACCCGGGTGCCCACGGAGGTCTGGCCCGGGGCCAGGGCGCCCGAGATCGCCTGGACGGTGGCCCGCTCGGCGAAGGCGAGCAGACGGGGAGTGGCCAGCACCGGCACGTCGCCACTGCCGACCTTCGTCGCGGTGTCCTCCCTTTCCACCATGATGAGAAGCCGTGCCTGCAGACCGGGAGCGAGCGTCATGCGCGTCAGCATAGGGTCTGGTCCCGTGACCCCGTACTGCGACCACTGCGGGCGCCCGGAGGGCGAGGCCGACCACGCCGGGTGCCTGGCGGCCCGTGCGATGGAGCCGCCCCGTTACTGTTCCCGCTGCCGTCGCCGGATGGTGGTGCAGGTGACCCCCGGCGGCTGGTCCGCGCGCTGCGCCGAGCACGGCACGACGAGCGGTTGACACCGGCCGGTTTCACCCCGGCTTAGGTGTTTTTTGCGTACCCTTGTAGGGTTTTACGGAGTTCGCCGCGGATATCTCGGGGTGACGCCGTGGCACCCGGGTTGACTGTTTCCTGCGTTACTCCTGAGCGGCCCTGGACGCAAGGGCCTGCAAGGTGCACAAGTACGCCCAAAAGTGCCAGGTTTTGTGCGATGCTACGGCACGCGTCTCGTTTGTGAGCCATCCGGCATGCAGGGTTTCGTTACAGCGCTGTGACGGTGCCGCGATACGGGTGCGCTTTGTTGAGAGCTCTGAGGTAGGAGTGGAGAGGGTTACGGGGGAGTCATGGTGGCCCAAGGCACGACGCTGGCGGGGCGGTATCGCCTGAGCACCCGCATCGGCGCCGGCGGTATGGGCGAGGTGTGGAAGGGCGAGGACATCGTCCTGGCCCGCACTGTCGCCGTAAAGGTGCTGCTCCCGGGCCGTACGGACGATCCGGGATTCCTGGTTCGCTTCCAGGGTGAGGCCCGGGCGATGGCGACGATCAACCACCCCGGGGTCGTCGACGTGTACGACTACGGGGTTCACGAGGTGCCCGGCGCGGGGGCGACGGCATACCTGGTGATGAAGTTCGTCGACGGCGAGCCGCTCGACCGCCTGCTCGGGCGGCTGCGACGGGTCGCCCCCGGGGCCGCGATGGACCTCATCGCCCAAGCGGCCTCGGCACTGCAGGCGGTCCACGACCAGGGCATCGTCCACCGGGACATCAAGCCGGGCAACCTGCTGGTGCGCTCGGACGGCACGCTCGTGCTCACCGACTTCGGCATCGCCAGGTCCGACACCGCCAGCCGGCTGACGGACGCGGGCATGGTGCTCGGCACCGCCGCCTACTGCGCGCCCGAGCAGGCCGAGGGCGCGCCCGTCACGCCCGCCGTGGACATCTACGCGCTGGGCGTGGTGGCGTACGAGTGCCTGGCCGGGCAGCGCCCGTTCGACGGCGACACGCCCGTCACCATCGCGCTCAAGCACATCCGCGAGACGCCGCCGCCGCTGCCGCCGGACGTCCCGCCCGCGGTTCGCGCGCTTGTGGAGCGCTCCCTCGCCAAGGATCCGGCCCGTCGCTTCCCCAGCGCCGCGGCCATGAGCGCCGCCGCCAGGCAGGCGGCCTTCGGCGCGGAGGGCGGCGACACGCTGTCGGCGTCCGCGCAGCAGGCCGAGCCGCCGGGGACCGGATGGCAGGCGCAGCTCCCCCAGCCGGGCCCGCAGGGGCAGACCGGCTGGCAGCAGGGCCAGGGGTCGGCCACGCCGCAGACGGGCTGGCAGGGCGCTCAGGCCCCCACCGGCAGCTGGCAGGACGCCCAGGCGCCGACGGGAAACTGGCAGGGATCGCAGGCGCCGACCGGCAACTGGCAGGGGGGCTCGCAGCACTCCACCGCGCCGACGGCGGGAGCCGGGGCGGCCGCCGAGGCGGGCGCGCAGGGCCGTGGTCGCCGTGCCGCGCAGAAGCCGCGGAGCAAGAGCGGGCTGGTCGTGGCGTCGGCGGTCGCGGCCGTGGTGTGCGCGGGCCTCGTGGCGGTGGCGATCAACGGGATGGCGGCCACCGGGCAGACGTCGAACACCGATCCCATGAGGTACCCGGCGGCCACGCCCAGCGCCGGCAAGCCGTCGAAGGTGTCCGGGACGAAGCCGCCCCGCAAGACGCCGACGGCCACTCCGAGAGTGTCGCGCCCGTCACAGAACCGGCCCACCCCGAAGCCCACTCCGGACGAGGGGTCACCGACCCCCACCCCGACGGCGGCGACGAAGACGCCGAAACCGACTCCCACCCCCACGCCGACCCCGACTCCGAAGCCGAAGCCGAAGAAGAGTGTCCCGAACACCATCGGCATGAAGCCGGAGACGGCGAGCGCGACGCTCAAGCAGGCGGGTTTCAAGGTGACGGTCTCCTACAGCGCCGACGTCAAGCCGGAGGACTGCACCCAGATCGTCGAGTCCAACCCGGGCGGAGGCACGATGTGGGATCCGTCCAAGCCGGTGGAGATCATCGCCGCCATCGCCGACTGCCCGCCGACGCCCACCCCGACGCCGACCGGCAAGCCCTGAGTCCCACAAGGTGAGGACCGGCGAGCTCCGGTCCCGCGAGGTGACGACCGGCTCGCGCCGCGGACCTTCCGGTCCCCGTGCGCGAGCCCGGTGGCGCTCTCCTAGATGCCCGTGGTGTGCCGGGGGTAGGCCACCGAGGGGTCGGTGGCGATGTTGACCATGTAGGGGATGCCGGAGTCGAACGCGCGGCGCAGGGCCGGGCCGATCTCCGACGGGTCGGTGACGAGCTCGCCGCCGCCGCCGAGGGCGGTCACCACCTGGTCGTAGCGGCACTGCGGCTGCAGCTCGGCGGCCACGTCGTAGCCGTAGAGCATCTGCATGGGGTGCTTCTCCAGGCCCCACATGCCGTTGTTGCCGCAGATCATCACGACGGGCAGGCGGTGTCGCACGAGCGTGTCGACGTCCATCAGCGAGAAGCCGGCCGCGCCGTCGCCGAGCAACAGCACCACCTGCGAGGAGGGACGGGCGATCCTGGCGGCGATGGCGTACCCCAGGCCGGTGCCCAGGCAGCCGTACGGGCCCGGGTCGAGCCAGTTGCCCGGCTGCCGCGGCTCGACGTACTTGCCCGCGTACGAGACGAAGTCGCCGCCGTCGCCGATCACCACGGCGTCGTCGGCGAGGATCCTGCTCAGCTCCCCGTAGATCCGCATCGGGTGGATCGGGTCGGACGCGGACTCCAGCAGGGCGGTGTCGGCGGCGATGGCGGCCGAGGCGGCCTCGGACAGCTGCGTCACCCAGGGCGCGTAGTTCTTGGGGGAGACGCCCGCGTTGGCGCAGGCCGCGCCGAGGCTCCAGAAGAGCAGCGAGAGGTCGCCGGCGGCGACGGCCGCGGGGTCCATGTGCGTGGTCAGCTGCGACGGCGCGTCGGCCAGGTGCACGACCTTGGCGAGCGGGGCGCCGTCCTTGCCGCCGAACCAGCCGTAGCCGAGGCGGAAGTCGATCGGGGTGCCCGCCACGATCACCAGGTCGGCCTGTGAGAACGCCATCCCCCTGGCCCGGGTGACCAGCAGCTCGTGACCGGCGGGCAGGATGCCGCGGCCCTGGCCGTTGGGGATGACCGGCAGGCGGTACTCCTCGACGAAGCTCCTGGCGACCTCCTCGGCACGATCCATCCACACGTCCGAGCCGAGCACCAGCACCGGGTGCTGGGCCTCGGCGATCAGCTGGGCGATCGCGGCCAGCGCGTCGGGGTCGGGCTCCAGCGGCGACGGGGTCAGCGTCTCGGGGGCCTCCTCGAGCGCGGGCGCGGCCGAGAAGAGGTGGTCCATGTGGAAGTCGAGGAAGACGGGGCCGCGGTGCGGGGCGAGGGCCGTGCGGAAGGCCATCTCCACGTCCTGCGCGACGGAGTCGGCGCCGGAGCCGGTGAAGGCCAGCTTGGTGATGGGCGCGAACAGCGGCGGATGGTCGATCTCCTGCAGCGCGCCCGAGCCCCAGCGCGACTGCGGGGCACGGCCTCCCATGACCACCACGGGGGATCCGTTGAAGTGCGCGGTGGCCACCCCGCTGACGCCGTTGGTGATGCCGGGGCCCGCGGTGAGCACGGCAAGCCCGGGTTTGCGTGTCAGCCGCGCGGTCGCCTCGGCGGCGAAGACGGCACTCTGCTCGTGGCGGACGTCCAGGATGGGCATGCCCTCGTGGACCGCACCGTCGTAGAGCGGGAAGACGTGCCCGCCGGACAGGGTGAACATGGTCTCGATGCCGTATGCCTTGGAGACGGCGACCGCTATGTCACCTGCGTGCTTGGGAGACTCCATATCGCGCAACCTACCAGTCAGTCACTTAGCCGGACAGGGATTGTTCTCCCTGCCCAGATCCCTTCGCCTAATGCGGCCGTCGCATATCGCGTCTATCCGGAAATAGGCCGCGCAACACCTGGTGGCGAGCCCGCGCGGACCGTACGGGACCGGCGGGGGGTCGGGTACGGGCCGGAGCTCGGGCCCGCCGGGACGACCGCCGGCCCGCGAGCCTCCTCGCGTCTCACGAGGAGCCTCGCGCGGGGCTCAGAGGGTGTCGGAGAGCGCCTTGATGGGCATCTTGAGGTCTGCCAGCAGGCCGAGGTCGGCCTCGGCCGTACGGCCCAGGGTGGTCAGGTAGTTGCCCACGATGATCGCGTTGATGCCGCCGAGCATGCCGTCGCGGGTGCCCAGGTCGCCCAGGGTCAGCTCGCGGCCACCCGCGTAGCGCAGGATCGTGCGGGGCAGCGCGAGCCTGAAGGTGGCGATCGTCCGCAGCGCCTCCGGCCCCTCCAGCAGCGGGAAGGACGCGAAGGGGGTGCCGGGACGCGGGTTGAGGAAGTTCAGCGGGACCTCGTCGGGCGCCAGCTCGCCGAGCTGCCCGGCGAACTCGGCGCGCTGCTCCCGCGTCTCGCCCATGCCCACGATGCCGCCGCAGCACAGTTCCATCCCGGCCTCGCGCACCATCAGGCAGGTGTCCCAGCGCTCCTCCCAGGTGTGGGTGGTGACGACCTGCCCGAAGTGCGACCTCGCGGTCTCCAGGTTGTGGTTGTAGCGGTGCACGCCCATCTCGGCCAGCTCGTCCACCTGCTCCCGGGTGAGCATGCCCAGCGAGCACGCGACGTTGATGTCGACCGCCTCGCGGATCGCCTTCACACCCTGGCGGACCTGGTCCATCAGCCGCCGGTCGGGGCCCCGTACGGCGGCCACGATGCAGAACTCGGTGGCTCCCGTCGCCGCGGTCTCCCTGGCGGCCTCGACCAGCGAGGGGATGTCCAGCCAGACGGCGCGGACCGGGGAGGAGAACTGCCCCGACTGCGAGCAGAAGTGGCAGTCCTCCGGGCAGCCGCCGGTCTTGAGGGAGACGATCCCCTCGACCTCCACCTCCGGGCCGCACCACTTCATCCGCACCTCGTGGGCGAGGGCCAGCAGCTCGGCCAGGCGGTCGCCGGGCAGCTCCAGGCAGCGCAGCGCCTGCGCCGCGTCGAGGCCGCGTCCCTCCTCCAGCACCTGGGCCCGGGCGATCTCGAGGATGTCGCTCATCAAATACCTCCAGCGTGGAGAAGGAAGAACTCCGCGGCTCCGGCTACGGGGAAAGCCTAAGGGTGGCGCGGAAGGAAGCGGGGTCGAAGCCGCCACCCAGCGCCGAGCCCAGTCCCGCGCGGGCCGCGCGGACGAAGGCGTCGCGCTCCAGCGACCCGGCCCCCTCCTGGACGGCGCCCGCCAGCGGCCGGGCGGCCAGCATCTCCAGGTCCGCCACGTTGCTCCGCTCGGCGAGGCCGGGCTCGGCCGGCCAGGAGCCGATCACCACTCCGGCGGGCTCCAGCCCCCGGTGGGCCATCGCCTCCAGCGTCAGCGCGGTGTGGTTGAGCGTGCCCAGCCCGGCCCTGGTCACCACGAGCACCTGGGCCGAGAGCGCCCGGGCGAGGTCGGCGAGGGTCGCGCCCTCCTCGTCGAAGCGGACGAGCAGCCCGCCCGCCCCCTCGACGATCACCAGCCGGTGCGAGTCGGCCAGCTCCTCGATCCGGGCCGCCGCCCGCGTGACGGAGACCGGCGGCAGGCCGGACAGGCGAGCCGCCGCGGCCGGGGACAGCGCGGCGGGGTACCTGGCCAGCTCGAAGGTCGTGCGTACCCCGGACAGCCGGATGACGTCGTCCACGTCGCCAGGCTCGACACCGGACACCCCGGTCTGCGCGGGCTTCACCACCGCGACCGAGGAGCCCCGCTCCCTGGCGAGCGCGGCCACCGCCGCGGTGACGACCGTCTTCCCAACCCCGGTGTCGGTCCCGGTGACCACGAGAATGCTCACCCGTCTCACCTTAGGCGGCCGGGCCCGCGCGGGCCCGGCGCCGTCGTGGGTGTCAGGGCCGGGTCAGGGGCGGCGCAGGCGGGTGACGAACTTGTAGCGGTCTCCCCGGTACAGGGACTGGGCCCACTCGACCGGGTTGCCGTCCGCGTCGAAGGCGTGCCGGGTGAGCAGGAGCATCGGCAGGCCGACGTCGACGCCGAGCACCTGCGCGTCGTACGGGGTGGCCAGCACGGTCTCTATGATCTCCTCGGCGTCGGTCAGCCGCACGTTGTACGCGTTGTACAGCGTCTCGTACAGCGAGGAGTGCACCTCGAGCTCCCGCCGCAGGCGGGGGAAGCGCCGGGCCGACAGGTGGGTGGTGTCGATCGACATCGGCTCGCCGTTGGCCAGGCGGAGGCGGTGGATGCGCAGGACGCGGCCACCGGCGTTGATGGCCAGGCGGCGGGCCAGCGGCTCGTCGGCGGTGACGTAACTGGTGTCGAGGATCTTGGTGTCGGGTTCGAGGCCGGCGGTCCTCAGGTTCCCGGTGTAGGAGGTCAGCTGGAGGACCTGGGCGACCTTGGGCTGCGCGACGAACGTTCCCTTGCCCTGGATGCGCACCAGGCGGCCCTCGACCACGAGCTCGGACAGGGCCTGGCGCACGGTCGTGCGCGACGTCTCGAAGCGGACCGCGAGGGCCCGTTCCGGAGGCAGGGCGCTGCCCGCGGGCAGGCTCTTGGTGAGGGCGAGCAGGCTGCGTTTGACGTCGTAGTACTTCGGGATCCTCGGGGAGTCGTCGCTCACATGGTCACCTTCATCTCGGCCACGGCGGTGAGTGCACCCCGGATCACCGTTAGATCATCGGAACTCAGATTGGCCCGTGCCGTCAACCGCAGGCAAGAGCGGCCGACCGGCACCGAGGGCGGCCGGAAGCATCCGGCGCGCACCCGGTGTTCCGCGCAGATGAGGGCGGCCCGAAGCGCGGTCTCGGGTGGGCCGAGCACGATGGGGACGACCGCACCCGCCGGATCGCCGGTCTCCAGGCCGAGATCGCGGGCCGTCGCGGCCAGCTCCCTCGCCCTGGTTCGCACGCGTCCGGGCAGTTCGGGCTGATGGTGAAGGATATCGACGGCGGCGAGTGCCGCCGCAACGCTGCCCGGTGCCAATCCGGTGTCGAAAATGAACGAGCGTCCCGTGTCGACGAGGGTCTGGATCACCTCGGGCGCGCCCAGCACGGCCCCGCCCTGCGATCCCAGGGATTTGGACAGTGTGATCGTTCTCACAACGCCCGGTTCGGCCGCGAGCCCGGCGGCGTGCACCGCGCCCTGCCCGCGAGCGCCGATGACCCCGATCGAGTGGGCCTCGTCGACGACCAGCAGCGCGCCCTGCCGCGCCGCCGCCGCGTGCAGTTCCGGGAGCGGGGCGAGGTCGCCGTCCACGGAGAAGACCGCGTCGGTGACCACGATCGCGTGCTCCTCGTCCCGGCCGGCCAGCGCCTTCTCCACGGCCGCCACGTCCTTGTGCGGGGTGACCACGACCCGCGAGCGCGACAGCCGGCAGGCGTCCACGATCGACGCGTGGTTGCCCGCGTCCGAGACCACCAGGGCGCCCCTGCCCAGGGCCGCGACGGCGGCCAGGTTGGCCAGGTAGCCGGAGGAGAAGACCAGGGCGCCCTGCGCTCCGGCGAAGGCGCGCAGGCGCGTCTCCAAGAGCGCGTGGAGGGCCGTGGAGCCCGTGACCAGGCGGGAACCCGTGGAGCCGGTACCCCAGTCCCGGGTGGCCGCCACGGCCGCCTCGACCAGCCGCTCGTCCCTGGCCAGGCCGAGGTAGTCGTTGGAGGCCAGGTCGATCAGGCCGTCGTCGTCGGGGGTGCGGGCGCGCAGGACCCGCCGCAGCCCTGCCGCCTCCCTCGTGGCCGCCGCCGTGCGGAACCGGGCCAGCGGGTCGGGGGTCTGCTCCATAAGCGGCATCTTTCCAGCCGGACTCACCCGATTCGCGTTCGGGCCTGCAAAGAACGCATGATGCACGGGTGCCGACTCTAAGCGACCTGGCGGTTCGTCACACCGCGCTCGACGATGCGGACCTGGAGTGGATGCACTCGCTGGTCTCCGACTGGCAGCTCCTCGCCGACCTCTCCTTCGCGGACCTGATCCTGTGGATCCCGCTGAAGGAGGGCTCCGGCTGGATCGCGATCGCGCAGATGAGACCCACCACGGGGCCGACGGTCTATCACGACGACATCGTGGGGATGACGGCGGCCAAGGGGGAGCAGCCGCTCCTGGAGACGGCCTGGAACGAGCGGCGCATCTGCCGCGAGGGCGATCCGGACTGGTCGAGCGGGGTGCCGGTCCGCGAGGAGACCATCCCGGTGCGGCGGGCCGATCACTTCCTGGGCGTCATCCAGCGCTCGACGAACCTGTCCTCCGCGCGCACTCCCTCCAGGCTGGAGCTGACCTACCTGCAGAGCGCCTCCGACCTGGCCCAGATGGTGGCCGAGGGCCGCTTCCCGTTCTCCGGCGCCGAGCCGATCCTGGTCCGCTCGCCGAGGGTCGGCGACGGCCTGCTCCGGCTCGACCGGGCGGGCCGCGTCACGTACGCCTCGCCGAACGCCCTGTCGGCCTACCGGCGGCTGGGCCTCAACGCCGACCTGGTCGGCGCGGAGCTGGGCCGTACGACCGCGACGCTCTGCTACTCCGACGAGCCGATCAACGAGAACCTGATGCTCGTCGCGAGCGGGCGGGAGCCCAGGGAGACGGAGGTGGAGTCGGGCGGCACGGTCGTGCAGCTGCGGGCGATCCCGCTGGTCGTCGGTGGCGGGAGGATCGGCGCGCTGGTGCTCATCAGGGACGTGACCGAGCTGCGGCGCCGCGAGCGGGAGCTGATGACCAAGGACGCCACCATCAAGGAGATCCACCACCGGGTGAAGAACAACCTGCAGACGGTGGCCGCGCTGCTGCGGCTCCAGGCCAGGCGGATGCAGCTGCCGGAGGGCAGGGAGGCGCTGGAGGAGGCGGTGCGCAGGGTCGGGTCGATCGCGATCGTGCACGAGACGCTCTCCCACACGCCCGAGGAACAGGTCGACTTCGACGACATCGCCGACCGGGTGATCGCGATGACGGGAGAGGTCGCGGCCCCGGAGACGCAGGTGGTGCCGCTTCGCGTCGGGACGTTCGGGGTGTTGCGCTCGGAGGTCGCGACGCCGCTGGCGATGGTTCTCACCGAGTTGCTGCAGAACGCGGTCCAGCACGGGCTGGCACAGCGCCAGGGCAGGCTGCAGGTGATCGTGTCACGGGGGGCCGAGCGGCTGGACGTGATCGTGTCCGATGACGGGAGCGGGTTGCCCGAGGACTTCGATCTCGACCGGACCACCAGCCTCGGCCTGCAGATCGTCAGGACCCTGGTGGTGAGCGAGCTGTCCGGGCGGCTCGCCATCGAGCCGCGCCAGGGCGGCGGGACCGAGGTGAGCCTGAGCATTCCCCTCCCCGCGATCTGAGCGGGGGAGGGGGAAACGGCGTCAGGTCACGCCCTCGCCGCGGGGCGTGCCCGTCGCCCGGCCCGAGGAGAGAGGGGGCCGGGAAGGAGCGTTCTCGCCGCGATGTCGCGGTGTGGCGGCCGGTTCGAAGGCCCTGCGGAAGCGGGCCTCTTCGAGACGATCAGGTGGGGCTTCGGCTTCAGACGCTCGTGCGGGTGCGGGCACGGGCCGTGCGGCGCTTGAGAGCGCGTCGCTCGTCCTCGCTCAGGCCGCCCCAGACTCCGGCGTCCTGCCCGGACTCCAGCGCCCACTTCAGACACGCTTCGCTGATGCTGCAGGTGTTGCAGACCTGCTTGGCTTCCTCGATCTGCATCAGGGCGGGGCCGGTGTTGCCGATCGGGAAGAACAGCTCGGGGTCCACGTCACGGCAGGCAGCGTTGTGGCGCCAGTCCATGCGTCCACTCCTTCGTATGAGGAGCCCTTGCGTCGGCTCCAGCGGCTCACTTTGTGAAGAGTTTCACTAACCAGCGCGAACGGTTCCCCGGTCCGTGGTTCGGGTCGGGGGTCTGTCCGCTTGATCGCCGGTGACCTGGGAGCGAGGTGGTCGCTCAAAGGTCCTACGTTCCGACGTCAATCCTGAGATTGTCAGCCACGCTTAGTACACGCAAGAGGTTTGGGAGAACGTTTTACCCGAAATGGATGTCGGATGCGTCACACAGGCCGTACGTAACCGATCAGACCAAGACCTGTAACGCGTCGGGGATAGACCGGAACGTTATGCGCTCGACCTCCCCCAGGTAGTCCCCGTCCAGCTGGAACGCCACCGGGCGCCTGGAACTCAGGGTGAACTCCTTCTCGTCGTGCAGCTGCACCAGGTGGCGGCCCGTCGGCAGGGTGTCGCGGGCGCCGAGGATCTGTGGCATCAGCTGGAGCATGGAGGGCAGGCCGAGGCGCTGCAGGCCCAGCAGGTCGAGCCCGGTCTCGAAGCTCGCCCACGGGGTCGGGGAGACCGGCCGCGGGCCGATGAACGACCACGGGGAGGTGTTGGAGACGACGGCCATGAAGATGCCGCCGGTCCGAGGCACCTCCGGGCCCTCCACGGTCATCGGCGGGTGGCGCTTGTCGGTCGACAGGTAGTGGTGCAACGCGGTGTTCACGTAGCGGGTGGGCGTCGCCTTGCGGCCGGTGCCCCGCATCCCCTCGACCGCCCTGATCACCTCGGCGTCGTACCCCAGGCCGCTACAGAACGTGAAATACCTACTGTGGTCATCCCAGATCGCCTGGCCGAGCCCGACGGTCCGCCTCCGGCCGTCGCGGATCGCCTCCAGGATCGCCCCCATCGCCTCGACCGGGTCGTTCGGCAGGCCCAGGGCCCTTGCGAAGACGTTGGCGCTGCCACCGGGGATCGCCAGCAGCGCGGGCCGGTCGGCCGAGCTGCCCTCGTCGCCCGCCTTGCCGTCCACCGGGTCGAGCAGCCCGTTCACCGCCTCGTTGATGGTGCCGTCACCACCCAGCACGGCCACCGCGTCGTAGCCGGAGGCGTGCGCCTTGCGGGAGAGCTGTGTCGCGTGCCCCCGGTACTCGGTCTCCTCGACGGTCAGGTTCATCGTCGCGCTCAGCGCCCTGATGAGAACGTCCCTGGTTCGCTGGTTGGTCGTCGTCGCCTTCGGATTCACCAGGAGCATCGCGCGCATGGCCTCAGCGTATCCGCCGGAAACCGGACCGAGGCGGCGAAGCGGCGGGCGACTGTACCCGGCGATAGGGTTGGCCCCGTGCCGAACCGCCCGCTGACCCTCACCGTCGCCGCCGTCGTCATGGCGCTGGAAGGCGCGACCGCCCTGCTCCTCGGCGGCTACGCCGGCGTGGAGACGGTGATCGGCCGGCCGTCCGACCTGATGAGCTCGATCGCCGTCGCCGCGTTCGGGATCATCGTCGGCGCCGCCCTGCTCTGGGTCGGCTGGGGAATGATCCACTCGGAGCGGTGGGCGCGGAGCCCGGGCGTGCTGACGCAGATCTTCGCCATCCCGGTCTCGGTCACGCTGATCCAGTCCGACCAGCGGGTGATCGGCTTCTCGCTGATCGCCCTCGCTGTGGTCGGACTGGTCGCGCTGCTGTCCCCGCCGACGACGCAAGCCCTCTACGGGGACCAGGACCGGCCGTCCGGCTAGTCGTCGACGGTCAGGCCCTCACGGAGCTGGGCGAGGGTCCTGGCCAGCAACCGGGACACGTGCATCTGCGAGATGCCGAGCTCGGTGGCGATCTGGGACTGCGTCATGTTGCCGAAGAAACGCAGCAGCAGGATCCGCTTCTCGCGCGGAGGCAGCCGCTCCAGCAGGGGCTTGAGCGACTCGCGGTACTCGACGCCCTCCAGGGAGTCGTCCACGATCCCGAGGGAGTCGGCCACCGCCGGCGCGTCGTCGTCGCCGGAGTCGGGCGCGTCGAGGGAGACCGTGGAGTAGGCGTTGGCCGACTCCAGCCCCTCGAGCACCTCCTCCTCGCTCATCTTCAGGAACGCGGCCAGCTCGGCCACGGTCGGCGCGCGTCCCTCCCGCTGGGAGAGCTCGCTGATCGCCTTGGTGAGCGAGAGCTTGAGCTCCTGCAGCCGGCGCGGCACGCGGACCGCCCAGCCCTTGTCGCGGAAGTGGCGTTTGATCTCGCCCACGATCGTCGGGGTCGCGTAGGTGGAGAACTCCACCCCGCGGCCGAGATCGAAGCGGTCGATCGACTTGATCAGTCCGATGGTCGCGACCTGGGTGAGGTCGTCCAGCCACTCGCCCCGGTTGCGGAACCGGCGGGCGAGGTATTCGACGAGGGGGAGGTGGAGCTCGACGAGCTCGTCGCGGATGCGCTGGCGTCGCGGGTCGTCGGCGGTCAACTCCACCAGTTCCGCGAAGAGCAGGCGCGCACGCACCCGGTCGGGCACCGCGTGGTCGCTGGCGGCCATGGCACGAGTCCTTTCCGTCACGCCGGCCTCGCCGCGCCTCGGCGCTTGCGGAGGACGATCGCCATACGGTCGGGGGAGTCGGTTACGGCATCCACATCGTCAGCCAGGGCGGTGAGCACCATCCACGCGAAGTCGTCGCGCTTGGGAGGGGTGCTTCCCACCGTGCTGACCTCGACCCGCACTTTCATCAACTGCCCGGTGAGCTCGAACTCGGCAGTCAGATCGGTGCCGGGAACGGCCTGGGTCAGTAACATCGCACACGCCTCGTCGACCGCGATCCGAAGATCCTCGATCTCGTCCAGCGTGAAGTCCAGCCGTACGGCAAGCGCGGCTGTCGCCGTACGCAGCACGGACAGATAGGCACTCGTCGCCGGCAGCCGGACGCTCACCACGTCACGGATCCCGCCCATGCCGACCGCGGGCGCCTCGGTGTGTTCGGTCACGTTCCTCCTCGCAGAGTCGCTGACTGCAACCTACAGCCCTGGGACGGTGGTTGGCCCGCTTGGACTCGCGATCGAGGCGATTTGCCACCGTCAAGAACCCCTGAAGATACGCAAAAGGGGCACTGTACTTATGGTGGCTCCGGCGCGTCGCAACCTGGCCCCGGGCCGGGGCGGCTCCAGCGCACCGGGATCCGGCCTGTCAGGCGGGGTCGAGACATCGCGGCCCGGGCGACGTGCCGGAGGCGGCACGTCCGCGCGGACCCCGATCCGGATCAAGGAGGCGTCCCGGGGACGTTTCCTTGATCCGGACTACCGGCGCCCCATCACGAGATCGTTGTGAGGGTTTTAGGCGGCCTTGGTCTCCCAGAAGATCTTGGAGATGTCGTCGATCTTGCCGAGGAGCTCGTCGGCCTTGGCGACGTCGACCGTGCCCTTGCCGCCGGCCGCACCCGCGAGCTTGGTGGCCTCCCAGAACAGCTGGTGCAGCTGCGGGTAGGTCTCCAGGTGCGGGGGCTTGAAGTAGTCGGTCCACAGCACCCACAGGTGGTGCTTGACCAGCTCGGCCCGCTCCTCCTTGATGGAGAGCGCACGGGCGCGGAACACCGGGTCCTCGTTTCCGGCGTACTTCTCCATGATGGCCTTGACGGATTCGGCCTCGATGCGGGCCTGGGCCGGGTCGTACACGCCGCAGGGCAGGTCGCAGTGCGCCGAGGCGATGTGCTTGGGGCGCATAAGTCGTGCGAGCATCGGAAATCCTTCCTTGATGCCGGGTTCAGAATGGTCCGGTTAACGACCTTACTCGTCTCCGAATGCCCGCGCGGGAGGGGGTTACGCTCCATGAGAGTCCGTATCGCAGGTGAGTCGATGCTGCCCGCGCTGCGACCCGGCGACTGGCTCTGGGTCCGGCGCGGCGCGGCCGTGCGGCCGGGGGACCTGGTCGTCGCCCGGCTGCCGTCCGATCCCGCCGTGCTCATCGTCAAGCGCGCCGCGTGGGAGACGGACGACGGCTGGTGGCTGGAGAGCGACAACCAGCGCGCCTCCGGCCGGCGCGACAGCTGGGACTTCGGGGCGCTGCCGCCGTCGTCGATCGTCGGCCGGGTGGTGCTGCGCTACTGGCCGGGTCTCTGGCTGGCGTAGGGCCTTGGAGGTCTCCCGCTTACTGGACGACCTTCTGGCGGGCCCGGTAGGCGGCGACGTTGGCCCGGCTGGCGCACCGCTCCGAGCAGTAGCGGCGCGACCGGTTGGAGGAGGTGTCGAGGTAGGCCCTGCGACAGGGCGGCGCCTGGCAGAGGCCGAGCCGGTCGACGCCGAGGTCGGTGATCATGGTGGCGAGTCCCATCACCGCGCCCACCGCGTACTGGTCGGCCATCCGGCCGCCCTCGGTGAGGTGCAGGTGCCAGCGCTCGCCGTCGTGACCGGAGATCTGCGGCTGGACGGGGTGGTGGATCAGCAGCGAGTTGAGCCGGTCGACCACCGCCTCCTCGTCGCCCGCCTCGGCGGTCTCGAACACGATCATCAGCTCCTCGCGCAGGTCGCGCAGGGCCTCCAGGTCGCTCCTGGTGATGCGGCAGCCGGGCCGGTAGCGGCCGCCCTCTTCCAGGAGCAGGCGCAGCCCGTCGAGGCCGGTCAGCCGGTCGGGGCTGTTGATCAGTAGTACGGCCAGCTCCGCGTAGGAGGTCAGGTCCATCTGGGGATCCGTCGATGTAAGAGGCGGCATGGATTTTGAGTATTACACGATGTGGTGAGGTTAACACCGGGACGGCGAAAGTGAGCGACTGTGGGCAACGGTGAGCGACAGCGAGCGACTTCCCTCCACGGGCGGCAGTCTCAACATGTGGCACAATCGAGCAACGGGTGACCCCCGTACCCCCTCCAGGCGACCGTGCTCAGTGGGCAGGTCCCGAGCGGCTACCGAAGCCCGGGACATGCTTCCTCCGGCCGCCTCCGAAGGAAACATCCGTCTGTCTGACTGAACTACAGGGGTCGCTGTGGCTGTCACGCCATCCTCCATCTCCCTCGAAGCCCTCGAAGCCCTCGATCTGGATCCGGCCTTCGCCCTGCACCGCGGGGGCAAGCTGGAGGTCCGCTCCACCGTCCCGGTCCGCGACGCCGACGACCTGGCGCTCGCCTACACGCCGGGGGTGGCCAGGGTCTGCAGCGCGATCGCCGAGGAGCCCGAGCTGGCCCAGGACTACACCTGGATCTCCAACGTGGTCGCCGTCGTCTCCGACGGCACCGCCGTGCTCGGCCTCGGGGACATCGGGCCCGCCGCCGCCATGCCGGTCATGGAGGGCAAGGCCCTGCTGTTCAAGCAGTTCGCCAACGTCGACGCGGTGCCTCTCTGCCTCGACTGCACCGACGTGGACGCGCTGGTCGAGACGGTCGTCCGGCTCGCCCCCTCCTTCGGGGGGATCAACCTCGAGGACATCAGCGCGCCCCGCTGCTTCGAGATCGAGGCGCGCCTTCGCGAGCTTCTCGACATCCCCGTCTTCCACGACGACCAGCACGGCACCGCGATCGTCACGCTGGCCGCGCTGAGGAACGCCGCGCGGCTGACCGGCCGCTCGCTGGGAGAGCTGCGCGTCGTGGTCGCCGGCGCCGGCGCCTCCGGGATCGCGGTCAGCCGGTTCCTGCTCAACGCGGGCATCGGCGACATCGCGGTGGCCGACTCCAAGGGCCTCATCCACGAGGGCCGCGCCGGGCTCAACCCGGTGAAGGAGGCCCTGGCGCGCGACAGCAACAGGGCGGGCCTGCGCGGTTCCACCGAGCAGGCGCTGGCCGGGGCCGACGTGTTCGTCGGGCTGTCGGGTTCGACGGTCTCCGAGGAGGCCATCGCGTCGATGGCCCCGGACTCGATCGTCTTCGCGCTGTCCAACCCGACGCCCGAGGTGCGCCCGGACGTCGCGCGCAAGTACGCGCGCGTGGTCGCGACCGGCCGCTCCGACTTCCCCAACCAGATCAACAACGTGCTGGCCTTCCCCGGCGTCTTCCGCGGGGCGCTCGACGTCCGCGCCACCACGATCACCGAGAACATGAAGGTCGCCGCGGCCGAGGCACTGGCCGCCGTGGTCGGGGACGACGAGCTGTCGGCCGACTGCGTGATCCCCAGCCCGTTCGACGAGCGCGTCGCCCCCGCGGTCGTCGCCGCCGTCTCCGCGCAGGCCCGCGCCGACGGGGTCGCCCGCCTCTAGCGGTCACCTCCCCGGCCCCCGGTCGTCGCGGGGGTGGATGACTCCTCCGTACGGCCGCCAGCGCGATCGTGCATCCCATGCCCACTCCCATGATCATCCCGCGCCCACCCGGCACGTGACCACGGACGCCCCTCGCCCGACCGGCGAGGGGCGTTCGCGCTTTCCGGAAACCCCGATATTCGTCACGGATCGTGCTATAAAAAGAGCTCTCAGTTACCTATGTGCGTAAGGTGTGCATCAGGCAGCGGTGCGCGCACGACCGGACCATGCGCGCTGCCGGCACGCAGATGGTCCTCGCGGTGAGGGGAGCTATGAGACGCGAGCCCAACCGACTACTCCAGAGGCTCATCGCCGAGGCGGGCTTCACCCACAAGGGGCTGGCCCGGCGGCTCAACGATCTCGGCGCGGCTCGCGGCCTGTCCGGTCTGAGGTACGACCACAGTTCCGTGCTGCGCTGGATCGCGGGCCAGCGGCCGAGGGACCCGGTCCCCGGGCTGCTCGCCGAGATCTTCGCGCTCCGGCTCGGCAGGGCCGTGAGTCCCGAGGATCTCGGCCTGCCGGCCGTCCTGACGCCTCTCGACCTCGGGCAGGAGTTCAACCACACGTGGCAGGAGGGAATCTCGACCGTGACAGCACTGTGGCGCGGGGACGTGGAGAGAAGAAGGTTCTTGCTCGACTCCACCTTCGCGATCGGGGCCGGGTCCGCCGGGGCGGTGCGCTGGCTGACCCTTCCGCTGGAGGGCCGCCCCGAGGGGCGGGGCACCCGGCGCGTCGGCATGGACGACATCGCGGCGATCCGGGAGGTCACCCGGTCCTTCGGCGAGCTGGACAACAGGTTCGGCGGCGGGAGGGTCCGCCCCGCTGTCGTGAAATATCTGGACACGGCGGTGGCGCCCCTCCTCAGGGACGGCTCGTACGCCGAGAACGCCGGCAAGGCGCTGGCGTCGGCCGCCGCCGAGCTGACCCGGCTGGCCGGCTGGATGGCCTACGACCTGGAGCAGCACGGCCTGGCCCAGCGCTACCTGATCCAGGCGCTGCGCCTGGCGCGCGGGGCGGGCGACCACGGGCTCGGCGGCGAGATCCTCGCCGGGATGAGCCACCAGGCCATATATATAGGACAACCCGCCCACGCGCTCGACCTGGCCAGGGCCGCCCAGCTCTCCGCCCGCCGGGCCGGGATCTTCGCCCTGCTGGCCGAGACCCACGTGCTGGAGGCCCACGCGCACGCGGCGCTGGACGACAGGGAGGCGTGCGCGAGCTCCCTGCACGAGGCCGAGCTGTCCTTCGACCGGCGCCGGGTCGGCGACGAGCCCGACTGGATCTCCTACTTCGACGAGGCCTACCTGTCGGCGAAGTTCGCGCACTGCTTCCGCGACCTGGGCGACGGGCCGGGGACGGTACGGCACGCCAGACGCTCGCTGGAGATGGACGGGCGCTACGTGCGCGGGCGGATGTTCAACCTGTCGCTGCTCTCGGCCGGGCTGCTCGCCTCGGAGGAGTTGGAGGAGGCCTGCTCCGTCGCGGTGGAGGCGCTGGAGCTGGCGAAGGGCCTGGAATCGGCCAGGACCCGGTCGTATGTCGCCGATCTGCGGCGGCGGCTCGATCCCCACGCCGCCGAGCGGCCGGTGGTGGAGCTGAACGAGCGGGTCGGGGAGCTCAATCCCGCCTGAGCGGCCGGGAGATCTCACCGGAGGCCTTCCGGCAGGGGCCGAGGCTTTCCGCAGGGGGACGGACGAGCGTTTCCGGTGGGGAATGGCCGAAGGGGCCCGGCTGGTGCCGGGCCCCTTCGGGTGGAGCTAAGTGTTGCTGGTGGTGCTGTGAGTCTGAGGTTTGGACGCTCAGGCTCGGGTGATCGTCAGGGAGCTACTACTACTTGACGATCGAGCCGGACCACACCGCGGCGGCCTTGGTGTAGATGGCCGCGGTCTCACCGTCGAAGTACGGCGAGGTGATGAGGTCGTAGCGGCCGTTCTTGTCCTGGTCACCGAAGAGGCTGGTGACACCGTTGACGTAGCCCAGACGCTTGGCGTTGCTGTACTTGGCGAGCCAGGGGCCACCGTCGGCGCCGGGGGTGAAGGAGCTCTTGAGGCCGATGTGCTCTTCGACCTTCGAGGACGCCTGCACGTAGGTCTTGCCGGTGGTCTTGCCGTAGGTCCACTTCGGCGTGACGCCGGTGTAGGCCTTGTTGCCGTCGGGGTGCGCGTCGGCCGGGTAGCCGAACGCGAACACCGTCTGCTCGGGCTTCTGGTTCCAGGTGAAGCCCTGGCCACCGACGTTGTCACCGAGCTTGCCGGTGTCCTTGATGAAGCCGTCGACGATGAAGTAGGACTCCACCCAGTACCTGATCTGCTCGGTCGCCTTGACCCACTTGGCGACGAAGAACTGCTGCTTGAACCAAGCCGTCGCGTTGCCGTTGACGTCCTTGGTCTCGGTCAGCTCACCGAGGAACTTGCCCTCGGACTTGGCCGCCTTGAGCTGGTTGTACTCCTCGAGGCTGATGCTGATCTTCTCGCTCAGCCACCACGCCTTGGAGTTGTTGTCCAGGTTGTTGGGGGCAGCGTCGTAGACCGACTTGACGACCTCGGAACCAACCAGCTTGATGCCGTTGCGGCCGGTGGTGGCGTACTCAACGGCGTGCTGGTGAGCGTCGGCCGGCTTGGCGACGGTCTCGACCTTGGGGTCAACCAGCTTCGACTTGAAGGGGCCGTCCTGGCCGTACTTCTCGACGCCGGCCTTGTACTCGGCCTCGGTGATGGTCTTCTCGTCGACGTACTTGGCGCCCTTGTGCTCCGCGAACTCCTTCGCGGTCACCTGGACGGACTTGCCGCCGCCGATCTGGACACCGTTGTACACGGTCACGAACGCGTAGTCGCGGTCGTAGTCCTCGTAGTTGGCGAAGTCGTAGTGGGTGTAAGCGGTCTTACCCACGTAGATGCCCCACGGGGTCTTGCCCTGGTAGTAGCCGGGGACGAAGACCCAGTTGTCGGCGACGCTGGCGTTGGCCTTGTCGTCGTACACGCAGTGACCGGCCGTGGCGACCAGGTTGCGGTACTTGGACTGGATCGAGGTGGCCGAGCACCACTTCAGCTTGCCCTGGTCGTCGACGAAGAACACCTTGCCGATGGACTTCGGCAGGTTGATGTTCTTGACCTTGGAGGCGGTCTTCTTCTCTTCGCCGATCGGGGCGACGATGCCGGGCTTGCCGTCGGGGGTGTAGCCACCGCCCACGTTCAGCGTCGGCGTGGCCTTGGTCTCCCAGGTGTAGGGAGTGGCCTTGGCCAGGTTGTTGGTCTCACCGTTGGCCGCGAGCCAGAACTCGGCGACGTCGACCGCGGACGGAGCGTCCTTGGCCATCGTGTCGTAGGCCCAGTCCGGAACAGCGTTGGCGGTACCGGCCAGGCCGGCGGCCAGCAGCCCGGTGGCCAGAATGGCGCCACCGGCGGGGAGGAGGATGCGCTTCAAGGGGAGCTCCTTGGTCTGATGTGGAACGCTTCTTGCGTCCCATGCGTCAGTAAAGGGAATGCCAGAAACATACAGCGCCGATCTTGAGCATCGGAAGCCGCTTCGGGGATCAAAGACCCCCATGATCACGTCGATGCCATTCCGTGATGTTTGAAGACCCCTGATACCGATGTTGCGATTGAGGGGACGCTGCCATGTTTGTGCAGATAGGCATATGCTTGTGATTGAAGTGACGGATGTGTTGTGACTGAACCAGTACATTCCGTTACCGACCACATGTGATGCAGATCACATCGATTTGATGGCACCGATTTCGCCGGAGCCACGTCTAAAGAGCCGTCGATCCGGGATCCGGGTTCACGGTGGGGCCGGACAGCACGCGAGACACACGCCGAACGGGTACGGAACGGACGCGGAAAACCGGCGTGAGCGCCCTCTCCCTCTCCTCGTGCTTCCTGCGGAAGCTTGATCCTTTCGCTGGCGGGCGCCGGCCACAGGAGCGGTGCTCCCCGGCCTGGAAGATCTGATCCCGTCTGAGGGCGCGACGTGGCGGCACGGAAGCGAGGACGGGTCGCTGCCCGCGGATGCGCGAGACGCCGCGGGCAACATGTCCGTGATCTCCTCAGGCGTGGCGCCGCCGAGACCCCGGTGGGTGCTATCGCCACAACGTCGAAGGGCCCGGCACATGCCGGGCCCTTCGACGTACGCGCAAAGCCGGTCGCCGCTCGCGCGACGATTCCGGTGGGGAATGGCCGAAGGGGCCCGGCTGGTGCCGGGCCCCTTCGGGTGGAGCTAAGTGTTGCTGGTGGTGCTGTGAGTCTGAGGTTTGGACGCTCAGGCTCGGGTGATCGTCAGGGAGCTACTACTACTTGACGATCGAGCCGGACCACACCGCGGCGGCCTTGGTGTAGATGGCCGCGGTCTCACCGTCGAAGTACGGCGAGGTGATGAGGTCGTAGCGGCCGTTCTTGTCCTGGTCACCGAAGAGGCTGGTGACACCGTTGACGTAGCCCAGACGCTTGGCGTTGCTGTACTTGGCGAGCCAGGGGCCACCGTCGGCGCCGGGGGTGAAGGAGCTCTTGAGGCCGATGTGCTCTTCGACCTTCGAGGACGCCTGCACGTAGGTCTTGCCGGTGGTCTTGCCGTAGGTCCACTTCGGCGTGACGCCGGTGTAGGCCTTGTTGCCGTCGGGGTGCGCGTCGGCCGGGTAGCCGAACGCGAACACCGTCTGCTCGGGCTTCTGGTTCCAGGTGAAGCCCTGGCCACCGACGTTGTCACCGAGCTTGCCGGTGTCCTTGATGAAGCCGTCGACGATGAAGTAGGACTCCACCCAGTACCTGATCTGCTCGGTCGCCTTGACCCACTTGGCGACGAAGAACTGCTGCTTGAACCAAGCCGTCGCGTTGCCGTTGACGTCCTTGGTCTCGGTCAGCTCACCGAGGAACTTGCCCTCGGACTTGGCCGCCTTGAGCTGGTTGTACTCCTCGAGGCTGATGCTGATCTTCTCGCTCAGCCACCACGCCTTGGAGTTGTTGTCCAGGTTGTTGGGGGCAGCGTCGTAGACCGACTTGACGACCTCGGAACCAACCAGCTTGATGCCGTTGCGGCCGGTGGTGGCGTACTCAACGGCGTGCTGGTGAGCGTCGGCCGGCTTGGCGACGGTCTCGACCTTGGGGTCAACCAGCTTCGACTTGAAGGGGCCGTCCTGGCCGTACTTCTCGACGCCGGCCTTGTACTCGGCCTCGGTGATGGTCTTCTCGTCGACGTACTTGGCGCCCTTGTGCTCCGCGAACTCCTTCGCGGTCACCTGGACGGACTTGCCGCCGCCGATCTGGACACCGTTGTACACGGTCACGAACGCGTAGTCGCGGTCGTAGTCCTCGTAGTTGGCGAAGTCGTAGTGGGTGTAAGCGGTCTTACCCACGTAGATGCCCCACGGGGTCTTGCCCTGGTAGTAGCCGGGGACGAAGACCCAGTTGTCGGCGACGCTGGCGTTGGCCTTGTCGTCGTACACGCAGTGACCGGCCGTGGCGACCAGGTTGCGGTACTTGGACTGGATCGAGGTGGCCGAGCACCACTTCAGCTTGCCCTGGTCGTCGACGAAGAACACCTTGCCGATGGACTTCGGCAGGTTGATGTTCTTGACCTTGGAGGCGGTCTTCTTCTCTTCGCCGATCGGGGCGACGATGCCGGGCTTGCCGTCGGGGGTGTAGCCACCGCCCACGTTCAGCGTCGGCGTGGCCTTGGTCTCCCAGGTGTAGGGAGTGGCCTTGGCCAGGTTGTTGGTCTCACCGTTGGCCGCGAGCCAGAACTCGGCGACGTCGACCGCGGACGGAGCGTCCTTGGCCATCGTGTCGTAGGCCCAGTCCGGAACAGCGTTGGCGGTACCGGCCAGGCCGGCGGCCAGCAGCCCGGTGGCCAGAATGGCGCCACCGGCGGGGAGGAGGATGCGCTTCAAGGGGAGCTCCTTGGTCTGATGTGGAACGCTTCTTGCGTCCCATGCGTCAGTAAAGGGAATGCCAGAAACATACAGCGCCGATCTTGAGCATCGGAAGCCGCTTCGGGGATCAAAGACCCCCATGATCACGTCGATGCCATTCCGTGATGTTTGAAGACCCCTGATACCGATGTTGCGATTGAGGTGGGCTCGGGCTGTTTCCGCAGATAGGTGGAAGCCTGTGGCGAAAGTGGCTGATGTGACGTGTTCGTTGGGTCACCATGAGCTACAACCATCATGTGACGCAGATCACATCGACTTGATGGCACCGATTTCGCGGCAGGCACGTCTAACGCGCCCGTCCGCGACCGGGAAGGCCCTCCGCGCCACCCCGTGACACGCCTTCCCGGCCCCGGAAACCGGCCTCTTCGCCGCGGAAACGCCCGGAAACAGGCGCGGGACCCGGCGCCGCGCGCCGGGTCCCGCCTATGGTGCGAGGGCCGAGGGGGTCCCTCGGCCCTCGATGTACGAGTTACCTGTAGAGCTCGCCGTTCGGGCCGACGATCCTGCCGGACCACACGTTGGCGGCCTTGCGGTAGACCTCGGCGGTCTCGCCGTCGAAGTACGGCGAGGTGATGAGGTCGTAGCGGTCGTTCTGGTCCTGGTCGCCGAACAGGCTGGTGACGCCGTTGACGAGGCCCAGGCGCCGGGAGCTGCTGTACTGCGAGATCCAGGGGCCGCCGTCGGCGCCCGGGGTGAAGGCGCCCTTGAGGCCGACGTGCTCCTCGACCTTCTCCGCGGCCGAGACGTACTCCTTGCCGGAGGTCTTGCCGTACACGTACTTGGGCGTCACGCCGCTGTAGGGCTTGTCGCCGTCGGGGTGCGGGGCCTGGGGGTAGCCGAAGACGTAGACGGTCTTGCCGGTGCTCTGGTTCCAGGTGAAGCCCTGGCCGCCGACGTTGTCGCCGAGACGGCCGACGTCCTTGGAGAGCAGGATGTAGTAGTGCGAGCCACGTGACCACTTGGGCCCGGTGAACCCGTTGTACTCGCGCCTGGTGACCTGCTTGACCCCGTTGAAGGCGACGCCGTTGTAGACCGTGACGAAGGCGTAGTCCTTGTCGTAGTCCTCGTAGTTGGCGAAGTCGTAGTGCGTCCACGCCGACTTGCCGACGTAGATGCCCCACGGGGCCTTGCCCTGGTAGTAGCCGGGGACGAAGACCCACTTGTCGAGGGTGTCGCTGTTGCTGCCCGGGTCGTAGACGCAGTGCCCGGCCGTGGCGACCACGTTGCGGTACTTGCCCTGGATCGAGGTGGCCGAGCACCACCGGTACTGGCCGTTGACGACGAAGAACACCTTGCCGATGGTCCTGGGCAGGTTGACGTTCTTGACGCTGCCGGACGGGGCCTTCCCCGAGCCGGTCGGGCCGACGCTGCCGGGCCTGCCGTCGGGGGAGAAGCCGCCGCCGACCTTCATCTTCGGCGCCCCGGGGTCGGGGTTGTAGACCGTCGCCTTCTTGAGGGCGGCGAAGTTGGAGGCCGCCCAGAAGTCGATGACCGAGACCGCCGAGGAGTTGTTCCTCGCCATCGGGTCGGTCGCCCAGTCGGGGGCGGCCTGGGCGGTGCCGGCCAGGGTGGTGGCCAGCAGGGCGGTGGCGGCTGCGGCGCCACCGAGGGGGATGAGAGAGTGCTTCACTACAGGAGCTCCTTGCGCTGCAACGTTCCCGGGCATCCGGGAACTGCGGGACGACAAGCTACGAACCTATGCACGGATCGTCGGAGCAAACACCGCATAAGAGTCCCTTAAGGATCTCTTAAGACGGCTTTATGATCGGGGCGCCTGCTGGGTCGCGGCCCAGTGATAGACGACGTAGGTCGACGCGATGAAGTACGGGGAGGAGATCCTGTCGTACTTGCGGTCGGTGTTGACGTCCCAGGCGAAGCTGTTGACACCGTTGAGATAGCCGACGGAGTTCTTGTTGTCGTAGAAGACCAGCCAGGGGCCGCCGCTCGCGCCGTTGGTGAACGTGCAGGCCAGGGCGACGCCCTGCTCGACCAGGCGGGTGGGGGCCTTCACCCTGATGGTGAGCCCGCGGCACGACTTCAGCTGCTGGCCGTTGTACGGCCTGCTGCCGTCGGGGTGCGGGGCCGCGGGGTAGCCGAAGGCGAGGGCGGACAGGCCGGCGCCGCGGTTGGTCGTCAGGCCCTGCCCGCCGACGTTGTCCTCCAGGCTTCCGACGCTCTCCATCTCGTAGCTGCCGGACGTCTTGCCGGCCTTCCATTTGAAGCCGTCGTGCACGGTGACGAACGCGTAGTCGTAGTCGTAGTCGCCCCTGCCGACGAAGTCCTCGTGCAGGTTGAGCGAGTGACCGACGTAGATGCCGTACGGGGTGTTGCCCTTGTCGTAACCGGGGATGAAGATCCAGTATTCGGCCGGGCTGCCCGTCTTGGCGTCGTAGGCGCAGTGCCCGGCCGTGGCGACCAGGTTGCGGTTGGCCGCCGCCACGGAGGAGGCGGAGCACCAGTAGTCCTTGGCGCCGATCCGGAAGAACACCTTGCCCACGGTCACCGGCGAGCTGCCGGAGGCCGGGGCCCGCTTCTTCGGCAGGGTGGGCTTGACGACCGGCGCGGAGTTCCTCGACGTGGTGGCACCCTTCGCGCCGGAGGCCGTGCCCGTCTCCGCGGCGAGGGCCGTCGTGGCGGCGGACGCCGAGGTGGCGGACGCTGCGGCGGCCGTGGCGCTCCCGGCCGTCGCGCCTCCCGGGGTGGCCGTCGCGGCGGGCGACGCCGAGGCCGGGGGGCCGTCGTTCTTCATCTCGGGCGCGGCGGGGACGTTGTCCATGGCCTGCTTGAGCCTCGCCGGACTCCAGTACTCGGCGACCTGCCGCATGTCGGCGCTGTTCTTGGTCAGAGTGATCGAGGTGATCCCGTTGGGCACCCCGTCCAGCGGGGTGGCCGCGGCGCTCCCGGCGAACGCGGACGTCATGGTCACACAGGCGGCGACCAGCCCGCCGAGTGTGGCCGTGATCCGCCGAGCGCGGGAGGACATGGGGTTCCTTTCGGGGACCGTGACGTTCAGGTGACTATTGGAGGCTCAAGGGATGATTTTTCCAGATCAACTTAGTTTTGGGCAGTTCGTTGGACCGATCCGCTCATACTCTGTTATCTGATCAGTGTGGCCGAAGGTGTATAAGCACCCCGTGAAGCCAAGAAGGGGCCCGGTGCGCACCGGGCCCCTCCTCGTTCACGAAGCCCGTGTCTAGGCCGGGAGCTTCCCGGTCCAGAGGTTGGCGGCGTGCTTGTAGATGCCGTACGTGTCACCGTTGAAGTACGGGGTGGTGACGCGGTCGTAGCGCTTGTTGTCGTCGCTGTCGATCGTCAGGCTCACGACACCGTTGAGGTAGCCGGTCCGCGTGCTGTTCTTGTACTGCAGCAGGAAGGGGCCACCGCTGGCACCCGGGGTGAAGGCGCACTTGATCGCCTGGTGCTCCTCGGCCTTGTAGGCCGACACGACGGGCGCGGCGCCGGTCGTGCCGTAGCACCACTTCTGGGTGTGACCGGAGTACGGCTTGTCGCCGTCGAGGTGGGCCGAGGTCGGGTAGCCGAACGTGAAGACCTTCTTGCCCAGCTTCTGGTTCCAGCTGAATCCCTGGCCGCCGACGTTGTCGCCCAGGCGGCCGGCATCGGCGAGGAGCACCACGAAGAACCGGGTGTAGAAGTAGACCTCCTTGACGCTGGTCTTCACCCACTTCTTGATGAAATACCGCGTCTTGAACCAGGCGATCTCGTTGCCGTTGGCGTCCTTTGGCGCCTCCAGCTTGCCGAGGAACTTGCCTTCGGCCTTCTCCTTGAGGAGCTGCTTGTACTCCTCCTGGCTGATCGCGACCTTGCCCTTGTCGTCGCTGAAGCGGGTGAACTTGGCGTTGTTCTCCAGGTTGTCAGGGGCGGCCTTGTAGACGCTCTCGACGACCTCGACCGCGGTCAGCTTGACGCCGTTGCGGCCGTCCTTGACGTACTGCTCGATGTACTGCTGGGCGTCGGCGGGCTTGGCGACGGTCTCGACCTTGGGGTCGAGGGTCTTCTTCCAATACGGCCCGTTCTCGCCGTACTTCTCGATCCCCAGCTCGTACTCGGACTTGGAGATCTCCTTGTCCTCGGTGTACTTGTGCCCCTTGGTCGCCGCGTACGTGGGCGCGGTCACTTCCTTGACACCGGCCTGCTTGATGCCGTTGTAGACGTTGACGAAGGCATAGTCGTAGTCGTAGTCCTCGTAGACCGTGAAGTCGTCGTGGGTGTTGACCTTGGCGCCGACGTAGATGCCCCAGGGGGCCTTGCCCTGGTAATAGCCGGGGATGAACACGAAGTTGCTGAAGGGCTTGTTCGTGTCGGTGTCGTAGACACAGTGGCCGGCGGTGGCGACCAGGTTGCGGAACTTCGACTGCACGGAGGTGCCGGAGCACCAACGCTCCTTGCCCTTGTCGTCGACGAAGAAGACCTTGCCGACGGTGATCGGGAGGTTCACGTTCCGCGACTTGCCGGCGGTCTTGCCGCCCTCGCCGGTCGGGGCGACGACGCCGGGCTTGCCGTCGGCGGCGGCCCTGGCGGCACCGGTCTTGTTCAGCTTGGCGGAGACGGTGGAGTCGGCGAGGTAGGTCGTCGCCGACTTCAGCTTCGAGGCGGTCCAGTAGCCCGCGATGGCCTTCGCGTTACCGGAGGGGGTGAGCGCCGACGACTTGACGTCGGGATCGGCCGTGCTCGCCTGGGCGGTGGCGGGGAGGGAGGCGCCGACCACGGTGGCGGCGGCGAGGACGCCGCCGAGGGGAAGGACGAGGCGCTTGGCTCGGGAGTTCAATGGAGCTCCTTCTTTGTCATGGGTCACTCGGGACGCAACCCACGCATGCGTAAAGAGACAAGAGGTGACCGTACTCGGCAAAGATGGGTTAAAAAGCTATAAATCGGGCAAGCGGTCGGACCGTTATATTTTTGTTACTAAATCCGTGGAACCGGGAATCCTCGAGCTCCGTCTGATCTACCTGAACTTGATCGAGAAGTCCCCTGCGGGTCATGTGACCGTATGAACTGCGGAAACACCCAGGCTTGTCGGTGTCCCGCGAGAGCGTCCGGGGGCAGGCTGAGCCGGCATCCGCGTCACACGTCATCGGGGGATCTCATGCGGCGTCTTCTCTGCCTGGCCGTTGTCGGCCTCTTCCAGCTCTCAGGTACGGCCGTGGCGTCCACGGTGCCGCCTCGCGACCCCGGCCCGGGGTGGCAGGAGACGAGACCGTACCCCCGCCCCGGCGACTCGGGACCGCAGGTGACGAGGCCGCTCCCGCCCCATCCGGGCGGGCCCGCCCACGTCATGACCGGGCCGATCGAACCGTTTCCCGGCGCCAGGCCGCCGCGCAGTGCCAGGGCGCTCGTGCTGAGCCTCGCGCGCGGAGACAAGCCCCTGCCCGTGGCGGGCCACGCCCTGCTGCTGTGCGACCGGCCCGGCGGCACCCACCCCGACGCGGTCCGCGCCTGCGAGGCGCTGGGCGAGGTGCGGGGCGATCCCGCCAGGTTCAGGCCGAGGACGGGCGTGGCGTGCACGCTGCAGTACGACCCGGTCACGGTGACCGCCGTCGGGATCTGGAACAACCGTTTCATCCGGTTCGAACGCACCTACGGCAGCCCCTGCGCGCTGCGGGCCGCCACCGGCACGGTCTTCGCCCTGGGAGGCGATCCCCGGAGGCCGGGATGGAACGTCCCGGACACGGTGACGGCCCTTCCCGG
The DNA here is from genome assembly GCF_040639575.1 of Streptosporangium sp. NPDC023825. Taxonomy (NCBI): domain Bacteria; kingdom Bacillati; phylum Actinomycetota; class Actinomycetes; order Streptosporangiales; family Streptosporangiaceae; genus Streptosporangium; species Streptosporangium sp. NPDC023825. Next base: position 25,339 of record NZ_JBFAAE010000043.1, on the reverse strand, counting down.
GCCGCTGCCCGGAACGCTGCCCGGAACGCTCCCCGGGCCGATCCGGCGGCCGGGTTCGTAGCCGTCCCCGCCCTCTTCGGGAAAGGGCCCGGTCCCAGGACCGGGCCCTTCCTCGCTCACTGCTCGCTCACCGCTCTTTCGCCGTGGCCGGCCGAATGGCCTTACGGCCGGCCCGTGGCGCGGGTCAGCTGGTCCAGCGGTTGGCCGCGGCCTTGTAGACCTTGTAGGTGTCGCCGTTGAAGTACGGCGAGGAGATCTTGTCGTACCGGTCGTTCTTGTCGGTGTCCCAGGCGATGCTGTTGACGCCGATCAGGTAGCCGGTCCGGCTGGAGCTCTTGTACTTGTAGAGCCAGGGGCCGCCGCTCGCGCCCGAGGTGAAGGCGCACTTGAAGCCGATGTGCTCCTGGACGTTGTACTTCGGCGCGGCCGGCATGGCGCCGGTCTTGCCGTAGCACCACTTCATCGTGCGGCCGGAGAAGGGCTTGTCGCCGTCGGGGTGCAGGCCGGCCGGGTAGCCGAAGGAGAAGACCGTGTTCTTGACCTTCTGGTTCCAGGCGAAGCCCTGGCCGCCGACGTTGTCGCCGAGACGGCCGACGTTCTTGATGACCGGCTTCCACTTGTTGTCCTTGTCCTTCTCCCAGCTCACCTTGAACCCGGAGTGGACGTTGACGAAGGCGTAGTCGTAGTCGTAGTCCTCCTTCACCACGAAGTCGTCGTGCGCGTTGAACCACTTGGCCGCGTAGATGCCGTAGGGGTTCTTGCCGTCCCACGCCTGGTTGCCGTCCCAGTAGGACGGGATGAAGATCCAGTTGTCGTAGAACTGGTTGGTCTTCACGTCGTAGACGCAGTGCGCGGAGGTGGCGACCACGTTGCGGTACTTGCCCTGGACCGAACTGCCGGAGCAGTACTTCCAGCTCTTCGGGTCCGACGGGTTGGCGCCGGGCAGGGTGAAGAAGACGCGCCCGACGGTGTTGGGCAGGTTCACCTGCTTGCTCTTGGAGGACTTGGTGCCCTCCGCGCCGATCGGCGGGACCGACCCGCCGGGGCCGTCGGGGCCCGCCGCGCTGGAGGCCTTGCCGCCCTTGACGCTCAGGTCGAGGTCGCCGGTGGCGTCCGTGGCCTTGCGCATCCGCTCGGGCGACCAGAAGGAGGTGGCCTGGCCGGCCGTCTCCGAGGCCTGGGAACTGACCACGTCCTTGGGGGCCGTACCGGCGTTGGCACCGGTGGTGGCGCCGATCACTCCGGCGATCATGAGAACGCCGGTGAGGGGGATCGTGAGGCGCCGTGCTCGGGAATTCATGAAGCTCCTTTCGTTCTCAGCGCGGAGACGGGACTTCTCCTCGCCGGGAAAACGATCGGAACGTTACTGACTGGATCGAGCGGCGGGCAGGAATTGACGGGAAAAAGTCTGAGACGGTTCCATCCGATGCTGTCTTGTTATTTAAATAGCTATTTGTTATAGCTTAACGAATAGGCATTTCCGCAGCTCATCGCGGTTGTGGTGCGATCTCAGAGGCATCGCCGTCATCACTGGTAACAGCGATTACCGAGGGTTCCTCGAGCAACTCCGACACCTTTGGAATGCCGGGTGGAGTGTCGGGTGCGATGACGTTCTCGACGCTGTTCCACGGCGCCCCATGGTCGTTTTCCACGAGGCGGTCACGGGTGCGGGCAGCCGGGACCCGGGTGCAGGGATCGAGGCGCCGCGACGCGGACGTCGCGATGTGAAGGCGCCCCCTCCCCGGGGCATCGATTCTGATTCGTGACGGTACTGACGCGGACGCCGAGACCGCCGGACCCCGAAGATGGGGCCGAGAACCGTACCTTCTGCCGGGAGGCGGCCGAAGACGTGGCCGGTGGTCAGCACGACATCATCGAGGTGAGCTCCCGGAAGGGGCCGTGGCTCTGGATCGGCGTCGCCGCGCTGGTGGCGCTCGTGGCATGGAACCTGACGACGGGCAGGGAGCGGCCGGACACGATCTCGCCGTCGTTCCCGCCGCCGGGGCCCACCCGGGCGGGAACCGTCGCGGAGCAGGTCCCGAACGTGCTCCACCCGGGATTTCGCCAGAAGGGCGGCCGGGAGATCCTCGACGTGGTCTTCCCCGACGGCTCGGCGGCGGAGGTGGGCTACCCGGCGGAGCTGGACCTGGCCGGACTGGGGGTCCGGCCCGCGATGTCGGGCCGGCTCGACGGCGGCACCGGCCCGCACCGGCAGCTGACCGTGCCGTCGGGAGGCCCGGCGGGGGTCGCCCAGGGACAGCCGATGATCAGAAAACTGACCAAGCGGGTCACCCTCTGGCCTCCGATGAGCCCCGCCGAGGGCGAGGTGCTGCTGTTCGCGTTCGACCCGTGGTTCGTGGCGCTGCGCGATCTCAAGGACGGCATGCCCTTCGAGCAGCGCATGCTCTGGGCGCGCAACCTGCGCGGCAAGGTGACCAAGGGCGGCTACCTCGTGCTCGACGCCACACCCCCGGTGCGGCTGGCCACGCAGGGGGAGATCCTTGACGGTGAGCCGCTGGGACCGCAGCTGTGGTTCGGCGGGGCCAGGGAGACGCTGCTGGTGCTGGCTCCGGTGCCGGGCTGCGACGTCGCGTCGATCGAGCTCTCCGTCATCGAGCAGCGGCGCCGCTTCTCCGCGGAGACCTGCCAGGACGGCGTGTACGTCGCGGCCTCGGGAGAGCGGGGACACGTCGAGAGGACCATGGCGGGCATAACCGTCAGGCGGACGACGTAGCGGCGGCCCGTCCACCGTGATCGCCGCGTGGGGGGCGTGAGGCGCGGCCCTGCTCGCCGCGTGGAGAGCGTGGGATGCGGCCCCGTTCGCCGCGCGGAGGGCGTGAGGCGCGACCCCGTTCGCGGTGATCGTCGCGCGGACGGCGTAGGGTGCGGCCATGTTCGCTGTAACCGCCACGCGGATCGATCCCGACAACCCCCTCGCCGGACTCACGCTCGGTGAGCGCCCGGAACCCGAGGTCCCCGACGGGTGGACCACCGTCACGGTGAGGGCCGCCTCGCTCAACCACCACGACCTGTTCAGCCTGCGGGGGACGGGCCTTCGCCAGGAGCAGCTCCCGATGGTGCTCGGCACCGACGCCGCCGGACTCGACGAGGACGGGAACGAGGTCGTCGTGCACTCGGTGATCGGCAGCGGTGCCGACGAGACGCTCGACCCGAAGCGCTCGCTGCTCTCGGAGAAACACGACGGCACCTTCGCCGAGCGGGTCGTCGTGCCCCGTCGCAACCTCGTGCCCAAGCCCGCCGCGCTCAGCTTCGAGGAGGCCGCCTGCCTGCCGACGGCCTGGCTGACCGCCTACCGCATGCTGTTCGACAAGGCCGGGCTCGAGCCGGGCTCGACCGTGCTGGTCCAGGGGGCGGGCGGGGGCGTGGCCACCGCGCTGATCCTGCTGGGCAGGGCCGGGGGATACCGGGTCTGGGCGACCAGCCGCTCGGAGAAGAAGCGGGCGCGGGCCCTGGAACTGGGCGCCGACCAGGTCTTCGAGAGCGGTGCCCGGCTGCCCGAGCGGGTCGACGCGGTGATGGAGACCGTCGGTCAGGCCACCTGGGGGCACTCGCTGAAGGCGCTGCGCCCCGGCGGCCGGATCGTGATCTCCGGCGCGACCAGCGGTGCCGTCCCGCCGGCCGACCTGAACCGCGTCTTCTTCCTGCAGCTGTCGGTGATCGGCTCCACCATGGGCACCCGCGACCAGCTGGGCAGGCTGACCCGCTTCCTGGAGCAGACCGGCACTCGCCCGCTGATCGACCGCTCCCTCCCGCTGGCCGAGGCCCGCGAGGGCTTCGCGGCCATGCACGAGGGTGAGCTCTTCGGAAAGGTCGTCTTCACCCTGCCGGGATGAGCCCGGCGGGCGCCTTACGAGGCGTCGCCGGAATCACCGGAGCGCGTCGCGGATGCGGCGGGCCGCGTCGTACAGGGCGTCCTGGGCGGTCGCCAGGGTCTCCTCGCTGACCTGCGCGGCCGCCGCGTCCCTGCGGACCTCCTCGACGAACTCGGCCAGCATCTGCCCGAGCCGGGCGTCTCCGGCGCGTGATCCCTCGCCGGTGAAGCCGTCGGCCCAGACGCGCTTCCACTCGTCCTTCCACTCGCCGGTCTGGCGCTGCCACTCGCGCTTCTGGCGCTGCCACTCCGTCTTCTGCTCGCGCCAGGCCCTGCGCGGGTCCTGCTCGGGGCTCTGGCGCACCTCGCGCGCCATCTGGGTGAGCTCCTCGCGCAGCGACTTGACCGTGTCGCGCACGTCCTCCTTGACCTCGCGGGCGATGTCGCGGACGGAGTCGGAGATCTCCTGCTCCAGGTCGGCGAGCTCGTCGAGCCGCTCGTTGAGCTCCTCGCGGCCCCGGTCGCTGATGGTGAAGACCTTCTTGCCGTCCACCACCTCGTGGGTGACCAGGCCCTCCTCCTCCAGGCGGGCCAGGCGCGGGTAGATCGTGCCGGGGGACGGGGAGTAGACGCCGAGGAAGCGATCCTGGAGCAGCCGGATCACCTCGTAGCCGTGGCGCGGGCTCTCCTCCAGCAGCTTCAGGAGATAGAGCCGGAGCCTTCCGTGGCCGAAGACCGGGCTCATGCCTGGGCTCCCTTCAGAAGAGTGACGTCGGCGGAAATGGTGTTGGCCGTCAAGGACGCCATGCCGCCGCCGATCCGGCCGCCCAGCGTCTTCGCGCCGGGCTGGGCGGAGTGGTCGAGTTCGGGGAAGGCGGCGTCGAGCCTGCCGGAGGTGGAACGGAACTTGACATCGGTCTGGACCGTGTGCGGGAGCCGCAGCACGATGTCGCCGGAGACGCTGTTCATCGTGACGTGGCCGGTCGGCGGGAGCTCCAGGTCGGCGGTGATCCGGCCGGACACGGTGGTGACGCTCAACCGCCGGGGCGTGCCCTGGGCGACGGTGAGATCGCCGGAGACGCTCTTGAACGACAGGTCGCCCACCAGACCGCGGCTCTCCACGTCGCCGGAGGCGGTGTCGGCGTTGATCTCGCCGCTCACCCCGTCGAGCACGATCCCGCCCGAGACGCTCCTGACCGAGGTGCGGCCCTCGAACCCGGCGACGACCGCGGACGCGGAGACGACCCCCACGTTGATCGGGCAGTCCTTCGGCACGGTCAGCGCCAGCGTGGCCCGGCGGCGGCCGGGGCGCAGCCAGCCCAGCAGGCCGTCCCAGGTGAGGTCCTTGTAGGTGACGGTGAGCGTGCCGTCGTCGTCGTGGGTGACGAGCAGAGGGGGGTCGTCGACCTCGGTGACCTCGAGCCTGGGAGGGCCGTCGCTGGCCAGCACCGCCAGCTTCCCCGCCACGATGCGCACGTTGAGTTTCCTGACGGAGTCGAAGGTGAGCTGCTCCGGCTTGTCGATCGTCCATTGCCGCATGTGTATGACCTCCTTGTCCTGAACACGATATGTCGCGTTAGCCGGAGGGTCAAGATATATCGCGTTTTTCTCAGTCGTCCTCGTCGTCCAGCCGGGCCAGCCAGGTGGCCAGCCGTTCCACCGGCGTCTCGAAGTCGGGGTTCAGGTCGACGAACTCGCGCAGCCGCTCGGCCAGCCACACGACGGTGACCTCCTCCTCGCCCCGGCGGGCGACGAGCTCCTCGATGCCCCGGTCGGTGAAGTACATCGCGTTCTCCCTTGATAACGCCGACGACGCTGTGGTCGTGCCCGCGATGTCGTGACGACGCTCGCGGCAAACGGGGAAGTCCCCCGCAGAGGCTCCTGCGGGGGACTTCCGTGGTGACGCCTGCGCGGACCGGCCGAGGCCGGTCGCCTAGTTGAAGATCTCGCCCAGCATCTGCTGCAGCTCCGCATCGTGGGTGGAGTGCGAGCCGGTCGCCGGCGAGGAGTTGGCCTTGCGGGAGACCCGCTTGATCGAACGCCCGCCGAAGACCCCAGGGTTCTCGGCCATCTTGAGCGCCAGGAACGGCCACGGACCCATGTTGAGCGGCTCGTCCTGCGCCCACACCAGCTCGATGTCGGCGGAGTAGCGGCTCAGCTCGGCCTCCAGCGGATCGGCGGGGAACGGGTAGAGCCGCTCGAGGCGGACGATCGCCACGTCGTTGCGGCCCTGCTTGTCGCGGGCCGCCGCCAGGTCGTAGTAGAGCTTGCCGGAGACCAGCACGACCTTGCGGACGCCGGCCGGGGGAGCCGTGATGTCGCCCAGCACCGGCTGGAACGACCCCGAGGTGAAGTCGCTGACCGCCGAGATCGCCGCCTTGTGCCGCAGCAGCGACTTGGGCGTGAACACCACCAGCGGGCGGTGCCGGTTCGACAGCGTCTGCCAGCGCAGCAGGTGGAAGTAGTTGGCCGGCAGCGTGGGCTGCGCCACGGTCATGTTGTCCTGGGCGCACATCTGCAGGAAGCGCTCGATGCGGGCCGAGGAGTGGTCGGGCCCCTGCCCCTCGTAGCCGTGCGGCAGCAGCAGGGTGACGCCGGAGCGCTGGCCCCACTTCTGCTCGCCCGACGTGAGGTACTCGTCGATGATCGACTGGGCGCCGTTGACGAAGTCGCCGAACTGCGCCTCCCAGGCGACCAGCGCCTCGGGCCGCTCCACGCTGTAGCCGTACTCGAAGCCGAGCGCGGCGTACTCGCTCAGCAGGGAGTCGTAGACGTAGAACTTCGTGGTGCCCTGGTTGAACGTCTTGAGCGGGGTGTGCTCCTCGCCCGTGACGCGGTCGACCAGCACGGCGTGCCGCTGGGTGAACGTGCCGCGCCGCGAGTCCTGGCCGACGAGGCGGACCGGGTGGCCGTCGATCAGCAGCGACCCGAAGGCCAGGGTCTCGCCCATGCCCCAGTCGATGCGGTCCTCGGCGACCATCTGCCCGCGGCGCTGCAGCACCGGCAGCAGGCGCGGGTGGACGGTGAAGCCCTCGGGCATGTTGAGCTGGGTCTCCACGATCCGCTTGACGGTCTCCTCGGAGACGGCCGTCTTGACGTCCTCGTGCGACCAGGGGACGGTCTCCATGTCCACCGGCCGGGAGAACTCGCCCGTCGGGTCCTTGGCCGCCGCGCGGGTCTCGGCGAAGGCGTTCTCCAGCTTGGCCTGGTAGTCGCGAAGCGCGCCCTCGGCCTCCTCCACCGTGATGTCGCCCCGGCCGATCAGCGCCTCGGTGTAGAGCTTGCGGGTGGAGCGCTTGGCGTCGATCAGGTCGTACATCAGCGGCTGGGTGAAGCCCGGGTTGTCGGACTCGTTGTGCCCCCGGCGCCGGTAGCAGATGAGGTCGATCACCACGTCCTTGCGGAACGCCTGGCGGTACTCGAACGCCAGCCTGCCGACCCGGACCACGGCCTCGGGGTCGTCCCCGTTGACGTGGAAGATCGGGGCCTGGATCATCCGGGCCACGTCGGTGGCGTACACGCTGGAGCGCGAGCTGGCCGGGCTGGTGGTGAAGCCGACCTGGTTGTTGACCACGATGTGCACGGTGCCGCCGGTGCGGTAACCCCGCAGCTGCGACAGGTTGAGCGTCTCGGCCACCACGCCCTGGCCCGCGAAGGCCGCGTCGCCGTGCACGAGCACCGGCAGGACGGTGAAGCCCTCCTCGCCGCGCTCCAGGAGGTCCTGCTTGGCGCGGACCACACCCTCCAGGACCGGGTCGACCGTCTCCAGGTGGGAGGGGTTGGCCACGACCGAGGTCTTGAGCTTGGAGCCGTCGGGCGAGACGAAGTCGCCGCTGGCGCCCAGGTGGTACTTCACGTCGCCGGAGCCGTGGGCGCTGCGCGGGTCGATGTTGCCCTCGAACTCGCCGAAGATCTGCCCGTACGACTTGCCGACGATGTTGGCCAGCACGTTGAGGCGGCCGCGGTGGGCCATGCCGACCACGGCCTCGTCGAGCCGCTCCTCGGCCGCGGAGCTCAGCACCGAGTCGAGCAGCGGGATCAGCGACTCGCCGCCCTCCAGCGAGAAGCGCTTCTGCCCGACGAACTTCGTCTGCAGGAACGTCTCGAACGCCTCGGCGGTGTTCAGCCGCTCCAGGACGCGCAGCTGCTCCTCGCGGTCGGGCTTGGCGTGCGGCCGCTCGATGCGCGCCTGGATCCAGGCCCGCTCCTCGGGGTTCTGCATGTGCATGTACTCGACGCCGATGGTGCGGCAGTAGGAGTCACGCAGCACGCCGAGGATGTCGCGCAGCTTCATCAGGGGCCGGCCGCCGAAGCCGCCGGTGGCGAACTCGCGCTCCAGGTCCCACAGGGTGAGGCCGTGCGACTTGATGTCGAGGTCGGGGTGCTTGCGCTGCTTGTACTCCAGCGGGTCGGTGTCGGCCATGAGGTGGCCGCGGACCCGGAAGGCGTGGATCAGCTCGATGACGCGGGCCGACTTCGCCACGTCGTCGTCGTGGGTGGTGGAGATGTCCTGGACCCAGCGGATCGGCTCGTACGGGATCCGGAGGGCCTCGAAGATCTCGTCGTAGAAGCCGTCCTCGCCGAGCAGCAGCCGGTGGACCTGCCGCAGGAAGTCACCCGACTGGGCGCCCTGGATGATGCGGTGGTCGTAGGTGCTGGTGATCGTCATCACCTTGCTCACCGCGAGGCGGGAGAGCGTGTCGGGGGAGGCCCCCTGGTACTCGGCGGGGTACTCCATCGCGCCGACGCCGATGATCGTGCCCTGTCCCGGCATCAGGCGCGGCACCGAGTGCACGGTGCCGATGGTGCCCGGGTTGGTCAGCGAGATCGTCGTGCCGCTGAAGTCGTCGACTCCCAGCTTGCCCGCCCTGGCCTTGCGCACGACCTCTTCGTACGCGACCCAGAACTGGCGGAAGTCCATCCCCTCGGTCGCCTTGATCGACGGGACCAGGAGCTGGCGGGTGCCGTCGCTCTTGGCGACGTCGATGGCCAGGCCCAGGTTGACGTGCTCGGGCTTGACCAGCACCGGCTTGCCGTCGACCTCGGCGTAGGAGTGGTTCATCTCCGGCAGGACCTTGAGGGCCTTGATCACGGCGTAGCCGATGAGATGCGTGAACGACACCTTGCCGCCGCGACCGCGCGACAGGTGGTTGTTGATCACGATCCGGTTGTCGATGAGCAGCTTCGCCGGGACCGCGCGCACGCTGGTCGCCGTCGGCACGACGAGGCTGGCCTCCATGTTGGCCGCGGTCCTGGCGGCGGCGCCGCGTAGTCGGACTTCCTCGGCACCGGCGGCGGCGGGCAACTGCGTCTCCTGCTTGGGTTGGGCCGCCGGGGCGGGCTTTGCCGCCGCCGGCGCTGGGGTCGTCGCCGCGGGGGCCGGGGTGGCCTGAGCCGCAGCCGGGGTGGCCGAGGGCGCAGCGGGGGTCGGTGGAGCGGGCGCGGCGGCAGCCGCCCCCGGGGGTGCGGCGGCACGGCCGGACCCCGAATCAGGGCTGTAGTCGGCAAAGAAGTTCCACCAGGCCCGGTCGACCGACTCGGGGTCCTGGAGGTACTTCTGGTACAGCTCGTCGACAAGCCATTCGTTCTGACCAAAGGCTGCCAGCGGGTTTGTCCGCGACGACTCAGACGACACGGCGGAAATCGCCCTCTTCCGCAGATCGGCGTTGATGATAGAGAACCTGTCCAAGGCTACTCGCCTCGGCTCGGACCTGCGCCAGTCTGACGACAGCTTCCTTGCCGATCCTCTCAGCAAGGGTTAAAACGGTCAGTCACCGGGTAACTGTTTACTCGCTCAGGCCCTGGTCAGCCTGATGTGGCGGGCCCGATCAGCCCGGCCAGACCAGCCGGGACTCCACCCGTATCCCCGGGGTGACATCTTCGAGCAGCCCGACCAGCTCGTCCCCGGCCGCGCGCAGCTCCTCCAAGGACAGGGGGGCGAGCCGTTCCAGCAGGAACAGCGCGTCCGTCGTCTCCTCGGTGATGCGGGTGCGGACGCACTGCCGCCAGTTCCAGCGGCGGCAGGTGACGCCCACGTCGTCGCGCCAGACGACCTCGCCGGCCTCCGGGTGGTCGATCGCGGGCTCGCCCTTCTCGATCACCTCGAACGGCTCGTCGCCGCTCGCGCGCACCAGCCTCGCCGTCCCCTCGTAGCGGGCCAGGTCCTCCCCGCCGATCGGCAGGCCGTGCCTGATGCTGATCGCGTTGTAGGCGTCGACCGCCCGGTTGATCTCCGGCGGCGGCATCCGCCTGACCAGCGCGTCCACCGACGGCCTGGTCCGCTGCGGCTTGGCCCCGAACCCCCGGTAGGCCTCCCGCCACGCCTCGATCCTCGGGTCGTCGACCGCCACGGCCTTCTCCGCCGCCTCCGCCAGCCAGGCCCGCGACCTGTCGTCGGTGGGCCCGTTGCGCAGCCCGTACACCTCCATCAGCAGCACCCCGAAGTCCGGCCTGAGCGTGCTGACGGCGGGGTCCACCCGGATGTCCTCGATCACGGCCCCAGTTTAGGGCGCCCGCCGCCCTCGTCCCCCGGGAGCGGCGTCAGGCGGCCGCGTGGGGGGTGAAGGTGACGTTCAAGTCGGCGTCCAGCGCTTTCGCCAGGCGCCGGAGCAGTGCCAGCGTCGGGGTGACCCCCCCTGTTTCCAGGCGGGACACCTGCGGTTGGGTCATCCCGGCCCGCTCGGCCAACTCGGCTTGCGAGAGGCCGAGTTCCGTCCGGCGGTTGTAGACCTGCTGCCCCAGAAGCAATGCCTCGCGGGCCTCCTGGTAGGCGTCGGCCCGGCGCTCGGCGCCCGTCCGCTCCCACGTGCTGTGAGCCATGCCCCACTCAGTCCTTCCAGACGCGGTCGTAGACCTCCGAGGCGACCACATGAAGATTCTCACATTCGACCTGTGCTCGACGAGCGCGTTCAACCTGACCGGTCTCCTTGCGGCGTGTCTTGGTGAAGACGGTGAGAAGGACGACGCGTCGGCGGGGAGCGAGCCAGTAGGTGATCCTGACCTGACGGCGCGTGAGCGAGAGGCGCAGCTCACGCACTTTGCCGCCAAGGTGCTTGGAGTACGGCTCGTCGAGCGTCTCGGCCTGTTCGGAGAGGAGATCGGCCAAGGCTTCGACCTTCACGTAGTCGCGCTCGGACAGCGACTCAAGCCAAGATCGGATCTCAGACTCGATCTCGATGACATATGGCCTCACGCTCCGTGAGGCCATATGTCATCGATTATATAGTCCGCAGTACGCTGAGATCGGTAACCGCAGGTCACCGGCTCGCGCCTCCGATTGTGGACGTACGGGGTCAAGCCGCGCCGGTCACGTGCAGAGGGTGCCGTTGAGGAGGAAACGTTCCGGCCGGGGGTTGGGTCCGGGGGCGTCGGCGCCGAGGAAGCCGAAGGTGACCGAGCCGCCGGGCTTGATGGTCTTGTTCCAGGAGAGGTTCCTGGCCGTCACGGTCGCGCCGTCCTGGCCGAGGTCCGCGCTCCAGTGCCTCTGGACGGACTGGCCGCCGAGGAAGGACCAGCTGAGGGTCCAGCCGTCGATCGCCTTGGTGCCGGTGTTGGTGAGGGTGACCTGGGTGGTGAACCCCCCGGTCCACTGGCCGTGGTTGGTGTAGGCGACCTTGCACGGGCCGGGGGCGGCGGCGGGGGTGTCGAGATAGGAGGCGATCCAGGAGAGCGGGGAGTTCCAGTTGATCGTCAGCTCGTTGGTGGCCCACGACTCGATGTCGTCGATGTAGCAGAACTGGGGCTTGCAGCCCTGGAGCTTGGCCTGGGCCACCGGGTCCTGGATGGCGGAGTTGGGGCCTCCGGCCAGGGTGCCGCGCGGCGGGTTGGGCAGGGACGGGTCGAGCTGGTGGGCGTACCAGCGGCTGTGCTGGTTCTTCGAGGCGACCTCGCCGTAGCCGGTCACGTACGACTGGTTGAGGGCGTTGCGCCCGAAGATGTAGTCGAGCCCCTCCAGCACCCCGTCGCGGTATTTCGCCTCGCCGCTCAGGTCGTGGGCGACGGCCATCACGACCATGTTGTTGAGCACCAGGTTGTTGGAGCCCCAGTCATAGTCCGGCGGGTTGTACGGAACGCCGTACGGGTGGGCCTTCTGGACGGCGAGATACTTGTCCGCACCTTCCAGGACGGATTGGCGCACCCGCGCCCGGTCGGGGAGCGCGCTGGGCACGGAGGCCAGCTGCAGGCGGCCGAGCTGGGCGGTGTTGCCCCAGTCGAAGCCGCGCTCGCGCCAGATGTCGCCGGTGTGGTGCGGCGAGGCGAGCACGTAGTCCTTGAACTCCTTCTCGCCGGTGGCGAGATAGAGCTCGGCGGCGGCCCAGTAGAACTCGTCGGTCACGTTGTCGTCGTTGTAGGCGCCACCGCCCACACCGTCCGCCGGGTCCGCGTACCGCGCGGGATTCGCCTTCGCGGCCGCCCACGCCTTCTTGGCCGCCGCGAGGTTGCGCGCGGCGAACGCGGCGTCGTACGGGGCGAAGAGGCGGGCCGCCTGGGCCGCGGTGGCGGCCAGGTTGAGGGTGGCGGCGGTGGAGACCGGGTGCAGCTCGCGTGGCTGGGGGTCCAGGTGGGGCAGCAGGGGCAGGCCGGTCCACGCGGCGTCGTGGATCTTGTGGTGGGCCATCCCCTCGTACGGCTTGCCCTCGGGGACCTGCATGCTGAGCAGGAACTCCTGTTCCCAGCGGGCCTCGTCGAGGATGTCGGGCACCCCGTTGCCGCTCTCGGGGATGTCGAGGTCGCCGTCCTTGTGGACGCCGTCGGCCTTGGCGCGCTCGAAGGCGGACATCAGCTGGTGAACGGAGATGCCACCGTTGACGACGTACTTGCCGTGGTCGCCCGCGTCGTACCAGCCGCCCTTGACGTTCAGCGTGTAGTCGCAGACGCCCGGCTGGCAGGGCACCTCGACGTCGCCCCGGTTGGGGGCGACCCCGACGTGGCCGGCGGGCCTTCCGTAGCCCGGGCGGAGCTCGTCGAGGATCGGGATGCCGCTGCGCTGGGTGTAGTAGAACTTCAGCGCGTCGGTCCTGAGCTCGCCGTAGACGTCCGCGCCGATGTCGAAGGGGCGGCTGGTCTCGCCGTCGGCCTCCAGCGTGTAGCCGGTGCCGGGGGCGGTGACCGCGCCGAAGTCGATCGAGTGCACGTTCTGGCCGGAGCTCCCGTCGACGCCGCGCGGGACGGTGTCGCCCTCGGCGACGACCTCCCCACCCTCACCGCCACGCCTGAGCTTCCAGGCGACCGGCTCCGTCCCCTCGGTGACGAGGGTGGCGTTCTTCGGCCCCGCGGGCAGGTAGCCGACCATGTTCACCCGGACGCGGGGCCCGGTGTCCGGTTCGTAGACGTCGGGTTCGGCCCCGCCCTTGAGGGAGACGTTGTCCACGCAGAACCTCCACGGGGTGGCGCTGCCCCCGAGCTGGAACGCCACCTGCGCGCCCGGCAGGTCCACGGGCGAGGTGAAGGTGTAGCGGTAGTCGTTACCGGACACGCTCAGCTCGGGGTTGGCCGACAGGTACTGCGTGTAGGGGTCCACCGGCAGCTGGACGAGGGCCTTGGCCACCCGGCCGGGCGTCGCGATCCCGAAGAAGGAGAACTCGTACGTCTCGTCCTTGACCAGGGGGATGTCGTTCTGGCCGATGATGACGTCCCAGGGGTTGGCGGTGCCGCCGGGGATGTCGGCGCACAGGCGGCCGTCCTCGACCTCCAGCGCGGTGTTGCCGGTACTCCACCAGGGAGCCGTGCCGGTGTCGAAGGTGCCGTTGACGATCTGTTCCGGGCCGTCCGCGGCGGCGGGCAGCGGGGTCAGGGTCACCAGGGCGGCGGCCGTGGCGAGGGCGAGCCAGGCAGGTGGTCTGATCACGGGAGGTCCTTTGGGCGGGGGAGGTGCCAGGTTGCGGGAGCTTGGGTCCGAGGATCCCGGTCGGAGGAATCCAAGTGGGAGCGCTCCCACAACCTGGGTGCCCGATGTTTCCAGCGCGTTTCGCCCACCGTCAACCGGCCGCTCTCCCCGACCACTCGCCCACCGGGTCAATGACCGATTTGTCGGATGAAACTTTCACGCACTCTCCGAGTTCGTCTCAAGGGGCGGAGTCCGTCCCGGGAACCAGGGAGTGGAGTCCGTCCCGGAAAGCACGGCGCGGAGTTCGTCTCAGGGGGCGGTCCAGTCGATCTCCGGCCCCCGGGGCACGATCCCGCTCGGGTTGACGTTCGTCTGCGTCACGAAGTAGTGCCGCTTGATCTGGTCGAAGTCGGTCGTGTCGCGGAACGCGGGAACGGCGTACAGCCGGCGGGCGTAGGCCCACAGGACCGGATAGTCGGTCAGCCGCCGCACCGCGCACTTGAAGTGCGAGTTGTAGACGGCGTCGAACCTGGCGAGCGTCGGGTAGAGCCGTACGTCGCTCTCGGTGAGCGCGTCGCCGTGCAGGTGGCGGCGGGTGGACAGCCGCTCCTCCAGCAGGTCGAGCGTGGCGAACACCTCGGTGACCGCCTCGTCGTACGCCTCCTGCGAGCGGGCGAACCCGGCCCGGTAGACGCCGTTGTTGAGGCCGCGGAAGATCACCTCGTTGAGGGCGTCGATCTCCTCGCGAAGCTCCTCGGGGTAGAGGCCGGGGGCGCCCTCGGCGTGCCAGGGCGCGAAGGCCGTCTCCAGGGTGAGGGTGATCTGGGGGTAGTCGTTGGTGACCAGGCGCCCGGCGGTGACGTCCCAGACGCAGGGCACCGTGTAGCGGCCCTCGTAGCCGGGGTCGGTCGCCAGGTAGAGCTCGGAGAGGTACTCCACCCCGGTCACCGGGTCGCCCCCGGGGATCCGCCAGCCCTTCTCGTCCCTGATCGGGTCGACGATCGTCACCCCGACCACCTCCCGCAGGCCCAGCAGCTCGCGGACGATGAGCGAGCGGTGCGCCCACGGGCAGGCGTAGGAGGCGTAGATCTGGTAGCGGCCGGGCTCCGGCGGGTGCTCGCCGCCCGCCTCGATCCGCGTCGTGAACCGGTTCGGCTGCCTCTCGAAGCGACCGCCGCCGGAGATCTCCTTTTCCAGCTTCATGCTTCGACGGTACGGGACCTTCGGCCGGGGGGCGCCCGCTCCGCCGAGGTATTTCATGTACAACCAGTAGGAAATATTGACTTACCGGGAAGTGGTGCGTAGTTTCTCCGGTATGGGCATCCATCTGACTCGGTGCGCGCACGTCGACCTCTGCCGCGTGTTCAGCGCACAGTGTCCGTGATCATGAATCCACCCGCCGTCCCCTCCCACACCTCACAGGACGCATAGGACGCATCTCATGATCATGATCAGACATGTCCCCATCCCTTGCCCCGCCGGTCCCGTCACCCCCGCCCTCGCCCTTCCGGGAGGTGCCCGGTGAGGCTCAGGATCCAGGGGGTCGGCAAGGAGTTCACCGGCCGCGACACCCGCCGTTCCTTCGCCGCCCTCGACGACGTCAACCTCGACGTACGGGAGGGGGAGCTCCTCACCCTGGTCGGGCCGAGCGGCTGCGGCAAGTCCACCCTCCTCGACCTGATCGCCGGGCTGGCCGCGCCGACCACCGGCCGGATCCTGCTGGACGGCGTCCCCCTCGACGGCCCCGGCCTCGGCCGGGGGATCGTCCTGCAGCAGTACGCGTTGTTCCCCTGGCGCACGGCGCTGTCCAACATCGAGTTCGCGCTGGAGGGCAGGGCCGCCACGAGGCGGGAGCGCGCCGAGCTGGCCGGGAGGTATCTGGACCTGGTGGGGCTCGGCGAGTTCGGTGATCGTTATCCCCACGAGCTCTCCCTCGGGATGCCCCAGCGCGTGGCCATCGCCAGGAGCCTGGCCGCGGATCCGGCCGTGCTGCTGCTGGACGAGCCGTTCGCCGCGCTGGACGCCGGGACCCGGGAGTCGCTCCAGGAGGAAGTGGTGCGGATCTGGGAGAAGACCGGTACGACGATCCTGTTCACCACCCGGAGCGTCGACGAGGCCGTCTACCTCGGCCGGAGGGTCGCGGTCATGACGTCCCGGCCCGGCCGGATCGGGCGGACCGTCGAGGTGGATCTCGGTTCTCGCGAGGGGGACCCGAGGGACGGTTCCCGCTTCGGGGAGTACCGCCACGAGGTGTGGAAACTTCTCCGTTCCGACGTCGACCAGAAAGCGCCGGTGGCCTCATGAGCATCGTGACCGTGGTGGGAAACCCGCGGCCCGGATCGCGCACCCACGGGGTGGCCGTCCGGGCGGCGGAGGCCGTCGCCCGGCGGATCGGGGACGCAGAGGCTCCCGAGGTCGTCGACCTGGCGGCCCTGGCCCCGCTGCTGCTCGCCCCGGAGACGGCGCCGGAGGTGAGGGCCGCGCTGGAACTGGTGGCCGGAGCCGACGTGCTGGTGGTGGCGAGCCCGACCTACAAGGCCACGTACACCGGCCTGCTCAAGGTGTTCCTCGACCGGCTGCCGGGCGGCGCGCTCGCCTCGGCCGTCGCGCTGCCGCTGCTGGTGATGGGGGACGCCGGGCACTCGCTGGCGGTGGAGGTCCATTTCCGCCCGCTGCTGGTGGAGCTGGGGGCGACGGTGCCCACCCCGGGCCTCGCGCTGCAGGAGTCGCAGATTCCCGACCTCGACGCCGCCCTCGGCCCCTGGGCCGACCGGGTCGGCCCGCAGGTGATCGCGGCACTCGGGAAAAGGGCTCCCGCGTGACGCGGGAAGAGATAGAGACCCCTACGGGTTTTGAGTAGTGTCCTTTTGTTCCTTAAAGGGGAAAAAGTGACGAAGTGGATCATCTTCACAGTAACCCACACAGTCCTAAGCGAGGCGGCATGACCGAGACACTGTCCGGCAGGGCAGTCGACGCGGAGCGTTTCCGGCAGGCGCTGGCCGTCCACGCGGCGGGAGTCGTCGTCGTCACCGCCCAGGTCGAGGGCATGCCGGTCGGCCTCACGGCGACCTCGTTCTCATCCGTCAGCCTCACACCCCCGCTGGTCTCCTTCTACGTGGACCAGTCCTCGACCACCTGGCCCTGGCTCAGGCAGGCGGACCACTTCGCGGTGAACGTGCTGGCCAGCGACCAGGCCGAGGTGGCCTCGCGCTTCGCCAGGAAGGGCGTCGACCGCTTCGCCGCCCCCACCTCCTGGACCCCCGGCCACCTGGGCGTCCCGCTGCTGGACGGTGTCTCGGCCCACCTGGTCTGCGCTCCCCACTCCACCGTCGACATCGGCGACCACGTCCTGGTCGTCGGACTCGTGATCGAGACCAGCCTCGAACCCGGCGGACGCCCGCTCCTGTATCACCAGGGCCGCTTCGGGCGCTTCACCCCGCACCCCTGATCCCTCTCGATCCCTCCTGGCCCTGCGGGAACCCTCCGGCCGATCTCGCGGGAAACGTCCGTGCCGGAACGTTCCTCGCGGGTGCCGCGGCCCGCGCGGGAACCGTGGGTGTCGCGGGCGGCCGGCGCATCGGCCCACGCCCGGAAGCCTGCGGATCCGTTTGTTGAATAAAATGCCGAATGGCGCAATTTCTCACTTATGGCATTGAAAATGCTACTTGTCGTGAATGAAGCTTCTCCCTGTCGTGTCCGGGCTCATCATGCGGCTCGTCCGGCCCGCCCGCGGGGGCGGAGCCGTGGGGTGTCCACGCACGGGATGCCTCGGACGGGGGCCTAAGTGTCCACGCGCGGGATGCCTCGGAGGGGGGCCGAGGAGGATCCTCAGGCGAGGCGGACGGTGCCCCGGCCGGTGGCCAGGGGGAGCTCCACCGCGGTGCGGATGCCCGGCGGGGCGGCGCAGAGGGCGGCGACGGAGTTCACGGCGTGGGCGGCGGCACCGGCCAGACCGTGCGAGATCTCACCCACGGTGAGCATCAGCTGGGGCACGCCCTCGATGTGGACGCTGAAGCCCGGATCGGCCCAGCGTTCCACCTGGGTGGCGTCGGCCTTGTAGACGCACTCCACGGTCATGAAGGGACGGCCGCGGACCAGCCCGCTGAACATCCAGCGGGACGCGCACACGGTGCCCGCCCTGACCAGTCCCGCGCTGATCTCGAACTCCTCGGACGCGAGCTCGAACTCGTCGCTCTCCTCGACCTCGTCGAGGGCCACGCCGAGGTTGTCGGCCACGAACTGGACGCTCTCGGCGAACAGCGAGCGCTGGAAGGCGCGGAAGGGGCGTACGGCGGCGACGTAGTCCTTGGCCGAACGCGTGAAGCCGAACAGGTCCACCACGATCTGCCGGGACGGGTGCCCCCGGAAGTCGGACGACTCCCGGACGTAGATGTGGTCGACGCGGCTGGACAGGCCGGTCAGCGTGAGCGGCAGGATGTCGCTCATGAAACCGGGGTTGACGCCGGTGCCGTGCAGGGACGTGCCCCCCGCGCGGCAGGCGGCCTCCAGGCGCTCCACCACTCCCGGGCCGTAGCACTTGGGATACACGAACCCGGTGGTGGTGATGACGTTCTTGCCGGCGGCGAGCAGTGCGCAGATGGTCTCCACGTCGCTCGGATACTCCCCGCCGAAGTAGGACGCCGGCAGCGGCATGTGCAGCACGCAGTCGGCCTCCGTGGCGAGGATCTCCTCGACGTCGTCGGTGCAGGTGACACCGGCCTCGGGGAGCCCCACGAGGGTCCCCGCGTCCTGTCCTACCTTGTCCGGGTCGTAGACCAGGACTCCGGCCAGCTCGAACTCCGGCCGGGTGATCACGCTGCGCAGGGAGTATCTGCCGACGGCGCCCGTGGCCCACTGGACCACGCGCAGGGGCGGCGATAAGGACATACAGGGCCTCCAGCCCAAAATATTGGGCGGGGCCGTACAAGGAAAAAGTGAGGGGTGTCGTCGTTGACCCTCGCCCGTGTGGGGCAAAAACTTTAGCAGAAATTAACACGCGTGCTTACTATCCGCAATGATCCCACACGTTTTTGGTTACCACTCCGCGCCTTTCTTTCCGGGGCCGGTCCGGCGCCGGGAAGGTCCCGTCGGCGGCTCGTCACGGTTTGGCGGACATCGTCCTGGCGATTTCGCAGGTGACGTCCCGAGGATCCCCATGGCATCACGAGGGCCGGGCGAGCTATTGTTCAGACGACTAGAATTATGTTCTCGTGGGAGGGTTGCGGATGTCAGAGCTGCGGTTTGACGGCAGGGTCGCGGTCATCACCGGCGCCGGGCACGGACTCGGCCGCTCGCACGCGCTGTCGCTCGCCGAGCGCGGCGCCAAGGTCGTGGTCAACGACCTGGGCGGGGCACTGGACGGCACCGGCGCCTCCGCGGGCCCGGCCGCCGAGGTGGTCGAGACGATCAGGAAGAACGGCGGGGAGGCGACCGCCAGCACCGACGACGTCGCGACCCCCGAGGGGGCCCAGGCGATCGTGCGGACCGCGATCGACACCTACGGGCGGCTGGACATCGTCGTCAACAACGCCGGCATCCTGCGGGACAAGTCCTTCGGCAAGATCAGCGTCGAGGAGTTCGACCAGGTCCTCGCCGTCCACGTCCGCGGCTCGTTCCTGGTCAGCCGGGCGGCGTTCCCGTACCTCAAGGAGCAGGGCTACGGCCGGATCATCAACACCTCCTCGCCCGCCGGGCTGTTCGGCAACTTCGGCCAGGCCAACTACTCCACCGCCAAGATGGGCCTGGTCGGCCTCACCAAGACGCTCGGCATCGAGGGCGCCAGGGCCGGGATCAAGGCCAACGCGATCGCGCCGATCGCCTGGACCCGGATGACCGAGGAGATCCTGCCCGCCGAGTTCGAGGCCAAATTCACCGCGGAGCGGGTCAGCGCCCTGGTGACCTTCCTGGCGCACGAGGCCTGCGAGACCAGCGGCGAGGTGTTCAGTGTCGGCGGCGGCCGGATCGCCCGGGTGTTCGTGGCCGAGGGGCCCGGCTGGCGGCAGGACGACCACACGGTGGAGGACATCCGGGACAACTGGGAGGCGATCCTCGCCGAGCAGCCGTACCTGACCCCGACCACCCTCGGCCGGCAGGCGACCGCCTCGATGAAGGCCATGCTCTGACGGCCGGGCACCGGCCGGGGTGACCGCCGTGGCCGCGACGGCGGGCCGGCCCCCGGCCGGACGTTCGAGGGCGCTCTCGTTTCGAGAGCGCCCTTTTGGTCGTTTCATGGGATTTCCAGCGATTTCCGGCGGCCTTCCAGCGGTCGTGGAACGGTCCGAGAGAGGCGGCGGGGATACGGGAGTCAGGTGAATACCCCGGTGGGGCGGGCAGGGGGTCCGTGCGGACGGGGTCCGCTTTCGCGGGGCGGGGGCCGGAGGTTCTGCTTGACCCGACCAATCTTTTGCTTGACGGTGGACAGAACCGGTCCTTACCATCCTGAAATAAGGAAGAAATAAGCCAGAAACCGGCAGATTTCGGGATTTACTGCTACTCGTCCAGATGTCAACGCCGATTCGCGCATCCTCTTCCCCGCACCACCACTGGCCCGCTCGCTCCCCGGGTTATCACCACCGGTCCGCCGACCCAGGCCGCCCGGTTAGTTTCGCATGTCCTTGTCCCCCCAGGAGATTCCATGCGCCGCCAGATCACCGCCTTAATGGTCCCGATCCTGCTCTTGTTATCCGTGTTCTCCGGGTCGACGCTGTCACCGGCGAACGCGGGAACCGCGAAGGCGGCCGCCTTCCGGGTGCTGCTGTTCACCGAGGCCGCCGGCTACGTGCACGCCTCGATCGCCTCCGGCATCACGATGGTCCAGCAGCTCGCCGCCGCCAACGACTTCGAGGTCGTCCAGTCCGCGAACTCGACCGTGTTCAACGACGCGAACCTGGCCACCTTCGACGCGATCATCATGCTGCAGAACTCCGGCATGGTCTGGGACAACGACGCCCAGCGTCAGGCCACCCAGAAGTTCGTCAACAACGGCGGTGGGATCGTGGCGATCCACAACACCACCGACATGGACATCGAGACCCAGTTCCCCTGGTGGGACCAGCTCATCCAGGGCGGCGCGCACATGACCGCGCACTCGGCCATCCTGCAGGGCACCGCCAAGGTCCTGGACAAGAAGCACCCCTCCACCGTGGGTCTGCCCGACCGCTGGGTCCGTACCGAGGAGTGGTACAACTTCAGCAAGAACATGCGCGGCGACGTCCACGTCCTGGTCGCCGCCGACGAGAGCACCTACAACGCCGGCAACAACAAGATGGGCCCCGACCACCCGATCTCCTGGTGCCGCACCACCGAGGGCGGGCGCGTGTGGGCGACCGCGATGGGCCACGAGAGCGCCTCCTACAGCGAGGCCAACTTCCGCCAGCACGTGCTCGGCGGCGTCAAGTGGGCGGCCGGCAACGCCGCGGGCGACTGCGGCGGCACCGTGTGGAACCGGTACCAGAAGGTGACGCTCGACGGCGCGCCCGACCAGCCGATGGGCCTGGACATCGCCCCCAACGGCGACGTCTACTACATCGCCCGCTCCGGCAAGCTCATGCTGGTCCGCAAGAGCAACGGCCAGATCGTGACCGCCGGCACGCTGAGCGTCTACACCGGCGGTGAGGACGGGCTGATCGGCATCGCCCTGGACCCGAACTTCGCGACCAACCGCTGGGTCTACCTCAACTACTCGCCCACCGGTTCCGCGGCGATCAACCAGGTCTCCCGGTTCACCCTCAACAGCGCCGGTGACAGCCTCGACCTGTCCAGCGAGAAGAAGCTTCTCAGCATCCCGGCCACCAGGGTCGACGAGCCGGGGCACACCGGCGGGTATCTCACCTTCGGGCCCGGCGGGAACCTCTACATCGGCGTCGGCGACGACATCAACCCCTTCGCCTCCGACGGGTACACGCCGATCGACGAGCGTTCGGGCCGCGCCAACTTCGACGCGCAGAAGACCAGCGCCAACACCAACGACCTGCGCGGCAAGATCCTGCGGATCCACCCCGAGACCAACGGCACCTACACGATCCCCTCGGGCAACATGTTCGCGCAGGGCACCGCGCAGACCCGCCCGGAGATCTACGCCATGGGCTTCCGTAACCCGTTCCGGTTCTCGGTGGACTCCGAGACCGGCTGGATCTCGGCGGCCGACTACGGCCCCGACGCGGGATCGGCCAACGCCAACCGCGGGCCCGAGGGCACCGTGGAGTGGAACCTGATCAAGTCGCCCGGCTTCTACGGCTGGCCGTACTGCGTGGGCAACAACATCCCGTACAACGACTACAACTTCTCCACCTCCACCTCGGGGGCGAAGTTCAACTGCTCGGCGCCGGTGAACACCTCGCCCAACAACACGGGCATGACGAACCTGCCCGCGGTCAAGCCCGCCAACGTCTGGTACAACTACCACCTCGTGAACGAGTGGCCGGAGATGGGCAACGGCGGCGGCGCGGCCCCGATGGGCGGCCCGTTCTACCACTACGACGCGGCCAACCCCTCGGAGACGAAGTTCCCCGCGTACTTCGACGACACCCCGTTCTTCTACGAGTGGAGCCGCAACTACCTGATGGAGATGCGGCTGGACGGCAGCGGCAACGTCCTGAAGACCAACCGCTTCCTGTCCAACCTCGGGTTCAGGTCGCCGCTGGACATGAAGTTCGGCCCCGACGGCGCGATGTACCTGATCGAGTGGGGCGTCGGCTACGGCGGCACCAACCCCGACGACGGCGTCTACCGCATCGACTACATCAACGGCGGCTCGCGCTCCCCGATCGCCAAGGCGGGCGGGACGCCCACCTCCGGCCAGGCCCCGCTCACCGTCCAGTTCTCCTCGGCCGGTTCCTCCGACCCCGACGGCGACGCCTTCACCTACGCGTGGGACTTCACCAGCAACGGCTCGACCGACTCCACCGCGGCGAACCCCTCGTTCACCTACACCTCCAACGGCACCTACACCGCCAAGCTCACGATCACCGACCCGTCGGGCAAGAGCGGCTCGGCGACGGTGCCCATCACGGTCGGCAACACCGCGCCGGTCGTGCGGTTCGGCTCGCCGCCCGACGGCACGACGATCAACTTCGGCGACTCGGTCCCGTACACGGTGACCGTCACCGACCCCGAGGACGGCACGATCGACTGCTCCAAGGTCAGGGTGGTCACGGCGCTGGGCCACGACACCCACAGCCATGACACGGGCCAGTTCACCGGGTGCTCGGGGACCGTCGTGACCACGAACTCC
The DNA here is from genome assembly GCF_040639575.1 of Streptosporangium sp. NPDC023825. Lineage (NCBI taxonomy): Bacteria > Bacillati > Actinomycetota > Actinomycetes > Streptosporangiales > Streptosporangiaceae > Streptosporangium > Streptosporangium sp. NPDC023825. Next base: position 2,449 of record NZ_JBFAAE010000043.1, on the reverse strand, counting down.
GGACACGACGCCGACGCCAACACCTTCTACGTGCTGACCGCGACCTACACCGACGCGGGCGGCCTGTCCAACACCGCCAACCTGATCCTGCAGCCCCGCCAGAAGCAGGCCGAGTACTTCACCGGCTCCTCCGGGGTCCGGGTCATCGACCAGGCCGGCGCGCAGGCCGGCAAGCGCGTCGGGGACATCTCCAGCAACGACTGGATCTCCTTCTCGCCGATGAGCGTCCAGGGGATCACGTCGGTCTCCTACCGGCTGTCCTCGCCGTCGGGCGGCGGCACCATCGAGCTGCGCGCGGACTCGCCCACCGGGCAGCTGCTGTCCACCACGACCGTGCCGAGCACCGGAGGCTGGGACACCTACCAGCAGACGGCCGCCACATCCGTGACGGCGCTGTCCGGCAGCCACCCGCTGTTCCTGGTGTTCAAGCCCTCCGCGACGAACCAGTTCGACCTCGACTCCTTCACCCTGAACACGACAGGAGGACCGACCGGGCCGGTGGCCGGCGGCGTCTACACCCTGGTCGCCGCGCACAGCTCCAAGGCGGCCGACGTCGAGGCTCAGTCCACGGCCGACGGGGCCAGGGTGGTCCAGTGGACGGCCGGCACGGGCAACAACCAGCGGTGGAGGTTCGGCGCGGCGGCCGGCGGCGCCTTCACCCTCACCGGAGTCCAGAGCAGCAAGTGCCTGGACGTGAACGGCGGCTCCACCTCACCGGGTGGGCTGATCATCCAGTGGACCTGCCACAACGCCGCCAACCAGCAGTGGAAGTTCACCGCCAACTCCAACGGCACCTACAGGATCGCCTCGGCCGCCAGCAACCTCTGCCTCGAGGTGCCCGGCGCCTCGACGGCCAACGGCACGCAACTGACCCAGGCCACCTGCGGGACCGCCACCAACCAGCAGTGGAGGCTCACCCGGATTAGCTGACCGAGCATGGTCAAGTTCGCCGACTTTTGCCGATTGAGGCAAAAGTCGGCGAACTGTTAGGTAAAAGTGATTCACAAACCGGTCTAAAGAGGGTTAGCTTCTGCACACCTACTCGGAACAGGGAGGGTGTAGTGAAGCGGACCGTCGTCCGGCCGGAGAACGCGTACCAGGCCGCGTTGCTCCGACTGCTGCGCGAGGGGGCGCGGTCGCGCGCCGAACTCGGCGACGTGACCGCCCTGTCGCGCTCCCGGCTCAACCTGGAACTCGACCGGCTCGTCGAGCTGCGCCTGGCCGAGCAGGCCGGGCTGGCGGCCTCGCGCGGCGGGCGCAGGTCCGGCCTGGTGCGGATCTCCGGAGATCTCCGCTTCGCCGGGATCGACATCGGCGCGACCTCCATCGACGTGGCCGTCACCGACGGCGAGATGGAGATCCTCGGCCACCTGAGCGAGCGGTGCGACGTGCGCGACGGCCCGGCGGCCGTGCTCGACCAGGCCATGGGGATGATCGCCAAGCTGGGCGAGCAGAACCTGTTCACCCAGCTGTACGGCGCGGGGATCGGCCTCCCCGGGCCGGTCAGCTTCCGCGAGGGGGTGCCGGTGGCGCCCCCGATCATGCCCGGCTGGGACCGCTTTCCCGTCAGGGAGGCGGTCGGCCAGGCCCTCGGCTGCCCCGCCGTGGTCGACAACGACGTCAACATCATGGCCCTCGGCGAGCTCCACTCGGGGCTGGCCAGGCAGGTGGACGACTTCCTGCTCGTCAAGATCGGCACCGGCATCGGCTGCGGCATCGTGGTGGACGGCAAGATCTACCGGGGTGTCTCCGGCAGCGCCGGCGACATCGGCCACATCCGCGTCGACGACCAGGGCCCGATCTGCGCCTGCGGCAACGTCGGCTGCCTGGAGGCCTACTTCGGCGGGACCGCCCTCGCCAGGGAGGCCACCGCCATCGCCGGGCGCTCGGCCTACCTGAGCCGGCGCCTCGACCTGACGGGCACCCTCACCGCCGAGGACGTCGCCAAGGCCGCCGAGATGGGCGACGCCGAGGCGGTACGGCTCATCCGCGACGGCGGGCGCAGGGTCGGCACGGTGCTGGCCGGGCTCGTCAGCTTCTTCAACCCCGGCCTCGTGATCATCGCGGGAGGTGTGGCCCAGCTGGGTCACGTCCTCCTGGCGGAGATCAGAAGTGTCGTCTACCGCCGGTCGCTGCCCCTGGCGACCGGCAACCTGCCCATCGTGCTCTCGGAGCTCGGACCCGACGCCGGCGTGGTCGGCGCGGCCAGGCTCAGCAGCGACCACGTCCTCTCGGCCCCATGATGAACCAGCGAGGCCCCATGTCAGAAGCCAACCCCCTGCTCCTCATGCGCGGGATCGTCAAGCAGTTCCCGGGAGTGCGCGCCCTCGACGGCGTCGACCTGGAAGTGCTGCCCGGAGAGGTGCACTGTCTGCTCGGCCAGAACGGTGCCGGGAAGTCCACCCTGATCAAGACCCTGGCGGGCGCTCACCAGCCCGACGAGGGGACG